>CAYRJA010000018.1:21713-39017 GCA_964424455.1 uncultured Bifidobacteriaceae bacterium
TACTAAAGATGTATCTGATTCAGCTCTCATATGTGAAGGCAAAGATTTATGTCTTACCATGGACGGAATCTGTACAGGAGGGGAAACACCGACATTTCAATGGGTTAAATCTGAATCTGCAGGGTGGCAAATCCTTTTAGATGATGGATCAATGGGGACATTTTATTCAGGCGCTAAATCACGGACTCTGTGTATTAATGATATAATAAAAGCTACACCTCCGGCAGGTGTGTTTCAATATTATAAGGGTGCAGTTGTTTGTGGAGGCTGTAATACTTATACAAGGCAGGTTCAATTATATATCAGCAAAGGGGTTTTTGTTACAAAACAGCCGGTAAGTGATACTATTTGCGAAGGCGCTACTGCAAATTTTAATGTGACAGCTACAGGCGAGCTTTTAAAGTACAGATGGCAGGTAAACCCTAAGACCGGAACATTTGGAGATGTATCTAATTCAGGAGTTTATTCAGGTGCAAATACCGCAACTTTAAAAATAACCAATGTCCCGATTTCAATGGATGGATATGAATATAAGTGTATAGTTTATAATGACAGTTGTGGAGATAATACATCGCTAGCGGCTAAACTAACAGTTACCCCAATGACTACAGTGTCTGTTTCTATTTCACCGGCTAACGTTTCAATATGTCCCGGGGCATGGCAGAATTTTACTGCAGCACCTGTGAATGGAGGATCTAATCCGCTTTACAGGTGGAAAAGAAACGGATTTGTTATAACAGGAGCTACTAATAATACTTACGGCAATAACAATTTCATTAATGGAGATAAAATTACTTGTGAAATTACCTCGAGTTTAACAGGATGTGTTACTCCGGGATATGTTGCTTCTAATATTTGCACAGTAACAGTAGCAGCCAGTCAGACAGCGGCAGTTGTAATTACTGCTACAGGTACTGCTATTTGTTCCGGTACATTAGTTTGTTTTTCAGCTACTCCGACTTTACCGGGCACTGTACCCAAGTATCAATGGAAACGAAACGGACTTAATATCGGTGGAGCTACTGATTTGGTTTATTGTATTTCATCGATGTTAGGGAGCAGTAATAGCATTTCGGTTGAGTTAACATCAAATGACCCTTGTGTTTCGCCCAAAATAGTTCAATCCAATGGAATTAATGTTACTGTTACAGCCAATGCACCGGTAAGTGTCAGTATTTCCAACCCGGCTATTATTTGTTCGAGTGGAATGACTTCATTTACAGCAACTCCTGTAAACGGAGGTGTCCAGCCATTATATACATGGAAGAGAGGAGGAACTACCATTGTGAGTGGCTCAACTTCATCAATTGTGGATATTCCGAATCCGGTACAGGGAGAGAGTATTACAGTGGAAGTTACCTCAAGTGCGGGAGGATGTGTTACAAATAACCCGGCAACTGCAAGTAAAACACTTACTGTAACACCAAGCACATCAGCATCAATATTGATTAGCGCAGCGCCTAATCCGGTATGTGCAGGAGGAACTGTTGTATTTAGTGCAACTCCTACAAATGGAGGGACAGGGGCTTTCCCAAAATATCAATGGATGAGTAAAGGTGCCCCAATCGCCGGCGCTACTCAGAGAACCTATACAAAGGCTTTCTCGGCAGGCGACACAATTACTTGTGTGATGAATTCTAATTTTACTCCCTGTCTTGTAAATTCCACGGATACCTCGAATGTAATTGAAATAGCCGTTTTGCCGAATGTCACAGCTCAGGTAAGTATCAGCGCAAGCAAAACTACAATCTGTGCAAACGATGTAGTTGATTTTACAGCTACCCCACAGAATCCCGGTAGTAGTCCTGTTTATAAATGGTATGTGAAAGGAGTACAGGACATGGGCGCTCCCAATTCTCCTTTTTATCAAAAAGCAGGATTGAAGAATAATGATGATGTGCAGTGTATAATGACTTCAGATGAGAAATGTGTAATTGGTGGTTTAACGGTTTCTTCTAATAAGATTATAATAAATGTCACAACTAACGTTGCAGCATCGGTAAGCATCAGTTCTCCTAATCCTTCTGTCTGCAGCGGAACTTCCATTTGCTTTACTGCCAAACCTGTAAACGGAGGGTCAACTCCCGGCTATCAGTGGTTGGACAATAATGGAATACCCATTAGCGGCGAAACCGATTCAGTATTCTGTAGCGCTAATCTTGTAACAGGCGACAATATTTCATGTGAAGTAACTTCCTCATTGGGTTGTGTCTCCAAACTCAAGGATACATCTAATCAGATTGCCGTTACAATAACTCCCGGCAGCGTGGCATCTATTTCAATTTCCGCAACAGATACAACGATTTGTCCAAATACAAACGTTGATTTTACTGCCGTATATCAGAATGGAGGATCAAATCCTTTATTACAGTGGCAGTTGAATGGAATAGATATCCCGGGAGCAAATTCTGCTTCATTCAGTAAAGCAGATTTATTAGACAATGATGCTATTTCTTGTATCTTAATCTCTAATGCGCAATGCGTGACAGGTTCACCGGATACTTCTGATGTAATTGTAATAAGGGTTCTTCCTAATGTAACCACTTCCATCAGTATTAGTCAACCACCGGCAAGTATTTGTTCGGGTACGAATGTTAATTTTACTGCAACTCCGACTTATGGAGGACCCAAGCCAAAGTACCAGTGGCAACTAAACAATTTAGACATTCCAGGTGAAACCAATGCTACATTTAGCAGCAATAATTTATCAAATAATGATAAGATTTCATGCGTATTGACTTCAAATGAACAATGTGTAATTGGTTCTCCAGCTACTTCCGTTCAGATACCTGTTACAGTAACTCAATCAGTTACACCTTCTGTAACTATTTCTACAACTACAGCTTTCCCCATTTGCGAAGGCACTCAGGTATGCTTTACCGCAAATCCTTCCGGTGGAGGAAATGCCCCTACTTATGTATGGAGAGTGGATGGAGTTGATCAATCCGGTTCTAACAGCCAATCATTCTGCAAATCAGATTTACAAAAAGGACAGAAGGTAAGTGTAAAAATGACTTCTAACGCACAATGTGCTTCTCCATTGAATGTCAATTCCAATGAGATTACAGTTGATGTTAATCCGGTTCTGCCTGTTTCTGTAACAGTCAGTATTCCGTCAGATTCAATTTGTGCAGGAGCTAATGCAAGTTTCACAGCTATACCCGTTAATGGAGGAAATCCAACTTATAAATGGTTTGTTAATGGACTGGCAGTTCCCGGAGGGTCAAATAGTGATATATACAACAGTACAGGATTAAATACAGGAGATGTGGTTTTGGTTGAATTAACTTCAGATGAACAATGTGTAAGCGGATCGCCGACTGTTGATAGTGTTACAATGACCGTTATGAATACTGTCGGCGCTTCTGTGACAATAACAGGTACTCCCAATCCTGTATGCACAGGAAGTACAGTCAACTTTACAGCAACACCTGTAAATGGAGGATCCAAGCCAACCTATCAATGGAGGATAAACTCAACAGATATTTCAGGCGCTACAAATTCTATATTTTCACCAAATAATGTAAACAATGATGATACTGTAGATGTATTAATGACTTCAGACCTGTTGTGTGTAAATAATTCTCCTGCAAAATCTGATACAGTTATTGTAACAGTTCTGCCGGTTAATTCCGTTTCAGTAACTATAAGTGCTTCCGCAAATAATATTTGTGCAGGAACTCAGGTTTGCTTCACCGCCACTCCGGTTAATGAAGGCAGTTTACCTGTTTATCAATGGAAAGTGGGCAATGCTAATGCACCCGGAGGTGCAAACAGTACCACATACTGTAGCTCAACATTAACGAATAACGAAGTAGTAACACTTGTAATGACTTCAGATGTTAATTGTCCTAATCCAGGAACAGGAATAGCGACATCTAATAGTGTTACAATGAAGGTAGTGACCAGTGTAGTTCCTTCAGTTTCTATTTCTTCATCCCCGTCTGTTATTTGTCCGAACACAACTGTTAGTTATACAGCAGCGCCTGTGAATGGAGGCACTCCGGACTATCAATGGTTCTTGAATAACACCCCAGTGGGTAGTAACAGTAATATTTACAATAATCCTGCTCCTCAGACTGATGATTCTGTTTGGGTGGTAATGACACCAAATTCAGCTTGTGCAACACAAGCAACTGCTACCTCGGGAAAAATAAAAATAAATGTATTATCCGGTGTAAATGCATCTGTGGCGATTTCTGCTTCTGCAACTCCTGTCTGTGAGGGGTTGCCTATTAATTTTACTACGACACCAACTAACGGAGGTACGCCAACTTATCAATGGATAATTGATGGCGCAGCACCAAGCAACGGAGCTAATATAATTACGCGAATATTTTCTCCGGGAGATCATACTGTTTCAGTAATTATGACTTCTAATGCAGGGTGTGTTTTAAATTCACCCGTAACTTCCAGCACACTAACTGTTACAGTTATTCCAGTTAACAAAGTTTCAGTTTCAATCACAGGATCACCAACTGATATTTGTGAAGGTGATAATGTTACTTTCAGCGCTGTTCCGATAAATCCCGGAAGCAATCCGGTTTATCAGTGGTATATTAATCAAGCTAAGGTGGGTAAAGGGGGCAATACTTTTGATACCACCGGTTTGCAGAGTACGGATGTAGTCAAGGTGGAACTAACTTCAGACGAGACTTGCCCGGATCCTGTTCCTGCTGTTTCCAATACAGTTTCAATAAATGTTACAAAATATGTAACAGCAGGAGTGACTATTAGTACTGCTTCGACAACTGTTTGTGATGGATCGTCAGTAAATTTTTCGGCAGTTCCTGTGAATGGAGGCAATCCGACCTATAACTGGATGGTAAACGGAAGTCCGCTTTCTCCGCCTGTTACGGGATCAGTCTTTAATACCGGTTCGTTAGCAGACAAAGACGTTATTACTTGCGTAATGACTTCCGACCTTATGTGTGTGAATGGCTCGCCTGCAACTTCTGATTCCATATCAATAACAGTAAATCAGTTTGTTACTGTGTCAATTTCAATAAATAATTCTGTAAATAATATTTGTGAAGGGACAAATGTGGATTTTACCGCAACTCCGGTTAATGAAGGAGCTACGCCTACTTATCAATGGCAGATAAATGGAGTAGATGTTCAGGGTGAAAATAATTTAACATTTAGCAGCACTAAATTGAAAAACGGAGATAGTGTTACATGCAAGCTAACATCAAGCATTCAATGTGCCAATGGCTCACCTGCCGTTTCCAATGGTATAGATATGATTATAAATCCTGTTACAACGGCATCTGTTACAATAACTGCTTCGTCTGTAATTATTTGTCCGGGAGCATCTGTTGATTTTACAGCTACTCCATCAAATGAAGGACAATCACCAACCTATCAATGGAAGTTGGATGGTGTAGATATACAGGGAGCAACCAACTTAACATACAATATTCTGACACCTAAGGATGGTTCTGTAATCAGTTGTGAGATGACTTCAGATAAATTATGTGTAACAGGTTCTCCGGCTACTTCTAATTTAATTACAATTCGAATCAATCAAAGTATTGTTCCAAGTATTGCTATTTCAGCTTCTCAAACGGACATCTGTGCTGCTACTAATGTGGATTTTACTTCGATAATTAAAAACGGAGGACAGAATCCGAGATACCAATGGAAGATAAATGGAGTAGATGTGAACGGAGCAACCACCCCGACTTTCAGCAGTAACAATCTGAGTGATGGCGATATAGTTGCCTGCTCACTGTCAAGCGATGCATATTGTGCAACAGTACAGGATACCATATCAAATTCGATTGTAATGAGTGTTCAGGTTATTCCGGTAATTACGATTACAACCGATGTTCAGAGCAGTTGTAATGGAACCCCTGTTCAGTTAGAAGCTTCCGGAGCAGATTCTTATGTCTGGACTCCTGACAAATATTTAAGTTGTACAATCTGCCCTTCACCGGTTTCAAATCCGCTTAAAGACATGACTTATAGTGTGACAGGAACAATTGGTAAATGTTCCGCAACCGATTCAGTTACGATTGATGTATTCTGTGAAGATATTTACGTACCCAGCGCATTTACGCCAAATGGCGATTTGAACAATGATGTGTTCATGATATATGGTCCTGTAATTTATAATTTTAACATGAAAATATTTTCCAGATGGGGAGAACTGGTGTTTGAAACAAATGATCAGACAATAGGATGGGATGGAAAATATCACAATCAAAATGTGTCACCCGGAGTATATGTTTGGGTTATTTCAGGGGAAGATTATTTTGGGAATAAGATTATTCGCAACGGAAGAAAGGGAGTTATTGCAGGAGATGTTACCCTCTTCAGATAGAAAGCAGCAACAAAAAACCTTCATTCCTTCATACTGCTTAGTTAATAACTTTTCGGATTAAAATTATTTCCGCACTCTTTTATTTGAACTCTATTATTGTATATTTGCGGACATTTTTCAAAAAAGGGAAGGATATTTTTTATCCTTAACTTTCGGAATGCTTGCCAATCCACTGTTTTGAAAGATAAAGATGCCGATGTAGCTCAGTTGGCCAGAGCTACTGATTTGTAATCAGTGGGTCGGGGGTTCGAATCCCTCCATCGGCTCTAAACGAAGTTCTTTAGAATTGAGGGGGAGATTCCAGAGTGGCCAAATGGGGCAGACTGTAAATCTGTTGTCTTACGACTTCGGTGGTTCAAATCCACCTCTCCCCACAGGGGAAAATTAATTGCAGATTTCGAATAGAATACTGTAACAGTTCTTTGATTTAAGTTTATGGATATGGAATGAAATCATTTGCTTTCATCATTTCACATTCAAAGTAGATATAAGCGGGAGTAGCTCAGTTGGTAGAGCATCAGCCTTCCAAGCTGAGGGTCGCGGGTTCGAGTCTCGTCTCCCGCTCAGGCGAACATCGAAGTAATAGGTGCCGATTATCGGATCAATTCATCAATTCGGGAATCTTCCTCATCATTCGATTCCGCCAATGTAGCTCAGTCGGTAGAGCACGTCCATGGTAAGGACGGGGTCACCAGTTCGATTCTGGTCATTGGCTCAAAAGTGATAAAACACTTTTCATTCATTCATTTTAAACAATCACTAATCAAATCAATTAAAACTATTCATCATGGCAAAAGAAAAATTTGAAAGGACCAAACCCCATGTAAACATTGGTACTATTGGTCACGTGGATCACGGTAAGACTACCCTTACCGCTGCAATCACAGAAGTATTATCGAAAAAAGGTCTCGCAGAAAAGCGTTCCTATGATTCAATTGATGTTGCTCCAGAAGAAAAAGAAAGAGGTATTACCATCAACACTTCACATGTTGAGTATCAAACGGTAAGCCGTCATTATGCGCATGTGGATTGTCCAGGTCACGCGGATTACATTAAGAACATGGTAACCGGCGCTGCACAAATGGACGGTGCTATTCTCGTAGTAGCTGCTACTGACGGACCTATGCCACAAACCCGTGAACACATTCTTCTCGCTCGTCAGGTAGGTGTGCCGAAGATTGTTGTGTTCATGAACAAATGCGATCTAGTTGACGATCCGGAATTACTTGATCTCGTTGAAATGGAAATTCGCGAACTGTTGACTTTCTATAAGTTTGATGGAGATAATGCTTCTATTATCCGGGGGTCAGCATTAGGTGCGTTGAACAATGATCCTAAAGGAGTAAAATCAATTGAAGATTTAATGGATGCTGTGGACAAAGATATTCCTGTTCCTGCACGTCCAAAAGATTTACCTTTCCTTATGCCGGTGGAAGATGTATTCTCTATCACAGGTCGTGGTACAGTAGCAACCGGTCGTGTAGAAAGGGGTGTCATTAATACGGGAGATGCAGTTGAAATCATTGGACTGATGGATCAGTCACTCAAATCAACTGTAACAGGTGTTGAAATGTTCCGCAAAATTCTTGATACAGGAGAAGCCGGTGACAATGTCGGATTATTGCTTCGTGGTATTGAAAAGGACGACATTCGCCGCGGGATGGTAGTATGTGCTCCGGGATCTATTACTCCTCATACTGAATTTAAGTGTGAAGTGTATGTGCTCTCTAAAGAAGAAGGGGGACGACACACTCCTTTCTTTAATAAATACCGTCCGCAGTTTTACCTTCGCACTACAGATGTAACAGGTGAAGTAGATCTACCACAGGGAGTTGAAATGGTGATGCCCGGGGATAACATTTCTATCACGGTTAAGTTAATCACACCAGTAGCAATGGAGAAAGGTTTGCGTTTTGCTATCCGTGAAGGTGGCAGAACTGTTGGAGCCGGACAGGTAACGGAGATTATTAAATAGTTTTAAGTTTCGGGTTTCAAGGATCAAAGGGGGCCGCTGATTGATACTTTGAACTTGAAACCTGAAACTAATAATACGGGTGTAGCTCAATTGGTAGAGTAGCGGTCTCCAAAACCGTTGGCTGGGAGTTCGAGTCTCTCCACCCGTGCAGAAGAAAAATAATGTAATGAATAAAATCAGAACATACATCAAGGAATCGTACAACGAACTGACTACTAAAGTTTCCTGGCCTACATGGAATGAATTGCAGTCAAGCACAATTATAGTAGCTATAGCATCGCTTATCATTGCTGTGCTGGTTTTTGGTATGGATAAAATTTCCAGCCTTGTTCTTACGACATTCTATCAATCATTCTAAATTGTATTAATTATGTCAGAGGAAAAAAAATGGTATGTGCTGAGAGTAATTAGCGGCAAAGAAAAAAAGACAAAAGAATATATTGATAGTGAAATCAACCGGTCAAAGTGGAGTGAGATTGTTGCGCAAGTACTTGTACCGATGGAAAAGATTTACAAAATTAAAGACGGCAAGAAAGTAATTAAAGAAAGAAATTTTTTTCCGGGATATGTACTATTAGAAGCTGATGAGACAAAGCTTTCCGGAGAGATGGTTCAGAAAATCCGAAGTATCACAAATGTGATAAATTTCCTTGGACCCAATAACCAACCACAAGCGCTGAGAAAGAGCGAAGTCAATCGCATTTTAGGGAAAGTGGACGAAATGAGTGGTGTCACAGAAACTCATGCAGAGCCGTTTCTTGTTGGTGAAACAGTTAAGATTACGGATGGACCTTTCAACGACTTTAATGGATTAGTGGAAGAAGTGAATGAAGACAAAAAGAAATTAAAAGTAACAGTGAAAATTTTCGGGCGTAAAACCCCCGTGGAACTCAGTTATACACAAGTAGAGAAGCAATCTTAGTTTGATTCGTTTGCACGGACTCCACATTGTGGAGGCTTCCCCCGATGTAACTTGGCAGATTCAAACTTCTAAATAGTAAATCAACAGTTTAAAAAATCAAACAATGGCTAAAGAAATAGAAACATACGTTAAACTTCAGGTAAAAGGTGGGCAGGCAAATCCGGCTCCCCCAATTGGTCCTGCACTCGGTGCAAAGGGTGTAAACATCATGGAGTTTTGTAAGCAGTTTAATGCGCGCACAAAAGACAGCATGGGTAAAGTACTGCCGGTAGTACTTACAGTTTATAAAGACAAGTCTTTTGACTTCATTATAAAAACTCCTCCTGCAGCGGTACAGTTACTGGAAGCAGCTAAAATTCAAGGAGGAAGTAAGGAGCCGAATCGAAACAAAGTTGGCTCTGTAACATGGGAACAGGTAAAAGCAATTGCAAACGATAAAATGGCTGACCTTAACTGTTTTACAGAAGAAAGCGCTATGAAGATGGTTGCCGGAACTGCACGCAGCATGGGAATTACTGTAAACGGCAAAGCACCGTGGGCATAATGAATTGAAAAGGTCTCATCCTAAAAGAACGGATAGGATTTTGGTAAAGCTCTCTAATTATCAGAGAGCTTTTTCTTTTCAAGCAATTAATTATTCGGAATCGTGTGCTGATTAGTTGTTACTAATTGTCCGTTCAGGTAAAACTTCAAAATCACTTTACGGTCAACATTGGAGGGATTGTTTACCGGCATAGTGAATTCATATTCCCAGCGATGGTCGCCAGCAGCCACCTGCTCATTATCAATACCGCGGCGAAGCAATTGTCCTTGTTCGTTATAAATTTCCAGCTTAACCGTTTTGGGCTTTTGAATGGTGTAATCGAATGTTACATGAATGGTTCTGAATCTTCCCGCAAAAGCATCACTCAAACTTACACGGTTTGCAGGAACAGGAATATTCAATAATCCACAGACAAATTTCCTGAGAGATTTCATCTGAACAGAATCTTCCGAATAAATTCCTGCAGGATCAGCTTTGTCGCTCAGAACCCATAGCGCCTGTTGACCGGCATCGGTATGATATTTATTTTGTTCAATGAACTTTGCCGCTTTCAGTAAATTCCCTTCAGCCATTTTCCCAACAATAAAAATCGTTTTATTATTTGGACCTCCATCATGCAATTCAGTACACATTGCTTGCACACTGAATATTCTTTTCTCCTTTGCTTTTAGTGTGACAAACACCGGCTGCATCACCATCATCCGCTGTATGGAAGAATCATCCGGCATCAGGAAGCGGCCGGATTCTAACTCTATATTCATTGGCTGGTTTAGCAAGTTCGTAATCTCGGCAATAATACATTCCCCATAAAAAGAAGGACGATAGACCGAGTCGCGGGAATAATCGTAAGCCCGGAGATGCGCACTCACTTGCTTTTGTTTAATCGCATCAGCAAGTGAAATACCATAAGAGCTAAATTGAAAACCAGCTAATAGCAAAAAAGCAAAGAGGGATGTTTTCATATCTAAACAATTTATTTTAACAACGAAAGCAGCAATAAAATTATTATTTAAGTTCTTTTATACTTAAGGAAAATTATTCCTTTATTTGAAGAAAAAAGTTTTCATGGATAAAGAAATCATTCATACAGATAATGCACCTGCACCGATTGGACCTTACAGTCAGGCAGTAAAAGCAGGTCAGTTTGTTTTTATATCAGGTCAAATTCCGATTAACCCCAAGACCAATCAATTGGAAACCTCAGACATTGTAACAGAAACAACCCGATGTATGGAAAACCTGAAAGCGATATTAGAAAAAACAGGTCTTTCATTTTATCATGTTGTAAAGACAACAATCTTTTTAACCGACATGGCAAAGTTTCCTGAAGTGAACAAGGTTTATGGTTCATATTTTACTTCAGATTTTCCAGCGAGAGAAACTGTACAGGTTTCGGCTCTGCCTAAAGGTGTGAATGTGGAAATATCAATGATTGCTTTCGGATAATCTGTTTACTTCATGGCTTCAGAAACTTGCTTATAGCCCATATAGTTTATCGTAGCCAGAAACTTATCGTCAAGCACATTCAGTTCCTTAGCGGCTGAATAACTGAGTTTAATCATTACATTCTGGTTATCTGCTGTGTTCGGGAGTTTTCCGATTACTTTTACCTGTATGGTTTTGTTATTCATTATGTTCTTGACTGTAATGACCGTTCCAGATAATGCAGTAGGATGGAGTGCATAAAACTGCCCATCGTCATTATTGCTTTTTGTCCATGTAGCAACTCCCTTCTCAGTGATGTAAACCAATTTACCGTCAGCCGGATTAAGCGATTTATTTACAGATGTAGGCGTAGTGATAGAATTAGTAGATGTAGGCGACTCAGGGGGTGTTACAGTAGTAGTATTCTTTTTATCTGTATCGTTAGTGTCATTTTTTACTTGAGGAGCAACCACTGTTCCCGGAACATTTTCTGTATTCAGGGTTTTTTTGTTTTCCTTTATAACTATCGTTTTGTCCTTGACTTGTGATGGTGTTTCATTTTTTTTCGATTCTGTAACAGACTTCTTTTCATCTTCCTTTTTAGGCGTTACTTTCTCTGTTACAGTTGTAGTATTAGTAGAATTTTTGACAGTAGCATCAACTATCATTTTATTGTTTACTTTTCCTTCGTCACTGTTAGTATATCCAATAATCAATTTTTGTCCGGCTTTTATTTTATCCGTCTTCATGTCATTCCACATACGAAGCGTTTCGATGTTGTTATTAACCTTCTTTGAAATAGAATAAATTGTTTCACCTTTATCAACTGTGTAAGTAACAGGAATCAAATATTGAGGCGGGCCAATTTTTACTTTTTTGTAGGAGACATCTTCCTGCAGCAGGGGGACTTTAATTGAAGAACCGGTTTGCAGATTATTGTTTACAATTGCAGGGTTCAGGTCAAGCAAACGACTGACAGTGGTGTTATATTTTTGAGAAAGCGAATAAAGTGTTTCACCTTTTTTTACAACATGAGTATCAGTTTCCACAGTTTGTGCTGCCGAAACCATGAAGAGGGAAATAAAAACAATAAACAGAAAAAACCTTTGCATAACTTTGAAGATATTATTAGAATTGATTTGCGGTAAAGGTAGATAAGAGTCACTTTAAGTTTTTTTCAATGAAGAGGAAGTTATTCACGGTAATTGTAATCTGTTTGTATATAATTATAAACAGCTTTCAGTCTGCGATTTGTTCAACGCCTGAAGCGAAAAAGACAGTATATGTATTTGAACTGAAGCAAGAAATTTCACGATCTGCATTACGGTTAATTAAGAAAGCATTTGATGAGGCAAAGGAAAAGAAAGCGGACATTATCATTATGCGATTGGATACCTACGGTGGAGAATTGGATGCAGCCGATAAAATTCATTCGTTAATTCTTAATTCAAAAATTCCGGTTTATGTATTAATTGAAGGTAATGCAGCTTCAGCGGGAGCGTTAATTTCTATTTCATGTGATGCTATTTATATGAAGAGTGGCTCTACTATAGGAGCTGCTTCGGTAGTTAATCAGAATGGAGAAGTTATGCCGGATAAATATCAGTCGTATATGCGCGGTATGATGCGCGCAACTGCACAACAGCGCGGACGAAATCCGAAAATTGCAGAGGGGATGGTAACACCTAATGGTTATCTGAAAGACATTGCTGATACAGGAAAAATAATTACACTGACAACTGATGAAGCGATTAAGTATGGCTACTGTAACGGAAAAGCTGAGGATGTGAAGGAAGTGTTACAGCAGGCAAATATCACGAGCTACACTGAAATAAATTATGAGCCTACTTTTCTGGATGTAATTATCCGGTTCCTCACAAATCCTCTGGTGAACAGCATTTTGCTGCTGATAATTATGGCAGGAATTTATTTTGAGTTTCAACACCCGGGAATCGGTTTTCCCTTGTTTGCAGCAATTACAGCAGCCATTTTGTATTTCGCACCGCTTTACTTGGATGGGCTTGCAGCCAACTGGGAAATCGTAGTATTTATAGTTGGCGTGATTTTACTTTCAATCGAGATATTTGTTATACCTGGCTTTGGTGTTACCGGAATTCTCGGAATTATTTTCATAGTAACAGGATTATCACTCTCATTAGTAAATAATCAGGGTTTTGATTTTTCATTTGTCGGATGGGAAAAACTTGTGTTTGCATTATCTCGAGTGATTGTCATTCTTGCAGTGGGAATCATTACAGGACTGCTTTTCGGAAGAAGGATTTTTGAAAGTTCTGTAATGAAGAAGGTGGTGTTGACAGATACTATGGAATCAAGTACCGGCTTTACAGAGTCACCTAAGAAATTGGAAGAACTTATTCATCAGACAGGCACGGCTCATACAGATTTACGACCTGCCGGTGCAGTAGAGATGAAAGACGAAATATATGATGCAATAGTAGAGGGAGGATATGTGCACAAAGGTGAGAAAGTGCGTGTTACAGCTATACGAGGAAATTATTTAGTAGTAAGAAAAACAGAGTCAGCATGAAAGTAATAGGTATTATACCTGCGCGTTATGCTTCCACCAGATTTCCGGGAAAACCGCTCGCTATCGTCCGCGGCAAAACAATGATTGAGAGGGTGTATCAGCAATCGCAGAAAGCAAAATTGCTCAGTAAAATTGTGGTGGCAACGGATGATGACCGGATTGCAGATGAAGTAAACCGGTTTGGCGGAGAAGTGATGTTGACTTCTGTAACACATCAGAGCGGAACCGACCGTTGCGGAGAAATCATACAGCAATTAAAAGAACCATTTGATGCTGCAATCAACATACAAGGAGATGAACCTTTTCTTCATCCGGCACAGATTGATGCAGTAGCTTCATGTTTTACGCAAGACGAGGTGAAGATTGCTACGCTGGTAAAAAAGATTGATGAAGTTGAAGATTTGAAGAATTCAAATATTGTAAAAGTGGTACTTGGAAAAAACAGGAATGCACTGTATTTCAGCCGGTCGCCGATTCCTTACTTCCGCGGAGTGAATATGAGTGAGTGGCTGAATCATCATGTATATTACAAACATATAGGCATTTACGGTTTCAGAGTTTCCGTTCTGCTTGAATTGCTTGAGCTGGGAACATCTGTTTTAGAGCAGGCAGAATCACTCGAACAGCTTAGATGGCTTGAAGATGGTTATCCGATTACTGTTCGCGAATCTATCTATGAAAGCTTTTCTATTGACACACAGGAGGACTTACGGAAAATAAACGCATAGCGATTTTTTGGTTTGAAAAATCATTTCTTTGCTCCCTTGTCCACATCTAAATTTACGGAATGGTAAATTGTATAAAGCCTGCACTGTTACAGAAGGTCATATTTATTTGGTTTATTCTTATTCAATCCTACTCATCCTTTGCTCAACATTATCCTAACTATGATATTCCTGTTTTCGCAGGATCGAAAAAACTTGAACTTGCCTGGGCAGGTGGGTTGAATAATCCACAATTTTCCCCTGCGGATTTGAATAATGATGGCATTGATGATCTTGTTATTTTCGACAGAGAGGGAAATAAATTTCTAACCTTTCTGAATACCGGTATTGTTGATTCAATCTGTTACACTTATGCACCTCGTTACGAACTTAACTTTCCTGCAATTACCGACTGGGCGCTGTTACTTGACTTTAATTGTGATGGTGTTGCTGATATTTTTGCTCACACTAATATTGGTGTACAGGTATTTAAAGGATATTATAATTGGGATAATGAATTATGTTTCTCTCTTTTTAAAGATGTTGTACGATATGTTACAGCAAAAAAACCTTACCCGAATCTCTATGTTTCATCAGTTGATATTCCTGCATTTGCAGATGTTGATGGTGATGGAGATATTGATGTATTAACCTTTGATATTCTTGGAGGATATATTGAATACTACAAAAACAAATCAAAAGAAATGGGATTCGGATGCGACAGTTTGATTTATAATATGGATGACCATTGCTTCGGTGAAATTTATGAATCTTCAATCGCCTCGTCTAAATTATTAAGTCAGCCGTGTCCCTGGCGGATAGAGGAGAATCCTGATGTGCCACACACACGTCATTCAGGATCAACCCTGGTGGCATTTGATAGCAACGGAGATGGTACTAAAGAATTAATCATAGGTGATATCGGCTTCAGTAATCTGGTTTATTTGCAGAATGGAGGAAGTACCTCTCATGCACGTTATATTTCGCAGGACACACTTTTTCCCTCTTATTCTGTTCCGGTAAATCTTCAGGATTTTCCTGCTCCATTTTATATGGATATAAACAACGATGGATTAAAAGACATAGTGATTTCTCCTAATTTTCAATTTGGTTCTGAAAATGTTGCCAATGTATGGTACTACAGAAACGAGGGAACGGATAAAAACGCACACTTCATTTATCAGACGGATTCACTTTTTACAAGAGATATGATAGAAGTAGGAGAGGGAGCTTATCCGGTTTTTGCAAAGTTAGACAATGATTCATTATATGATATGATTGTCGCCAATAGAAATTATTTCAATAGTTATTCTGCACTGGCTTACTATAAAAATACCGGAACAAAATTAAATCCTGCCTTCTCTCTTGTTACTAAAGATTACTTAAACATGAGCTCTCTACATTTAAATGGATTTCATCCGGCATTTGGAGATGTTGATGGTGATGACAAACCGGATATAATTGTTGGAATTGAAAATGGTACACTTCTCTTTTATAAGAATATTGCTGTAACAGGATTCCCCGCTCAATTTGCCTTAGTTAATCCAAAATACTTCAACATTGATATAGGTAATTACAGTACGCCTCAGATTGTAGATGTGAACAGAGATGGTAAACCTGATTTACTGATAGGCAACGATATAGGCACGATTTATTATTATGAGAATAAAGGAACTGTTACAGCGCCTGACTTTTCATCGGCTGCAGACAGTACTTTCGGGGGTGTGGATGTGCGGGAGGAGTATTCAATTACCGGATACAGTGTACCATTTCTTACCCAACTGAATAATAGCGACTCCTACACATTGTTGGTTGGCTGTGAAGGAGGAAATATTTTTCAATACGATAATATTGACAATAATCTCACAGGTAAATTCAATATGGTGGACTCAATTTACTCGGGAATCAGTGTGGGAAGTTATTCAACGGTATCGGGTGCAGATATTAATGGTGACAGCATTCCAGAACTGTCAATCGGAAATTACAGAGGAGGCGTTACCATCTATGATACTGCAAGAATTCATCAACTGAGCATTAATAAAATTCAGCATCATTCATTAAAAATTGAAGTGTTTCCCAATCCATCAAGCGGAAAGTTTTTAATTAAGATTGCTGCAGAGAATATTGCTGAGATACCACAACTCAATATTGTAAATCTTTTAGGTCAGCAAGTTGTGTTTACTATAAGCAGACAGTCAGGTAATACGTTTGAGCTTGAAATGAAAGGTATTCCTTCAGGAATTTATTTTTGTAAAATATTATACAGAGGGAAAACGACGGCTTGTAAACTGTTGCTGACCGAATAGAGTTGAGTCACTAATAAATTTCTCTTAGGTAAGAAAAATTAAAAGAGAGCATCCAATAAATTGTATCTCACTCATCTCTGAAGAAGAGCGAAACAATAAAATCAACTTTCTAAATTGCTCTAAATGTAATTAGTGGTTAAGCGGTTTTAAAAATCACCATCATACCAATTTCTAAAGTGAAGAAGAAGCTGTAAAGAAACACGAACATATCGTACTTGGTCATGTTCAGTATGATTGTTTCTTCATCCTTAAACTCATTCCGTACAAAAGAGGTTAAATTTTTCAATATTTTCATAAGTGAGGTTTGATTGAACCACTCTTACTTTTTGAAATAAAAAAGGTTTCCTTCTGTCAGAAGATTTTAAGCAAAGCCCATAACAGTTATTATTTATAAGCCATTAAGAAAAAAATTAAGATGAAGTATGGCAAGAAACTTAGCCCGAACAGCAGAGTGTACTATATTGCAAATAAAAGATATAATAGAAATAACGGATAAATCAGCAGGGCTTTCGGGTCTAAAATAATTGATAGTCAAACTTTAAGTGGGTATAAAAA
>CAYRJA010000019.1:0-35781 GCA_964424455.1 uncultured Bifidobacteriaceae bacterium
TCTACGAAATGCCATCTTGGGTGAATTCAGCGCAAGTGAAAAACACTTGCGCCATTGGGAACAGAATGTAATGACACGGCTTATTACCGGACAAACTGCTTCATCACTCCGTCTTTTATTTTTTTACATTTGTCGAAATCAGATTTTTTGGAACAGAAGACTACCAATAAAGAAATTACCAGCCGCAGCCGTGACTATTCACAGTGGTATAATGACCTTGTGTTAAAGAGCGGACTGGCGGATTATTCCGCCGTGCGCGGATGTATGGTTATTAAACCTTACGGATATGCAATTTGGGAAAAGATGCAGCGCGTACTCGATGATATGTTCAAGCAAACCGGTCATTCCAATGCCTATTTTCCTTTGTTCATTCCTAAAAGTTTTCTTGCCCGCGAAGCGGCACATGTGGAGGGGTTTGCAAAAGAATGTGCCGTTGTAACACACTACCGTTTGAAAAATGCAGACGACGGCTCCGGCGTAGTGGTTGATCCTGAAGCAAAACTCGATGAAGAACTGATTGTACGACCCACTTCGGAAACCATTATATGGAACAGCTATAAAGACTGGATAAAATCTTACCGTGATTTGCCGGTGCTGGTGAATCAATGGGCGAATGTTGTGCGATGGGAAATGCGCACGCGGTTATTTCTTCGCACCGCGGAGTTTCTCTGGCAGGAAGGGCACACTGCACATGCCACAAGAGAAGAAGCAATTGAAGAAGCGGAAAAGATGTTGCATGTCTATGCTGATTTTGCAGAGAAGTGGATGGGCATTCCGGTTATTAAAGGTGTGAAAAGCGCTAACGAGCGTTTTGCAGGAGCAGAAGAAACCTACTGTATCGAAGCGCTGATGCAGGATGGCAAAGCTTTACAGGCGGGGACTTCACATTTCCTGGGACAAAATTTTGCAAAAGCTTTTGATGTGCAGTATGTGACAAAAGAAAACAAGCAGGAATATGTGTGGGCAACTTCATGGGGAGTTTCTACACGATTAATTGGCGCACTGATTATGGCGCACAGCGACGATAAAGGGCTGGTGCTGCCTCCGAAACTTGCTCCTGTTCAGGTGGTGATTGTTCCTATTTATAAAAATGCCGAACAGCTTGTTACACTGAATCAAAAAGTAGCTGAGATAAAGAAATCTTTTGAACAAAAAGGCATCAGCGTAAAATATGATAACGACGACAAGCAAAAACCGGGATGGAAATTTGCAGAGTATGAAATGAAGGGTGTGCCTGTGCGTATTGCCATTGGACCGCGCGACTTGGAAAACGGAACAGTGGAAGTGGCTCGCCGTGATACAGGAGAGAAAACTACTTATTCCATCACTGACATTTCTTCAAAGATTGAAAATCTGCTGTTACAGATTCAGGAGAATATATATCAGAAGGCATTAGATTTCAGAGAAGAAAATATTACGCTTGTTAACAGTTACGATGATTTCAAAAAGGTGTTAGAGGAAAAGGGCGGATTTATTTCAGCTCACTGGGATGGCACACCGGAAACTGAAGTAAAAATTAAAGAAGAAACCAAAGCCACCATCAGGTGTATTCCGCTGAACACACCTGATGAAACAGGCAAGTGTATTTATTCAGGCAAGCCCTCTTCAAGAAGAGTGTTGTTTGCAAAAGCTTATTAATAACAGATGGGAAAAAAGCCAACGCCTCGTGATTTGATTGTCGAGAACCTTCGGGAAAAGAGACAACTTGAAAATACCGTTATTACTGTAACAGGTGAAACTTTTTCTGAAATCAAACAACACATTAAAACTACTCAGGCGGATTTGTCAAAGGAATTAGCTAAAGAAAAGCTTACTTCAGACATCAGCTTTACCGAGCGTGGTACTTTTGAAATAGAGATGAAACTGAATGAAGAACTTATTATTTTCGTTCAGCACAGCAATGTTTTCACCTTCGATCAGGATCATTTTATCTGGCGGCTTCCTTATGTTCAAGAGGACGGACAGCGCGCCTATTGTGGCATGATTCAGATATACAATTTCTTAGCTGATTCATTCAAGTATAACCGTGCTATGGATGTCGGCTACCTGATTGCAAGGATTTTTATTAATAAGGAAAAGCATTTTTTTGTAGAAGGAAAGCGCCAGCTTGGTTTCCTTTACAATGATTTTGAGAATGCCGTACTGGATTCTGCCCGCTTGCAGGAAATAATGGAATCAGCAATTCTTTACACACTTAATTTTGATTTATTAGTTCCGCCCTATGAGATGGTAAAAGAAATTACTCTTCAACAAAAGATTGAGCAAAGGGATTTTTCAGCTACGCAAACCGGTAAACGGCTTGGCTTCCGTTTTAGCGCTGATGATGGCGGGGTAAAATAATTCTCAGTTATAATTACGGTCGTAAACCTGAAATGAGTAAGAAAATTTATTCTTCTCATCGGGAGTATGTCTTTCCTCTTTAACCAACTCCCAGTCATCGGAATCCGGTTTCGTAAAGAAAGTATCGCCTTCAAATTTATGAGCGATGCGGGTAAGGTAAATTCTTTCTGCCCAGATTAATGACTGGACAAAAACATCTCCGCCTCCTATGATAAAACATTCAGTATCTCCTGTGCTTTTTGCATAATCAATAGCATGCTTTATATCGTTTACTACCACACAACCCTGTGCAGAAAAATCTTCCTGTCTGGTAATAATAATATTTGTCCGGTTGGGTAAAGGTTTTCCGAGTGCTTCAAAAGTTTTCCTACCCATGATAATACAATGTCCGGTGGTTACTGTTTTAAAGTATTTCATATCTGCCGGTAAATGCCATGGCAACTTATTATCGTTACCGATAACATCATTCTGCGAAGCGGCAACAATAATAGAAACTGTCATACGGCAACCGGAGCTTTAATAGGCGGGTGAGGATTGTAATTCAACAATTCAAAGTCTTCAAAACGGAAGTCAAATATATTCTTTATTAGCGGATTAATCTTCATAGCCGGTAATGGACGAAAATCACGTGAAAGCAAAGTGTTTACCTGCTCTAAGTGATTGCTGTATAAATGTGCATCGCCCAGCGTATGAATAAAATCTCCCGGTTGCAAATCACAAACCTGTGCAATCATCATTGTAAGCAATGCATACGATGCTATGTTGAACGGCACACCAAGAAAAACATCGGCGCTTCGTTGATAAAGCTGACAAGATAATTTTCCGTTTGCCACATAGAACTGAAACATAGTGTGACAAGGCGGTAATTTCATTTTGTCAATATCGGCTACATTCCATGCACTCACAATAAGTCTGCGGCTATCGGGATTTTTCTTAATCTGATTAATCAGGTTTGAAATCTGATCAATTGTTTTTCCGTCGGGAGTTTTCCATGATCGCCACTGAACGCCATATACGGGTCCCAGTTCTCCTTTTTCATCAGCCCATTCATCCCAAATTGTAACACTATTTTCTTTTAAGTATTGAATGTTTGATTCTCCTTTAAGAAACCAGAGTAATTCATGAATGATAGACTTGGTATGAAGCTTCTTGGTAGTAAGTAATGGAAATCCTTCACTCAAATCAAACCTCATCTGATAGCCGAAAATGCTAACTGTTCCTGTACCGGTGCGGTCAGATTTTTTCACTCCTTTATCAAGAATAGTTTTAACAAGATCGTGATACTGTTTCATCTATTGAATTTATATTACCTCAAACTTATTTTTATTTCTTTCTGCGCTTCAGTTCTTTTTTTATTAAAGTCAGTTCTCTGCTTGTCTGTCCCTGTACTGAAGTATTCTCCTTCGCGCGACGCATCAGATAAGGAATCACATCTTCCACCGGACCGTAAGGAACATATTTACTTGCATTGTACCCTTCATTAGCCAAGTTGAAAGTGATGTGATCACTCATTCCAAGCAGTTGAGAGAAATGAATATGCGGATGGTCGTGCGGTAATCCTTTCTTCTGCATCAGTTGAACTGCCAGCATGTTACTCTCTTCATTATGCGAAGCAATACAGGCATGAATTCCTTCCACATTCTCTATGCAAAATTCGATGGCAAGATTGTAGTCTTTATCACATGAAATTTTGTCTTTGTGAATGGGAGAAGGATAATTCATTTTCTCTGCCCGCGCTCTTTCTTTCTGCATATAAGCGCCGCGAACCATTTTTATTCCCAACACATAACCATCTCTTTTTGCATTCTCATAATAATTTTTCAGCAGAGAAAGTCCTTCGTGGCGGTAAAGCTGAACCGTGTTAAATATCACCGCCCGTTCTTTATTGTAAAAACGGCTCATCTCTTCCACCAGTGAATCAATTGCATGTTGAATCCATGTTTCTTCCGCATCTACCATTACAGACATCCCACACTCGCTTGCTTTCTTACAAACCCGATGCAGGCGACCTTTCACACGGTTCCATTCCATTAGCTCATCATCGGCAAGAGATATATTTCCAGAAATTTTTTCAAGCAGTGCAAACCGTGCCTGCCCTGTTACTTTCAAACTGATAAGTGTTACATGAGCATTGTCTCTCGCAAATTCAATGGCGCGAAGATACTCTCCTGTTGTCTTGTCAAAATCTTCATCTGTTTGTTTTCCTTCCACGCCATAATCGAGGGCAGTCTGCACATTATATTTACCGAGTCGGTTAACTGTAACAGCACACTCACTCAATGTTTCTCCGCCACAGAACTGGTTGTAAATGGTTGATTTTACAAGCGATTTAATCGGCAGTTTCAATTTGAATGCAAGCGGCGTAAGCGCTGTACCGATGGATGCAATAGTATTGTTATTCATCATTTGGAAAAGCCGGTGTGCGCTGCGAAGCTCTTTATCTGACTTGTAAGAAAAGGCGTTTACCGTATTGTCGAATGAAAGCGCCTGATGAGGTTTTGTCTCCATAAGGCGCGAATTTACAGAATGGTTCTATAATGGTATAACTCGCATAAGCTACCTGCCATCCTTAGCTGTTGATATTAATTATTTGATTCCTTGACGATTGTATTCAACGCCTGCAAGAAGGTTTCTGTTTCCTGCGCTCCTGATATTGCATATTTATCATTGAAAAGAAAAAACGGTACGCCACTTATTCCCAACTGCTGTGCTTCATAAACATCCTGACGAACTTCATCAGAAAAGTTCTTTCCATTGAGCATTTCTTTTGCTTCCTCTGCATCTAACCCGGCTTCAACTCCTAATTGAACAAGCGTTTCCTTGTCGCCGGTATTTCTTCCTTCAGTAAAATAGGCGCTGAATAGTTTTTCTTCCAACTCGTTTTGCAGGTTGTGCTTCTTTGCCAAATGAGAAAGCCGGTGCGCATCAAATGAATTAGCCACTATCACATTATCGAAATTGTAAGTTAATCCTGACTGCTGCGCCATGGTAATGATGCGTTCATTCAATTTTCTCACATAGTCAATTGTCCATCCTTTTGTCTCAGAAAGGTATTCATTAAGACTCTTGTCAGACTCTGTTACCAAGTCAGGATTCAACTGAAAACTCTTCCATTCCACCTGCACTTTATCTCTCTCTGAAAACTGTTTCAGTGCATTTTCAAATCTTCGCTTTCCGATGTAACAAAAAGGACACATTACATCACTCCAGATTTCTACTTTCATATTTTGTAATTAATTCATTGGCACTTCAATCAACAACAATTCAGCATCTTTAACCGCTTTAACTGTTACAGTTTCCATATTCTCTATCTTTATAGAGTCGCGGGTAGAAAGTTTTTCACCTGCCACCTCAATCTCTCCATTAATCACAAGCAAAAACAACCCGTGACCTTTTTGGTGAAGTGAATAGGTGGATGAATTTCCTTCCGTTAAATTCAACCGGCTGAACCATGCATCCTGATGAATCAAAATGCTGTCATTTACTTTATCAGGCGATACCAATGTCTGAATCTTATTCTTTCTGTCGTCTTCCGAAAACAACTTCTGATCATAACGCGGCTGGAGGTTTTTCTCTCTTGGAAAAACCCAAATCTGAAACAAGCGGACCGGCTCTGTCTTGGAATGATTATACTCCGAGTGTGTGATACCACTTCCGGCAGACATAATCTGCACTTCTCCGGGTTTTATCACGGAAGTGTGCCCCATACTATCGCGGTGCTCTAATGCACCACTTAGCGGAATAGTAACTATTTCCATGTTATCATGAGGATGTGTGCCAAAACCGGTTCCGGGTGCAATGTCATCGTCATTCACTACTCGCAACAAACCAAAATGAATTTTCTCAGGATTGTAATACTCCGAAAAACTAAAACTGAAATTGCTCTTCAGCCATCCGTGATTTACATGCCCTCTTTCATTTGCTCTTTCAATAAAATACTTCATAGCTAAATTATTTTTTATGAAACCAATCTGTGACTCTGTCTATGTCGCTTATTCATACACTTATTTACTCTAAAAAATTCCTTTCTGAAATTTATAGTGAAAGTGAGTCTGTTACAAAAAGGATTTTCATTTTTGAACCCTCTGCTAACCAATCTATATTACTTGCCTGCTCTGAATACTACCGAGTCCTGCGCACTCGCACAAGCCACCGCAGCACTTACTCGGCGGGGACGGAATTTCTCCGTGTCATGCTGACGAAGGAAGCATCTGTACATTTAATAATGAGATCCCGCTCTGCGTTCGGGATGACAGGTAAAAAGGAATGACAGCGTTTGTAATTTGTAATTTTTTAATTTACAGCTACTGTAACACCGCAAAGTTCTCTATGAAAGAGCGGGGACAGGATGAACAGATCCCTCGCTACGCTCGGGATAACAGCGTTAAGGAGTGATAGTGTTGTTAATTTACAATTTATAGTTTTTCAATTTACAATCGCTGTTCCTACTCTCAATCATTTTTTCATTAATGCTTTGGCTAATACTTCACTCATTTTGTCCACATAATGAAACTTTAGCCCTTTGATATATTGAGGATTAATTTCCTTGATGTCTTTTTCATTCATCTTGCAAAGGAGAATTTCTTTCATGCCCGCTCTTTTTGCAGCCAGAATTTTTTCTTTGATACCTCCAACAGGTAATACTTTCCCTCTCAGTGTAATTTCTCCCGTCATTGCCATAAACGGTTTTACTTTCCTTTTGCTGAATGCAGAAGCTAAGGAAGTAAGCATTGTAACACCTGCAGAAGGACCGTCTTTGGGAACTGCTCCTTCCGGCACATGAATATGTACATCGTGTTCTTCCAACTCTTCGGGCTTAATGCCAAATTCACTTCCGTGTGCTTTCAGAAAACTTAGTGCAGTACTTGCCGATTCTTTCATCACATCACCAAGGTTGCCGGTGAGTTTTAAGTTTCCTTTCCCTTTGCTCAGAGAGGTTTCCACATAAAGAATTTCGCCTCCCACACTTGTCCATGCCAGTCCAACCGCAACACCGGAAGGATTCTCCTCCTTATATATCTCCGTGTCGAACCGCTGTGTACCGAGAATTTTTTCAATATCAGCAGCAGTCAGTTCTGTGCGTCTTTTTTCTTTCATTGCAACTCTTTTGGCAACGGCGCGCATAATAGCTGCAATCTTCCTGTCCAAATCACGAACTCCTGATTCGCGAGTGTAGTCCTGAATTATTTTTTCAATAATCTTAGGAGTAAGTGTTACATCTTTTGGTTTCAGTCCATGTGCTTCTAATTGCTTAGGAACAAGGTGACGTTTCGCAATTTCAATTTTCTCTTCCACTGAATATCCACTGATGTCTATAATTTCCATCCGGTCGCGCAAAGCCGGCTGAATGGTAGCCAGCGAATTTGCAGTAGCAATAAACAGTACTTTACTCAAATCGTGCTCTAATTCAGTGTACTGATCATAGAATGATGTGTTCTGTTCCGGATCAAGAACTTCGAGTAAAGCAGAAGATGGATCGCCTCTGAAATCATTTCCTACTTTATCAATTTCATCCAGTACTATTACCGGGTTTCCACTCTGTGCTTTTTTCAGCATCTGCACAATTCTGCCGGGCATGGCTCCTATATATGTTTTGCGATGACCGCGAATTTCCGCTTCATCATGCAACCCGCCGAGTGACATACGTACATATTTCCGCTTCAATGCCTTGGCTATTGATTTGCCGAGAGAAGTTTTTCCGACTCCCGGAGGACCGGCAAAACACAGGATGGGCGATTTCATATCGCCTTTCAGTTTCAGTACAGCAAGATATTCTATAATGCGGTCTTTCACCTTATCCAATCCGAAGTGATCTTGTTCCAGAATTTTTTTAGCCCGCTTTAAATCAAAATTATCTTTTGTGTAATCTTCCCAAGGTAAATCAAGCAGCAGTTCCAGATAATTCATCAGTACTGAATATTCTGCAGCCGCAGGATTCATTCGTGATAATTTGCTGGTTTCTTTATCAAATTGTTCTGCAACTGCTTTACTCCATTTCTTTTTAGAAGCCCGCTCGCGCATATTTTTAATTTCCTTGTCTGAGCCCTCGCCACCCAACTCTTCCTGAATGGTTTTCATTTGCTGATGAAGGAAATAATCGCGCTGCTGTTTTTCTATATCTGTACGGACTTTGTTCTGAATTTTATTTTTCAGTTCGAGTAATTGTATCTCGCTGTTCAGATGTTTAAGAACAAGTTGCGCCCGCTCTTTTAAATCATTTGTTTCAAGAATCTGCTGCTTGTCTTTAACATCTATCCCTGAATTCGATGCAATGAAATTGACAAGAAACGACGGCGAGTCAATATTCTTCAGCATAATCGTTGCCTCCGACGGAATATTGGGTGATAGCCGGATGATGTTGCCTGCAATATCCTTAATGGAGTCAATGGTTGCATTGAACTCCGCATCAGTCGGCACTTCGGATTTAGCAAGTACCGAAATACTTACTTTAAAGTATGGCTCAGTTGTAACTAAACTATTTACTGAAAACCGTGCCTTCCCTTGAATAATTGCCGTAGTGCTTCCATCCGGCATCTTTAGTGTTTTGATAATTTTGGCAAGTGTTCCAACTTTGTTGAGGTCGTCGAACTGTGGCTCTTCCACATTCGCATCCACCTGAGATACTACGCCGATTATTTTGTCGCCATTGCTTGCCTCGCGAACTGCATTGATAGATTTATCGCGACCAATGGTTATTGGAATCACCACTCCGGGAAATAACACGGTATTTTTTAGTGGAAGAAGCGGCACCACTTCAGCATAAACAATTTTTTTATCATCGTCTTCCTCTACAGGTATCATAGGGAGAAATTCCACTTCTTCATCAGTCCCCTGCATAAATATCTTTTTAAAATCTTCCATTGTTTAAATTAAAAAAGTATAAGTCAATAATATAACATTAAATCTTAGTAACCGCTGCAAAGAAAATATTTTCACAATTTTCTGTTCAAAATTAATTCATCCTGTTCAATAACAGCGGATGCACACTTTAGCTCACCATTTCTTTTTTTCTGTTTTTAAAAACTAATTCACCGTTTCTGTCTGTATCAATAATGATGTTGCTTTCGCTGCTGATTTCTCCTGCAAGAATTTTCTTTGACAGCTCATTCACAATTTCCTTCTGTATCACACGCTTAAGCGGACGAGCGCCAAACTGAGGGTCAAATCCTGTATCGGCTAATGATTCTACTGCTTTATCTGTGATGTCAATATGAATATTGTTTCTCTCCAGCATTTTTTTCAAAATATCAATCTGAATACGAACAATACCTGTGATTTCATCTTTCATTAAAGGAGCGAAC
Source organism: uncultured Bifidobacteriaceae bacterium (assembly GCA_964424455.1). Classification (GTDB taxonomy): domain Bacteria; phylum Bacteroidota; class Bacteroidia; order Chitinophagales; family UBA10324; genus CAYRJA01. The sequence goes on from CAYRJA010000019.1 coordinate 9,642, forward strand.
ATAATAATCTCATCAATTCTATTCAGAAATTCCGGGCGAATAGTTTTACGAAGCAAATTCATCACTTCTATCTTGGTGGTCTCCATTACGCCGTACTTATTCTTATCCGTAATTTTTGCAAAGTTCTCCTGTATGATTTGTGAACCCATATTGGAAGTCATGATAATAATTGTGTTCTTGAAATTCACAACGCGCCCTTTGTTATCTGTCAACCGTCCATCATCCAACACCTGTAACAGAATGTTGAACACATCCGGGTGAGCTTTCTCAATTTCATCAAGCAATACTACACTGTAGGGCTTGCGGCGAACTGCTTCGGTAAGTTGTCCGCCTTCATCATAACCTACATAACCGGGAGGTGCACCAATCAAGCGAGATACAGCATGGCGCTCCTGATACTCACTCATATCTATTCTGGTCATTGCGCTTTCATCGTTGAAAAGAAATTCTGCCAATGCTTTGGCTAACTCTGTTTTACCCACGCCCGTTGTTCCAAGAAAAATAAATGAGCCGATAGGTTTTCGCGGGTCTTGCAATCCTGCGCGGCTGCGGCGAATAGCATCGCTTACAGCAGTGATGGCTTCATCCTGACCGACTACACGATGATGTAATTCATCTTCGAGGTGTAACAGTTTTTCCTTTTCGCTCTGTAACATTTTGCTGACCGGAATGCCTGTCCACTTGCTTACAATTTCAGCAATATCCTCTGAATCCACTTCCTCTTTCAGCATCCGTTTTCCTTCATGTGTTTGATTCAGTTCTTTTTCCTGCTTCTTTAATCTATCCTCTGCTTCTTTGATTTTTCCATAGCGCAACTCAGCCACTTTTCCATAGTCACCCTGCCGCTCTGCTTGTTCAGCCTGCAGTTTGTAATTTTCAATAGCCGCTTTTGTTTCCTGAACAGAATCGGCAATGTCTTTTTCCTGCTGCCATTTTGCTTTCAACTGGTTTCTTTCTTCAGAAAGATTGGCAATAGTTTCACTTAACTCATTTAATTTCTTTTCATCTTTCTCTCGCTTAATCGCTTCTCTTTCAATTTCAAGCTGACGGATTTTTCTTTCAATCTCATCTAATTCTTCGGGAAGCGAATCCATTTCAAGGCGGAGTTTTGCAGCAGCTTCATCAATCAGATCTATTGCTTTATCAGGAAGAAAACGGTCAGAAATGTAACGGTGTGACAGTTCCACTGCTGAAATAATCGCTTCATCTTTAATTCGAACTTTGTGATGAGTTTCGTAACGCTCTTTCAGCCCACGAAGAATAGAGATTGCATCTTCTTCATTCGGTTCATCAATCATCACTTTCTGAAAACGACGCTCCAGCGCTTTGTCTTTTTCAAAGAACTTCTGGTATTCGTTTAAAGTAGTAGCGCCCACTGTACGAAGTTCTCCGCGTGCAAGAGCGGGTTTTAAAATGTTGGCTGCATCCATTGCACCTTCGGTAGCGCCCGCGCCTATCAGTGTGTGAATTTCGTCAATGAAAAGAATAATGCTTCCATCACTTTCAGTCACTTCTTTCACCACTGCTTTCAACCGCTCTTCAAATTCACCACGATACTTAGCGCCTGCCATTAATGCGCCCATATCCAATGCATAAATGGTTTTCGTCTTCAGGTTTTCGGGCACATCACCGTTTACGATACGGTGAGCAATACCTTCTGCAATAGCAGTTTTACCAACACCCGGCTCACCTACAAGAACAGGATTATTTTTTGTACGACGCGAAAGAATGTGTAACACTCTGCGGATTTCTTCATCACGACCGATTACAGGATCAAGTTTGCCTGACTGAGCCAACTCATTCAGATTCTTTGCATACTTATTCAATGCATTGAAAGTAGCTTCCGCATTCTGGTCTGTAACACGGCTGCCTTTCCGGAGTTCTGTTACAGCCAATTTCATTTCTTTCTCAGTAGCGCCAAGGTCTTTCAGCATTTTGGCTACCTCATCATTTCCTGCAAGAAGTGCAAGTAACAGATGCTCTATTGATACAAACTCATCTTTAAATTCTTTAAGAAGAGATTGTGCTTTTAGAAGTGTCGTGTTTGCATCACGACTGAGATAAGTTTCACCGCCGCTGACTTTCGGATATTTTGCAATCATTGCATCAGCACGCTCAGCCACCTGCGACGGATTTATGCTGAGTTTCTTAAAAATATAATCAGATACATTTTCATCCACTGCTAAAATTCCTTTCAGCAAATGTGCTGTTTCAATGCTCTGTTGCTGATTACTGAAAGCAATCTCTTGTGCCTTTTGAATGGCTTCCTGAGATTTTATAGTAAACTGGTTAAGATTCATCTTTAATATTATTCAAACTGTGAATCCGAAATTGCAAATTGATTGCCATTAGTTTTGCATCTTTATTTTCGGAAAAATTGACCTATTACGCTCCAAAAACAGGGACTTTATGTCTGAATTACTTATTGTGTGCACTCCACTTAATTCTTATTTAGATGTTTTTTACTTTCGCCTGAAATTTTCATATATGAAGCAATATTCTATTTTTATTATACTGATACTTTTTGCCGTAACATTGATTTTTGCCTTTCAAAATATGGAGCCGGCAAGTATCCGGTTTCTTGTATGGAGTTTAAGCGGTTCTCAGTCGCTGATTATCATCATTACATTTATAAGTGGTTTAATCACAGGTATGTTGTTTCTTGCTTCACGGCTTTATTCAAAAAACCGTGAGCTAAAAAATTTCAGAAAGGAGTTTTTGGAAAAAGGAAAAGTTGAGAAATAATTATTTGGACTAAGCCGCTCATCTTTTTCAGGATAATACATAAAAATGGATAGGTCAGTTCTTACTAACAATGTTCTTAAAAGTATAACCCGGCTCTTGATTCACAAAAATCAAAGAGTTACTTTTGGAAGATTTTATAAAGTTTAGCAGATTTTAATGTTAAAGGAGAGATTCAGAATTTATCGGTTCATTACACTATTAGGCGATATTGCTTTGCTTAATATTTCCTTCTTTGTTATTCACTATTATTTTTTTGAAGGCGGACATACCCCTTACCATCTTTATTTTTTTAAGATGGCACTGGCTTTCACCATAGGATGGATTTATCTCGGTTATCTTTTTAAGCTCTACAACTATAACCGTATTGAACCCTTTGAGCAGTCGTTTGCCAGATTATTTAAAACAGTTGTAGTTCATGCCTTACTCCTTGCTTTATTTAATCTGATTCTGAAAGACTTCAGCATTTCAAAAAAACTATTCACCTACTCGTATCTTTTGTTTATTCCTTCCATAAGTATTTGGCGCATATTTATGATGTATCTGCTGAAGAATATCCGTTCTTCGGATTCACATTACCGCACAGCCATTATTATCGGTTCAGGAACTGTCGCTGTACAGATGTTTGATGTCTTGAAAACCTACCGCGGCTACGGTTACAAAGTGCTGGGGCTGTACGACAACAATAATCACCTGAATGGACACGCTGTGGATTACAAGATTGCAGGAACCATTATTGACGCAAAGAAATATTGTACGGCAGCCGGTGTGCAGGATATTTTCTGTGCCTTACCGCTTACAGAAATTGATACGATTACAGACCTGATGCACTATTCTGAAAAGAATCTGATTCGGATGAAGATTGTCCCTGATTTTACAGCGCTTAACAACAAACCAATATCAATTGATTATTACGGATTTCTTCCGGTTATTTCTCCGTCAAATGAACCACTCAACAATTTATTAAATCAGTCTCAGAAAAGGGTTTTTGATTTTTTATTTTCTGCTCTTGTGATTGTATTATTGTTAAGCTGGATAATTCCGCTTGTGGCTCTTATGATAAAACTTGGTTCGAGGGGACCTGTTTTCTACCGGCAAACCCGGTCAGGAATTAATTATAAACCATTCCGGATTTTCAAGTTCAGAACCATGTGTGTTACAGAATCCGATGAACAATTCAAGCAGGCGATAAAAGATGACCCCCGCATTACGCCTGTCGGAAAATTTCTTCGACGGTATAATATTGATGAACTACCACAATTTATCAATGTGCTGCTTGGTGACATGAGTGTGGTAGGACCTCGTCCTCATCCTGTTAAACTCAATGAAGAATACAAAAGCATTATTGACAAGTTTATGATTCGCCATTTGGTATTGCCTGGTGTTACAGGATTAGCGCAGGTTCGTGGATTGCGCGGCGAAACTGCCGATAAACTGGTAATGCGCAAGCGAGTGATGACTGATTTATTTTACATTGAGAACTGGAGTTTCCTCCTTGACATAAAAATTATTCTGCTCACCGTATGGAATATGTTTAAAGGAGAAAAGAATGCGTATTAAGCTTTTCTTCTTTTTTTCTTTTACTGCTTTATCTTCTATTGCCCAGCAGCAATTTCTTTCACTCAACCGTCAGCAAGGACTATTGTATGAACAGAGATTAAATACACTCAATTCAAATTCATTCACATCTTTCAAACCCTACCTTGTTTCTCAACTTCCCACTGATGTAAATGAAGATTCTGTTTACAGTTTTCTCCCTGAGTATCATTCCCCTGAAAAAAACATTCTGAAAAAAGCCGGTTTCAATCTGCTGCATGATCATTTTATCACTATTGATAAAGATATTCTTCACCTTACCATTGATCCATTGATGGATTTTGAAGCCGGACAAGATTTTACATGGGACAAAGGTACTTATGTAAACACACGGGGTGTTACAGCATCAGGAGATATTGGAGAGAAGTTTTCTTTTTCGTCATCGTTCTATGAAAGTCAGGGAAAATTCCCACGCTACTTAAACCAATTCATTTTAGACACTCTTGTTGTTCCAGGACAAGGTCATATTAAGCGTGCCGGAACGCGTATAGAGTATGACTACTCAATGGCTACCGGGTATATTTCCTATTCACCCTCAAAGTATTTTAATTTTCAGTTGGGTCACGATAAAAATTTTATTGGTGACGGCTATCGCTCACTGTTACTGTCTGACAATTCCTCTCCGTATCCCTTCCTAAAGGTTACTACCCGCATATGGAAACTTCAGTATGTAAATCTGTGGAATGAGATGCTGGACATTCGCGAAAGAGCAATTCTTGGAGAAGGATACAGAAAAAAATACGGTGCATTCCATTATCTCAGTATGCAGTTTGGTCGCCGTTTGGAAATAGGATTATTTGAATCGGTAATCTGGCAACAAAAGGATTCTTCTGTTTACAGAGGGTTTGATGTAAACTATCTGAACCCTGTTATTTTCTATCACTCCGTTCAGGGCAATCTCGGTTCGCCTGACAATTCTGCGTTTGGGTTGAATGTGAAAGAAAAAATAACCAATACGCTTTCTCTTTACGGTCAATTCTTTTTGGATGATTTGGATTTAGCAAAAGCTAAAAAAGGACAGGGATATTTTCTCACAAAGTTTGCATTTCAAGCAGGAGCAAAATGGTTTGATGCATTCGGTATAAAGAATTTATACCTGCAGACCGAATACAATCATGTGCGACCTTATGTTTATAGTCATAAAATACCTGTGCTGAACTATGCGCATTACAACCAATCACTTGCTGATCCGCTTGGAGCAAATTTTCATGAGTGGATTTCATTTGTTAATTACCGATGGAAGCGTTTCAGTTTTAGCGCTGAAATTTTATATGCGCTTATCGGATTGGATGCAAACCAAAGTTATAATGAAGGGCACAACATCTACCGCTCTGACTATGACATTCCCGGCGCTTTTGTAAACGGAAAAGTAATTGGCACCTACGGTAATTTTACAGGACAGGGTTTACAAACTGATTTACTCTATGGAGAACTCAAGTTTGATTATCTCATTAACCCCAAAAACAACCTGAACTTTGAACTTTCAGTTGTCCACCGGCAGCAGGAAAATGAATTAAAAAAGTCAATGACCAATTTCATTACTTTTGGCCTGAAAACAAATCTAATTAACAGATACTACGATTTTTAATCCTCATTTTTTTGAAATTTAAATTATTGAAAGACAATATAGTGAAGTAACTGTAACACTTTTGGAGTTACTTTGCTGCTGTCAGAATAACAGACTCTGAAACAAATGAATAAGAAAATAAAATTTGCAGTCGTCGGCTTTGGCCACATTGGAAAGCGTCATGCAGAAATGATTCGTAAGAATGAAAATGCTGAATTAGTAGCAGTGGCAGATATTAACTCTGATATGAAATCGGTTGCTGAAAAGGATTTCAACGCTGCTTTCTTTTCTTCAATTGAAGATTTGCTTTCCTCAAAACTTAAAATAGATGTAGTGAATGTCTGTACTCCCAACGGATTTCATGCACAACACTCCATTAAGGCGCTGGAAAGAAACTGTCACATCGTCTGTGAAAAGCCAATGGGCTTGACTAAAGCAGAGTGTGAAAATGTGATTTACAAATCACTGCAAATGTCAAAGCAGGTTTTCTGTGTAATGCAAAACCGTTACAGCCCTCCATCACAATGGCTGAAGCAAATTGTAACAGAAAACCGGTTTGGGAAAATTTTTATGGTACAGGTAAACTGTTACTGGAATCGTGATGACCGCTACTATAAAAAAGGCGGATGGAAAGGGCAGAAAAATTTAGACGGCGGTCCTTTGTTTACACAATTCAGCCACTTCATTGATATAATGTACTGGCTGTTTGGCGACATCCGCGATATTTTAACACGGTTTGAAAACTTTAATCACACAAAGAATACAGAGTTTGCAGAAGACTCCGGGTTTGTTTCCTTTCACTTTACCGGTGGTGGAATTGGATGCTTCAATTATTCAACCTCTGTGTGGGATAAGAATTTAGAAAGCTCTATCACAATTATTGGTGAAAAGGGAAGTGTTAAAGTCGGCGGTCAGTATATGGATAAAGTGGAATACTGTCACATCAATGATTACACTATGCCCGAACTTCCGCCTTCTAATCCGCCGAATGACTATGGCGCTTATAAAGGCAGCGCAGCCAATCATCATTATGTAATTGATAATGTAGTGGATACGCTTTCAGGAAAGTCCACCATCACTACCAATGCACTGGAAGGGTTAAAGGTGGTAGAAATCATAGAGCGGATTTATAAACAACAAAACCGCTGACCTTAGCGGATGATTAATAAACTTATTCCTAAAACCGAATTCAGCCGCAATGTGGCGAATGTGGCGGGTGGAAGTTTTATTGCACAGGCAATTACTATCGGGTTGTCGCCGGTACTTACCCGTATCTTCTCACCTGCAGATTTCGGTCTTTATTCCATCTTCATCAATATTGCGGCAACGGCTGGCACTATCTCTACTTTTCGTTATGAACTTGCAGTCATGCTTCCTCCAAAAGAAGAAGAAGCAGCTAATGTAGCCACTCTCTCTTTCTTTATCAGCTTGTGTTACAGTTTAGCTATTTCAGTAATTGTTCTGATAGGTGGTAATGCACTCATGCGGCTGTTAAAGGCAGAAGCTATTTCCGAATACATTCTCCTTGCCGGCATTTATGTTTTCTTTTTCGGTATCGCTTGGACACTGAACTACTGGCTGTCGAGAGTAAAAATGTTCAAAAGACTGAGTTGGGGAAAGGTTGCCCAATCCGGCGGAACAGCCATTTTCAGTATAGCGCTCTTTTATTTAGGTTGGCAGCAGGGCGGGTTAATTGTTGGAGCCGTGTTGGGTCAAATGGCTATCGGACTTTTGTACTTGATTTTTGTAAGAAAGGATTTGCAACGGCTTGTACGCTTTATAAAATGGAAGACAATGAAGGAAATGTTCCGTCGCTACATTCATTTTCTCACTTACAATACACCACATTCATTGCTGAGTGCATTACAAGATTTATTAGTAGCCGGCATTATTCTGTATTACTTCGGAGCGGTGGCTGCCGGTCTTTATTTTATGTGTTACAGAATTCTTAAGTTGCCAGCAGGGTTAATCAGTACTTCCACTTATCAGGTATTCTTTCAGCGCGTAAGTGAGCTGTATCCTGATGGAAAAGCCATTCAGTATCAGATAAAGAAAGTGCTGAAGCAGCTTTCTCTTATTGCAATAGCACCTTTTGGATTACTGCTTATTGCCGGTCCTCTTCTGTTCAGTTTGGTCTTTGGGAAGGAATGGTACGAAGCTGGCGTATATGCACAACTGTTGGTTCCTTCGCTTATGTCTAATTTCATCTTATCGCCTGTTACAGCAATTCTTCTTGTGGCAAAAATGCAGCGATACGGAATCATTATTGCTGCTGCTGACATTACTCTTCGCACCGTCAGTTTACTCATTGGCGCATACTATAACAGTATATATATAGGGCTGGCTTGCCTGAGTGGCAGCAATGTGTTACTGTTACTATTCTTTGGATATTGGCTGTATCATGTGCCAGTAAGCAATAAAATGAGATCTTATTAATGGAGAATATTTTCAGAATTATTCCGGAGATTCTCAGGCTGCCTAAAGTATCTGTTAATCTTAAAGTAAATGATAATGAGGCAGAAAAGTTATTCCGCTTATTCAACAGCCGGCATCCTCGTTTTCCGCTTATCAGAAAAAAAACAATTGGAGTAATGTTGATGGACATTAGTTCCTTTAAAGATGGAGAAGATTACCTCAAAACGGTAAGCGGAAAAAATTCAACCGCCTATTATTCACGCAGGTGTTTGAAAGAAGGTTATGGGTTCAGATTGTTTAATCCCAATGAATTTCAGGAAAAGATTCTCGAAATAAATAATTCACAACCTGAACGGCAGGGAATAAAAATGAGCCGTTCCTATCTTGAAAAATCAGATTACCCTTTAAATGAAAATAATATATACGGAGGTATTTTTATTCAGAATGAGTTAGCAGCTTACCTTTGGCTCCGCACACAGGGAGAATTAGTCATCGTCAATCGCATTCTCGGTCATGAGGCACATTTGAAAAAGGGGGTTATGTATCTGTTATTCAGTAGTTCTGTCAATGTGATAATACACGAAAGAAAAGACATACGATGGATGATGTACGATACTTTCTTTGGAGCAAAAGATGGCTTAAAGCTTTTTAAAACCCGGCTTGGCTTTAAGCCCTATATTGTTCGCTGGAAGAGATAAATATGAACCCGGTTTACTGGAGAATTTACGGAGATTATCTGATGAAGAATCGTTTTGGGTTGTACCGGAATATTCTGGAATCTGCCATTGCCAAAGGTTATGAGCATTTGTCTATGATTCAATTTTATCATTCAATAAAGGAAGGAAAGCTAACCAGCGACAAAAAAATATTTATTCACCGGCATGATATTGATACCGATAGAAAAGGTGCTGCTATTTTCTTCGAAATAGAAAAATCCCTCCATATTAATAGCAGTTATTATTTCCGGCTGTCCACTCTTGATATTCCGCTGATGAAAGAAATAAACAGTTATGGCAGCGAAGCATCCTATCACTACGAAGAAATTGCTACTTACTGTAAGCGAAAAGGAATTCTGAAGCCTGAGCAATTAAGCCAGCACCTGAAAACAATAAGAGAGGATTTCAAAAAAAATTTTACCACAGTTGAAAACAAACTGGGCTACAAACTTCACACAGTAGCTTCACACGGTGATTTTGTAAACCGGAAATTAAAAGTCGCAAATCATTTCCTGTTACAGCAGGATATAAGAGATGAACTGGGGATAGTTGCAGAAGCTTATGATCCGGTTTTTACAGAAAATTATTCTATAAAAATTTCTGATAAAGAAGCGCCCGTTTATTTTGCTCCCATACATCCGCTGGACGCTATTGAAAAACAATATCCGGTTATTTGCCTGCTCACTCATCCGCGGCAGTGGAGATCTCATGTTATCACAAATACAAAAGACAATCTTCAACGGATAAAAGAAGGAATAGTCTATCATTATTTTTCAAGGAATTATATTGGCATTGTTTAAAAAAATGAAACGACTGGTTCCGGATACCGAGTTAGTAAAGAATTTCTTCACTCTTATAACCGGTAATGTTGTTGCTCAACTTATTCCTATTGCTGCAGCGCCATTCATTACGCGGATTTTTGATCCCGTTCAGTTTGGATTACTTGGGTTATTTATGGTAATCACCAACTCCTTATCCGTTATTGCCGGCGGACGGTTCGAGTTGGCGATTATGCTGCCGGAAGAAGAAAAGGAGAGTAAAAATGTTTTCTCACTTTCCGTTTTCACAAGTATTGTTACAGGAGTTCTGTTCTTGTTCATCATTCTTTTGTTTCACAATGGAATCAATTCTAAACTGAATGCTCCTGAGTTTGCTCCCCTTCTTTATCTTACTCCTGCAATCATTTTCCTTATCAGTACTTACCAGTCTATCAACTACTGGCTTATCCGAAAGAAGGCATTCAGAAAAAATGCAGTTAATAAAATTGGTCAGACATTTTCTTCCACTGCCGGGAGTATATTGTTTGGGCTATTGCATATTCCTTACGGACTTGTTTTAGGTTATGCGTTTGGATGGTTTGTTATCAATATCGTTGGTATATATCAATTATACTCCTCCGGATTTAATATTAAAGGAATAAGTGTTAGCGGAATAAAAACTGTGTTCTTCCGTTACAAACATTTTCTCATTTACAATACCTTGCCTACCCTGCTCAACTCTGTCAGCAGTAGCTTGCCTTTGCTTTTTGTCAATCTGTTTTTTGCATCAGCAATTACCGGATATTTCACATTGTCGAAGCAGATTTTATTCGTTCCGCTCTCCATGGTGTCTTTTGCAATATCACAGGTTTTTTTCCAGAGAACGAGCCGGCTGATTCAGCAGAGATTGTCATTCAAAAAGGATTTTAACTCCCTCCTCTATCTGCTGGCGGGAATCGGTTTAATCGTGTTTATAGCGGCAACACTGACAGGGCCTTTAATTTTCAGATTTGTATTTGGCGAACAGTGGGAAATATCAGGTGTATATACCCGTATTCTGGCATTGTCTTTTTCCCTGCAATTTGTTGTTACTTCTTTTAGTATTCTGCTTCCCGCCTTAAACAAGATAAAAACTATTTCTGCATGGCAGGTTTCTTACTTTATAATTATATGCCTGTTATACTTTATTGGGAAAAATAACATCTGGGTGTTTCTTTATTCTTACCTGTGTATAGATGTAATCATGTATTCTGTTTACTTTGTCCTCATTTTAAATGCGATAAATTCTTACGAAAAGAATATCCGGAGCGAAAATGCAAAAATCATTGAATAGAATTCTTCGTCACAGAAACAATCTGTTTATTGTATATCTCATTGTTTTGTTATTTCTCTCTTTTGGAGTTTTCATAGACAGCGGATTCAACTACCTGAGCTACTTACTCTGTTACAGTACTCTTTTTATCCTCACTTATGTTTTACTTAACAAATATTTCAATACCAATCATCAACTGATTTCAATATCAGAAAGACTAAAGAATGCCATCTCCCTGAAAAATGCTCATGTCTTTGCTTTAATCGTATTTAGCTTAACAACACTGTTTATAGTTTTTCATTTTATTTATTTGAATGGCATACCTACTGTTTCAGCGCTGCTGTCACATAATTCTTTTGATATTTTCAAAATGAGGAACGCCGTATCAGAGGAATCCTCTTCTCTGGTAAATTATCTCAGTTCATTTGTGCTGAAAGCTATTATTCCTTTCATGGTCTTGTATTTTTTCATCCAACGACGGTGGCTTCTTTTTTCCATTGTACTGTTTGTTTCTTCATTCTATTGTTTATCACTGATTGCAAAAAGTTTTTTAGTCACTGCTTTTATTCCGGTTCTGTTTTATGCATTTTTTTCCCGGAAGTATCTCGCATTTTTCGGATTCTTTGTATTAATCATTACCGGGTTAATCTTTTTGGTGTATGTCGCTAATCCTGCACTTCGTGGCGGTGATACCAATACAATTTCTTTTTCTGCTCCGGCTAAGCAGGAAGAAGGAAGTGGAGTAATCAGAAGCATAAGAGGTTTGTCTGACCGGGTCTTTCTTACCCCGGGCAAGATCGTTTCAGGATGGTTTCACTCCATTCCTAAAAAAAAACCATTCCTTCATGGATGCGGATACCGCTTTATGGCGCCGCTGTTACACTGCGAATATCATGAATACGCAAGCGAACTTTATCCCGTGTTGTTTCCGGAATATGCAGCGCTCGGTTACAATGGACATGTAAATGCAGCAAGTTTCATGTACGATTATTCCAACTTCGGATGGATAGGAATTATTTTCTCCTCAGTATTGATGGCTTTAGTCTTTGTGTTACTCAATTTAGTTTTTGCAGGAAACAATTTGCTTAAATTCTGCATCAATATTTATTATGTGCTTGTACTGAGTTCTTCTGCACTTTCTACTTTGCTCTTTTCCGGAGGATGGGTATTGATGATTTTACTTTATATAATTTGCAGGAAGAATTTTTCATCCATTCAATAAAATGTTTCTGCAAGTTTGCCATCTTACTTCCGTTCATCAGCCACTGGATGTCAGGATTTTTCACAAAGAATGTTCTTCGCTGGCACGAGCTGGTCATAAAGTTTTTCTTGTTCATGCCGGTGAACTTAATGAAATCAGAAATGGTGTTACAATTATTGGTTTATCAATAGGTACAAAGGGACGATTCCAACGAATGACAAAAACTGTTAACGCAGTTTATCAGAAAGCGGTTGAATTAAATGCAGATGTATATCACCTGCATGATCCCGAGCTTATGCGGATAGGAAAAAAAATATTAAAGACAGGAAAGAAGGTTATCTACGATGCACATGAAGATTTACCGAGACAGATTTCAGGGAAAGACTGGATTCCTTCTGTCATAAGAAATGTTGTTTCATCGTTTGCAGAAAAAACTGAAAACAATTTTGCAGAAATGGCTACGGCAGTTGTTGCTGCAACACCTTTTATTGCTTCACGGTTTAGGAAAATAAATTCAAAGACAACAGAAATCAACAACTACCCTATTCTGGAAGAATTTGAGAAATCTTCAATAAAGAAACCGGGTAACGAAATCTGTTACATCGGTGGAATTTCCCGTATCCGCGGCATTTACGAGTTAATTGAGGCAATTGAAAAAACAAGTGTTACACTAAACCTTGCCGGTACTTTTGAAGATGCCGTAACAGAAAATGAAATAAAACAACTCAATGGATGGAATAAAGTAAAATTCTACGGCTATGTCGGGCGGAAGCAGGTGAATGAAATTCTAAATCGCTCTTCCATCGGAATAGTAACCCTATACCCTCAAATCAACTACCTCGATTCACTTCCTATAAAGATGTTTGAATATATGGCAGCGGGCATTCCCGTTATTGCCTCTGACTTTCCTTACTGGAAGTCAATTGTTGAAAGTAATCAATGTGGTGTTACGGTAAATCCAAAAAATTCAACCGAAATTGCAGCGATGATTCAGCAACTGATTGACAACCCACCAATGATGAAGCAATCAGGAGAAAACGGAAGAAGAGCAGTAGAAGAAAAATTCAACTGGAAGAATGAAGAAAGAAAATTGATACAACTCTACGAGTCACTGTAATGAAAATTGTAACAATAGTCGGTGCACGACCACAGTTTATAAAAGCAGCAGCCGTAAGCCGCGAAATAAAGAAACATCCTTCCATAGAGGAAATTATTATTCACACCGGCCAGCATTACGACATAAATATGTCGGATATTTTTTTCTCTGAAATGGAAATTCCGAAACCTAAGTTGAATTTAGATGTAAATGGACTGTCACACGGCGCTATGACGGGACAAATGCTGGAGAAGATTGAAAAGGCATTGATGGATATTAAACCAAATTGGGTTCTGATCTACGGCGACACTAATTCAACTCTTGCCGGTGCGCTTGCAGCAAAGAAACTTCATCTGAAAGCGGCACATGTTGAAGCGGGCTTACGCAGTTTTAACATGAAGATGCCTGAAGAAATCAACCGGATTCTTACTGACAGAATCTGTGATATCTTATTCTGTCCGACTGATGCGGCTATCGACAATTTGAAAAAGGAAGGATTTGAAAACTTTCCTGTAAAAGTTATTCGCTGCGGTGATGTAATGCAGGATGCAGCTATCTACTATTCTAAGACCTCAGAGCAACATTCAGAAATAATTTCACAACTCGGATTAAAAGAGTTTGTGCTTTGCACCCTTCACCGTGAAGAAAACACGAATGATAAAACAGTTCTTTCCCGGTTGGTAAATGCGCTGAATCATTTGAACGAAAAAATTCCTGTTGTAATTCCACTTCATCCTCGCACCAAAAAAATTATCTCCAACTTTAATTTAGAACTGAAAGTAAAAGTAATTGACCCTGTCGGCTACTTCGATATGATTGAACTGTTAAAGCACTGCAAATTAGTAATGACTGACAGTGGCGGATTACAGAAAGAAGCATTCTTCTTCAGAAAATTCTGTGTTACACTTCGTGAACAAACAGAATGGGTTGAATTAGTTGAAAATGATTTTAACAGAGTAGTAGGTTCAGATGAAAATAAAATAAACGAAGCAATCTCCTGTTTCCTGAATACCAAAGCTGATTTCAATATCAACTTGTATGGTAATGGAAATGCAAGTTCTGTGATTGTTGAGTCACTCATGAATTCATAGTACAGTGAAGCTGCTGATTCTCACTCAATATTTCCCTCCTGAAGTAGGCGCCCCTCAAAACCGGCTTTATGAGTTAGCTGTCCGACTTGTTTCAAAGGGTGCTTCTGTTACAGTTCTGACTGCAATGCCTAACTATCCGAAAATGGAAATCATGGATGGATACAAAGGAAAGAAACATATCAAAGAAGAAATGAACGGATTAGTTGTTCATCGCTCATGGATTTATGTATCAAAGAGTAAATCCATACTGTCAAGATTGTTGAATTACTTTTCGTTTGTGTTTTCTTCATTGTGGTACAGCAGAAAATTAAAGAATGAAAGATTTGATTACCTGATTTGTGAATCTCCTCCCCTATTTCACGGAATCTCTGCGTGGCTGCTATCTGTTAAGTTCAAATCAAAATTGATATTTAATGTTTCCGACCTATGGCCTGAAAGTGCAGAGAAACTTGGTTTGGTTACAAATAAGTTCTTTCTAAACACAGCAACCCGTCTCGAAGAGTTTCTTTATAAACATTCTGATATTGTAACAGGACAAACTCAGGGGATTATAAAAAACATTTCATCCCGCTTCCCTTCCAAAAAGACTTATTGGCTGAAAAACGGAGTTGACCTCTCACTGTTTACAAAAAAAACTTCTGACTGGCGCAAGGAGAACGGATTTTCAGAAAATGATTTCATCCTGCTTTATGCCGGAATCATCGGTCATGCGCAAGGTTTGGAAGTGATTCTGAAATCCGCTTTACAATTTCAGGATAATCCGAATGTAAAATTCATTTTGTTGGGAAGCGGACCTGAAAAGGATAGGTTGATCAACTTAAAGAAAGAATGGAATCTTAAGAATGTTTTCTTCATGGATATTGTCGGCAAAAGTCAAATGCCTGAAATATTAAGCGCTGTGGATGTAGCTATTATTCCGCTTCGTAAACTTGATTTATTTAAAGGAGCTATTCCTTCTAAAATTTTTGAAACACTTGCCATGCAAATCCCCATTCTTCTTGGTGTTGACGGTGAGGCAAAAGAATTATTTATTGATCAGGGAAAGTCGGGAGTATATTTTGAACCGGAAAATGCTGATGAACTTGCGGAAGGAATAAATCAATTGCTTCACTCACCCGAGCTGTTACAGCAAATGGGGTTGAATGGTAAAAAATATGTACACGAATATTTCAACCGCGATGTTATCGCAGGAGATTTCTATAAATTGTTAGAAGAAAATCTTAAAAGTAACTGACAGTGGCTTATCAGAATGGAATCCTAAAATGGATAGATGAGGAAAATAATCTTTCTGTTACAGAAAGATTATTTTCCTTATCTCTGTTCTTAATTGCTTTTGTAATTCCGTTTGGCGGTATAGTGGTTTCATATTTTATTGCTATAAGTGTTACACTCTTTCTTATATGTCTGTTTCAGAAAAGGAAATTACAGTTTACCAAAAGCGGATTTATTTTACTCTTTGCTTCATTTTATTTACTTCATCTGATCGGTATGACTTATACCCAGAATTCAAAAGCCGGGTGGACGGATTTGGGGTTAAAGATTTCTCTGCTGTTATTCACTGCTTTGTTTGCTGCCTCTGCTTCATTCATCCAAATTAATATTGAAAAAATCCTTGTGTTTTTTACAGCCGGCTGTACTGTAGCAGGAATCTGTTGTCTGATAATTGCATCCTTGAATTATGTGCAAGTTCCAATGCGGGAGCAGTTTTTTTATATGCGACTGTCTTGGTTCATGCATCCTGCTTATTTTTCAATGTACCTCAATTTTGCACTTGTTTTTTTAGGGTGGCAAAGAATAAAGAGTGACAAAACATTAAATATCAAATCAGCAATTTCCTACCCTCTTATATTATTTATTACTCTTCTGATTGTTCTGCTTGCATCAAAGATTGGAAATATTACTATGGTAATTCTAATATTAACTTATGCCATTCTACTACTTACTAAACGCAGCAAGTTGAAAACTAATTTACTATTCCTCTTTGTTACAATAATTTTCCTGACTTCATTGTTCTTGTATCTACGTAACTCTACTAATCGTTTCTTTACAATTAAACATGCAATTGAAGCAAAGGATATTGACAAAGGAACTACCGAATCTACTGCAATAAGAAAATTAGTTTGGCAAACATCTGTAACACTTTTAAAAGAAAACTGGCTTTGTGGTGTCGGTAGTGGTGATGTAAGTGATGTACTGAAATCAGAGTACAGTCGGTTAGGTATAACAGGCGCTTACAAAGAAAGTTTGAACGCACACAATCAGTACTTACAAACCTGGCTTGGATTAGGTATTGCCGGACTGATTGTACTCTTACTATTGATTTTTCTAACGATGTATTACTCTATAAAAGAAAGAAACCACTTACTTACATTCTTCTTGATTTTAGTAGCGCTCAACTTCTTAACAGAATCAATGCTCCAGCGGCAGGCAGGTGTTGTATTCTTTTCTTTCTTTTCTTCCCTTCTGATTTTCTATAAGAATAGAGATTTACCTGAGTCTTAGAGTAATTACATCTTAATGAATTTCCTCACTAACTTGTCTTCTGCTCCTGTTACAGTAATAAAATAAAGTCCTTTTTGTAATGACGATATATCAAAATAAATTGAGTTTTTCAGATCTGTATTTTTAATGCTCTTTTCAAGAACTTTTTCTCCCAATATGTTATCTACCTCCACTTGCCATGCTGAATTTGCATCGGTATTAAACAGCAACCGAACCTCCTGTTCAGCAGGATTAGGAAAAACCACTATATCGTTAAAATGTCTGATTCTGTTATTCGTAACAGAAACACTTGGATCATAACTCACTTCTCTCAGCACCCACTTATTGGGGTCAATTTGCACATCTGTAACAGAATCACTGAATTCAAAACTGTAATATTGAAATGGGTTGTTGTTGAATACTGTTACAGTAGAATCTTTTCCTGATAAAAATTGAAATCTGATTTGTAACGGCATTTCAAAAACATCTCTCCATCCATACAAAGGTCGCTGATCTTGTCTTATGTATAAATTAACCAAGCTATAAGAAAAGGTTGAGAAGTTGTACTTGTATATGGGGTAGTATTCATCATAAATCCATTGCTGGAAAAATGTCTGTAGGTTTTTACCACTTACTTTCTCACAAATATTTACAAAATCATCTGTTGTTGCATTGGAATATCTGAATGAAGAATCCATCGCATAGTCATATAAACATTTAAAGAAAACAGAATCACCCAATACTCCACGGAGCATGTGTAACACATAAGCTCCTTTATTATAGATGATAGTCTGGAAAATCTTAAAGGCATCCGTGTCCGAAGGTAAATACACAGTACCTCCCTGATAATATTCAAAATCAGTCATAAAATTATGATAAGAGGCGCTGCCGTATAGATGTTCATTCATCAGCGCTTCAGAGTAAGAAGCAAAACCTTCATTCAACCATCCGTGATGCCAGTCTGAACAGGTAATCATATCGGCAAACCATTCATGAGCTAATTCATGTACTGAGGTATAAAAGGCAGCAGTGGACAAGTTATTCTGAATGGTGTTGGTTTGATTTTCAATTCCTCCGTAGAAACCAAGTTCTGTAATTCCATATTTTTCCCTGCTGAAAGGATAATCGCCAAAGAGTTTTGAAAATACATCAAACACTTCCGGCAACTGATTGACACCAGTTACAGATGCGTTGTAATTCTCCTTAAAAACATAATAGATGAGCGGAAAAGAAGATGTAACACCATTATACTGTTGCTGAATTACTTTATAATTTGAAACAGCAAGCATAATATAATAGGGAACAATCGGATAGCGATGTCTCCATTTGAAAATTTTTACTGCTGTAACAGAGCTGTCAATCTCTTCAAGCATTCCGTTAGACACAGCAATCAGATTTATTCCGTTTACTATAGTATCCTTAATCGTAATATCCATGTACATTGAATCTGCCTTATCCTGCGGACCATCCTTACATGGATACCAGTAATGAGCCAAAAAGGGTGTGCTGAGTGTTACAATTAATGGCTCGTTGGCTCCGTGAGTGGTATAAACCAATCCTTTATATCCTCCTGCCAATGCCGGTTTCCCATGATAAAATATTTTTAGCTCTACAAGTTCTTTCTTGTAATAACTTTTGTTCAGATTTACTTCAAGCTCATCTCCTGTTCTGTTAAAAGAAACGCCGTCAAGTGTAACACTATCTACTTTCATGGATGAATGTAAATTCAGTGTTACCTTATTTAAGTTGTCTTCTGTCGGTTGTAACTTTATATAAACGTTGCCGCTGATAAACTGAGAATCTATTGCAACATTTATATCAAGGTGATAGAACTTAATGTCTATTGACTGGTCAGTAGTTATCCGAAACTGCTCTTCATTGGAATCATCAGCCGGCTTCCATTCGTCACTGTAATAAGAGTCTTTCTGCTGTGCGGAAATAAGCGTTGTAAAAAACAAAGCGATTGTTAACAGGTGCAGCTTTTTCATAGATATAAAAGTAGCTTTTTATGACGATGTAAACTATTACTTATTTAACCTGAGCAATCTTCGGATCCAAAACTCCGTAAAGAATATCTACAACAATATTTATTACTACAAAAATTGAAGCGGCAAATAACACCGATCCCATCAGCACAGGGAAATCATTGGTAGTTAATGCATCCACAGTCAGTTTACCGATTCCGTTCCATCCGAAAATCATCTCTATAAAAAATGCACCAGCAAGCATTTCTGCAAACCAGCCTGAAACTGCTGTCAACACTGGGTTAAGCGCATTACGCAAAGCGTGTTTAAACAACACCACATTTTCACTTAACCCTTTTGCTCTTGCCGTACGGATAAAATCCTGTGACAACACATCCAGCATAGAGCTGCGTGTAAGTTGGGTTATGATAGCAATCGGACGAAGTCCAAGTGTTACAGCCGGCAGAATCAGATTCGCCCACATCAGATGGTAGTTGCCATAAATATCCGGCATAAAAAAACTTCCGGTCATATTCAGCCCTGTTACACTTCCAAGTACAAAAGCAAAAAACCACTGAAACAGAATAGCAGAAAAAAATGAAGGAACCGAAATACCCAAAACTGTAACAAACAGAATTGAATTATCCAATGCAGTATGATGCCGGACTGCTGCAACCACCCCAAGAAGAATTCCAATCACTACTGCGAAAATGATAGCAGCAAATGCCAGCACTGCTGTGTTGGGTAATGCTTCCAATAAAATATCAATTACTGATTTCTGTGACTGATAAGACTTTCGCAAATAAGGCGCTTTAAGAACACAAACATCTTTTGACGAAACAGGGAAAAGTTTTACATAATTATATTTCTCCTGATTCTCCTTTGTGTTTTCATGAAATGATACAGGAGAAATATCATTCAGATAAAGAGCAAACTGAACCGGTTTAGGTTTATCCAATCCCAATTCTTTGTTCACTGCTTCCAAAGTAGAAATATCAGAACGCTGTCCCATTGTTAACAATGCAGGGTCGCCGGGAAGCGCCATAAATAAAAGAAACACCGTCAGAACAACTCCAAACAACACCACAAAACCATAAGTCAGTTTTCTGAAAATGAAACGAAGCATTATGTATGAGGTTGTTTACTCTGTGTGATGAAAATAATGTTTAACTCCTGTTACAGTAATATTTACACTGGTTACTTCTTTGAGAAATATTCTTTATCCAGTTTTTCAAAAGTCGGCGTACTGTGGTAGTGCCATTTACCTATAACAGTTCCGCCTTTTAGCAACATTATACCCGGATTAGCCCTTATAATAGTTTTCAAAACAGTTCCATCGCTGTAATAAAAGGGAAATCCTGCCTCCACATCATGCCTGAACTTATCCATTATATCGTAAGAAGTAGAAGTTAACCCTATTACTTTAATATTATGTTTCTGACATTCATCTGCGAGTGTTACAATTTTACTAAATGCCTTTTTATTGGTTTGGTTAATATCGTAAGCTACAATCCACAGGTTGTAATCAGGGTTGTCAAGAATTTCCGAAGTAATATCCGGCGCATCATCACTCCAGATTTTAAAATCAGTAATCTTTGGCTTGTATCCTTCTCTTACCAATTTATTCTCTTGCCTTACAAATTCATGATTTGCCATCCATACCGAATCCTGCCACGGAAGGTCTTTCATAGTGTATCCGGATTCTTCTCCTGAATTTTTGTCTTTGTAAATCATCTCCGTCACCACGCTGTCGCGGGGCGCATCAGGAGGAATACTCATCATCTCTTGGATATTATTTCCAATCTTATAAGGGCGAAAATCAATGACGGGTAAATAATTGTAACAGTAGAGAGGGATAAACAGTGAGCCGGCAATTCCTATCATCAACAATACATTACTTGCTTTCGGGAAAAGCGGAGAAATTTTTTTCTGATAAACGAAGATGACAAGAACAAGTAATGTTAGTATCACATCTTTCCAGAATGTTTCTGCATTGGTCAGTTTAATGGCATCACCAAAGCAACCGCAATCAGTGATTCTTCCGGTAAGCAGTGAGAATGCAGTCAAAAAGGTGAAGAACACCATCAGAATCAGAAGCAGCCACGATGTAATTTTCATCCTAAGTCCGAAAATCAACATCCACCCTAACAACATTTCCAGCACAATCATGAAAACAGAAAGAAATAAAGAAATGTGCTTAAAGTCTTCCATCAATGATGAAAACCATGCAACACTCTTAGTCATATCGGCAAATACTTCAAAATATTCATCTAATTTGTATGAAAATCCAAGTGGGTCAACACCTTTTACAAAACTGGAGAGAATAAAAAGCACTCCGATGAAATCCTGCAGAAATGCAATAAAAAAGTTTGACTGTTTTTTAAGAAAGTATCGAACCAGAGTTAGCGCCAGTGAAATACCAAGCACCAACCAAAGCATTGCAGAAGCTGTCATGTGTTATTTATTTTTAATTGATGAACGCAAAAATACTGTAATTGACAACATCGCGAAGATTAGTATCCACATACAAGATTAGAATATTATATGGCGAAAATTATTAACTCGTCATTTATATCTTCTTGCAATCATAACTTCAACTAATTGTTATCTCTAATCTCTTTGTCAACCAATATTAAATACCAACTTTTGCACCTTGCCACTCTGAATAAGGCAAAGCATCTGTTCATTCACAACGACACATAAAATATGATGAGTACATCTGGTAAAATTTTTCCGGTAAAGAAAACACTCAACTGCAAAGGCATGCTGTTATCACTTGAACATCCTGTCGTTATGGGAATTCTGAACCTTACCCCCGATTCCTTTTACGACGGTGGAAAATTCTCAGGAGAGAAGGAAGTGTTACAGTATGTAGAGCGAATGATTAATGAAGGCGCTGCAATAATTGACATAGGTGGAATTTCTACCCGTCCGGGAGCAGAAGAAATTACAATTGATGAAGAGTTGAAAAGAGTAATCCCGATTATTCAAAAGATTACTTCGCTGTTTCCTGACACCATTATTTCTATTGACACATACAGAAGCAAAATAGCTGAGGAATCTGTTAAAACAGGAGCATCTATCATTAATGACATATCTGCAGGACAAATGGAGAACGGGTTTATTGAAACAGTTGCCCGGTTGAAAGCTCCATACATTCTGATGCACATGCAGGGTACCCCAAAAAATATGCAGGAGAACCCGCAATACAAAAATGTTACAATGGATGTGTTCCATTTTTTGAAGGATAAAATATTTCAACTGGAGGAATCAGGAATAAAAGACATATTAGTTGATCCGGGGTTTGGCTTTGGAAAAACTGTAACACATAATTACTCACTGCTGAAACATCTTTCAGAGTTCAACACTTTGGGTTGCCCCGTTATTGTAAGCCTTTCCAGAAAGTCAATGATTTACAAAGTGTTGAAAACAACTCCTGCCGAAGCGCTGAATGGTACCACAGTTTTGAATACACTTGCACTGTTAAACGGATGTTCCATTCTTCGCACACATGATGTAAAGGAAGCGAAGCAAGCCATTGAACTGCTGAAACAATATGATGCTGCTCTTTAAATTATTTAATCATAAGTTCGATTACACCGTAACCGAGTACTTTGATATAGCGCTGGTGTTACTGTTAATCTATTTCTTATACCGGCGTATTAAAGGAACATTGGGCATAAACATTTTCATCGGTATGCTTCTGATTTATGGAGTGTATCGTCTTGTAAAATTCTTTCACCTCGATATTCTTTCAGATGTACTGGGATTATTTGTAAATGCCGGCGTAATTGCCATGCTGGTAGTCTTTCAACCTGAAATCAGAAAATTTCTCTTAACCATCGGCAGTGTCAGTCTGTTCGACAGATTCCGCTTTCTTAAAAAATTTACAGCAGGAAAAAGGAATCGTACGCGGCAACAGCAGGAAATAGTCAATGAAATTGTAACAGCAGTGGAAAATATGTCGCTGAGTAACACCGGCGCACTGTTGGTCTTCACTGATCATTTCCGGTTACAGGATTTAAACACTCCCGGCGTTCCTCTTCAGGCGTTAATATCCGGAAAACTGATTGAGAGTATTTTTAATAAAACCAGTCCGCTCCACGACGGCGCCATGATTATCGCCAATCAGAAAATAATTTTTGCTGGAAGTGTGCTACCTGTTTCAGAGAGCCCTTCACTCCCATCGCGTATCGGCTTGCGTCACCGCTCGGCAGTCGGAATCACAGAACACGGTGATGCTGTTTCAATAGTTGTTTCGGAGGAAACCGGAAATATTTCTTATGCAAAAGGTGGAGAACTTCATTCGGGGATTACTGTTACAGAGTTGAGAAAACTGCTGCAAGGAATTATCACTGGCGAAGCATGATTCTTCTTTCCATTCAGTTATTCACATCATATTTTGCATTCTCCTTATTTTCTTTATCCTTGCGCAGAATTTTTGGTTATGAAGAAATACATGGTTACTATTTATCTTCCTGATGAGTTGGATGAGAATTTTTGGGAATTAATTAAAACCCATCGGACACATATTGCAAAACTGATGGAACAGGAAATTATTTTCAGCTATGCCATTAATCATCTGCGCACTATCGGATGGATAGTGATGAATGCCGAATCAGAAAAAGAGGTTACAAAAATCATTGAAAACTTCCCGATATATTCTTATCTCACCTATGATATGGATGAACTTTTGATGTTTGATGCTTCGGTAATTGGCTTGCCCAAACTTATACTGAATTGATTTAGTATGTTTTCTTATTATCTTTCGACGGCTTTTT
Source organism: uncultured Bifidobacteriaceae bacterium (assembly GCA_964424455.1). Lineage (GTDB taxonomy): Bacteria > Bacteroidota > Bacteroidia > Chitinophagales > UBA10324 > CAYRJA01. Next base: position 33,362 of record CAYRJA010000019.1, read on the forward strand.
CAAACCAGAAGTCTTTGAAGAGGTTGAAAAAAATTATCATTACATTTTTTACATTACAACTTTTAGCAGTTATGTCTATAACAGTTCCGGCAAAAGGTGCAAATCTGTTTGGCAACGATCCACACAGTTTTGCCCAACCCGATAAAGCGCGTGCCCGTTATCTCAATCTTAATATAGAAGTTGATTTCTCTAAAAAAATTATCTCCGGAAAAGCAGCATGGGATATTTCTTCACTACCCGGAACTACTGAAATAATATTTGATACGCATTATCTGAACATTGAAAAGGTAACCGCCGGGAAAGAAGAAGCAGAATGGAGCTTTAGCTTGGGGAAAGAAGATAAATTTCTGGGAAAGGCGCTGCACATTCCACTGAGGGATAAAACTAATACCTACACTATTTATTTTTCTACAACAGATAAATCTTCAGCGCTTCAATGGCTGGAGCCACAGCAAACTGCAGGCAAAAAACTTCCATTTCTTTTTACACAATGTCAGGCAATACTGGCAAGAACACTTTATCCCTGTCAGGACAGTCCGGGCATTCGCTTTTCGTATGATGCTACTGTTACAGTTCCAAAAGATATGCTTGCTGTAATGAGCGCTGAAAATCCAAAGGAGAAAAACACAACAGGCATTTACCATTTCAAAATGCAACAACCGGTTCCCTCTTATCTGATGGCGTTGGCTGTGGGAGATTTATCCTATCAGAAAATCGGAGAGCGAACAGGCGTTTATGCGGATCCTTCCGTATTGCCAAAAGCCACTTACGAATTTGCAGATATGCAAAAAATGCTCGAAGCTGCAGAACAACTGTATGGTCCGTATCAGTGGGAGCAATACGATGTGCTCGTGCTGCCTCCAAGTTTTCCGTTTGGCGGAATGGAAAATCCGAGATTGACATTTGCAACGCCTACTGTTTTGGCGGGCGACCGTTCGCTGGTTTCATTGATAGCACACGAACTGGCGCACAGTTGGTCTGGAAATCTTGTAACAAACGCTACATGGAATGACTTCTGGCTCAATGAAGGATTTACTGTTTACTTTGAAAGAAGAATTGACGAAGCGCTGTATGGAAAATCGTTTGCTGATATGGAATCGCTGCTCGGTTTTGAAGATTTAAAAGAAACGATTAAAGACTTGGGTGAAAAAAGTTCTGCCACTCAACTGAAACTAAAGTTAGAAGGAAAAGACCCTGATGATGGAATGAATTCTATTGCTTATGAAAAAGGATTTTGCTTTTTGAAATTAGTGGAGCAAGCCGTTGGAAGAGCAAAATTAGATACCTTCCTGAAAAGTTATTTTAAGGCATATCATTTTCAGTCTGTTACAACAGAAAAATTTTTAGACTATTTCACAAAGAATTTAGTAGAGCCGAATAAAGAAAAATTTGCTTCTATCAATATTCACCAATGGATTTACGAGCCGGGATTACCTGCCGATATTCCGCAGTTTACTTCAGAAAGATTTAACAAAGTGGACGAGCAACTAAAGAAATGGACATCCGGAACACCTGCAAAATCTATTGACACCGCCGGATGGGCAACTCAGGAATGGCTTCGGTTCATTCAGGAACTGCCTGAAAAAATGACTGTAACACAAATGGAAGAATTAGACAATGACTTCCACTTTACCCAAAGCGGAAATGCTGAAATTGCAGATGCATGGTTCCTGCATTGCATCAAACACAACTACTCCGCAGCATATTCTTCTATGGAAACCTTTTTAGTAAATGTCGGCAGAAGGAAATTCCTCACTCCGCTTTACAAAGAGATGATAAAAACAAAAGAAGGGAAAAAATTAGCTGAAAGTATTTACGCAAAAGCCCGCCCTAATTACCATTTCGTATCGCAGCAGACAATAGACGAGTTGCTGAAGTGGAAAGAGAAATAATTTTGAGGATATACTAATAGTATATACCTCTGTAAAAAGATACTATGAAAATCCTTTCTTTAAAGTTAGATGATCCTGTTTTTGCAGAAACAGAAAAGATTACTTCCCACCTTCGTAAAACAAGAAACAGATATATTAATGAAGCTATTAGTTTTTATAACCTGCTTCATAAAAAGCGCCTGTTGAAAAAGCAACTTGAATACGAATCAAAGTTAGTAAGTAGTGAATCCATGAAAGTGATTGCTGAGTTTGAAAATTTTTATGACGAAGATTAAGCAATTTGAAATCTGGATTGCAGACCTAAACTCAAGATTCAGTACAGAAGCCGCAAACGACGGCCGGTATGTATTTTCAAACTAATTTATTAAATCCTTTTCACCCCTCTACTATTATTTGCCCTGTTACAACAAATATTGAAAGCGAATCTGTATTATACCAATTATAAATCGTAGATAGTCTGAAAAGAAGACAGTTAAAATTCATATCCTGTAATGGATTTAATTTGATGGGGGTTGAGAAGACGATTGA
>CAYRJA010000020.1:0-20354 GCA_964424455.1 uncultured Bifidobacteriaceae bacterium
CCGAAGTGTAGCGCGCAAAACATCCGGCACATCCTGTAATCCATACTTCTCAATATAAGAAAGCGAATCACGGTTGGGATATGCTTCAAATTTACCAAGTTTCCCGATGGTAAATTTCTCCACTCTCGAAAACAACTGATGATAAGGTATGTATTTGTTTTTCCCGCCCTCAAGAAACTGTGCTGTCCCCTGCCCTGCTATAACCACATTCCGCGGGTTCCATGTAAACTTGTAATTCCATGGATTATCGTCGCATTCCGGTGCAATCAATCCGCCGCAAAAAGATTTGAACAGGGTAATCTCTCCCCCTTCGCTCCGGATTTCATTAATTGTTTTCATCGTACTCAAATGGTCAATACCCGGATCTAAACCCATTTCACACATCAGTAACACTCCTGCTTTCTTCGCTTCATCATTTAATTCAGCAATCCCTTTTGAAATATACGAAGCTGTAACAAAATGCTTACACATTTCAACACACTCTTTAGCCACTAAATCATGTAAATGCGGCGGTAAAAGCGAAACGACCACATCATGATTAAGAACGGTTTTCTTTAACAAGGATTCATTATGCACATCAAAGAAAACGGCTTCTCCCCTTTCATGATTTCTCACTTTGCTTTCAGCCAGTTTAATGTCATAGTCAGCCACTGTTATTTGCCAGTTGTACTTCACAGAGTTATCGAGTAAATACTGAATTAATGTAGAAGAAGAACGACCGGCGCCGAGTACTGCAATTTTTTTCATCATTTTATTTTACTTTGCAAAGTTAATTTTGAAAACCTATCCCCCTACAATAATTAGTTAACGATTTGCAAATAGTACCGTGTAACAGACCATCTGCAACTCTTTAACAATAAAAATGTTAAATGGAAAATTTACAACTGTCCTCAACAATTAAAGTATTGTCGTCGCCCGCTGAACTGCCTGCCGAGTATGCCCTGCTTTTGGAAAAAGCAAAACAAATGATTCCCAACGCTTACGCCCCTTACTCCAATTTTCTGGTTGGAGCAGCCGTATTGCTCAGTAACGGCATTACTGTAACAGGAAACAATCAGGAGAATGCCTCCTTTCCTGTCGGGATGTGTGCAGAGCGCGTTACCCTTTCATCGGCTTCCGCATTATATCCTGAGGCAGTTATGAAAGCGCTGGCTGTTACAGCTACCGGCAGGGAATTTACAACCAATGAGCCCATCTCTCCCTGCGGTATCTGCCGTCAAACCATTCTCGAATATGAAATCCGGCATAACCATCCGATTGAAATCATTTTACAGGGCGCTGAAGGAAAAATTTACCTGATAAAATCAGTGAAAGATATTCTTCCACTTTATTTCGACAGCGGGAAAATAAAAAAGAAGCCGTCATAATACTTTCCGTTTCCGCAAAGTCCTCTGCGAGAATTTGCGGGGACAAAATGAAAGTAATAAATCGTTGAAACGATTATTTTTTATCATTCTTTCCGATGTTGTCATGCTGACGAAGGAAGCATCCGCTTCTTTTTCTGTCATTCCGACGAAGGAGGAATCCGCATATTCATCGTGTCATGCTGACGAAGGAAGCATCTGCACATTTAATGATGAGATTCCTCGCTGCGCTCGGAATGACAGATAAAAAGGGATAAAAGCGTTTTTAATTTTTCAATCTTTCAATTTTCAATCTTTCAATTTTCAATCTTTCTCCTTCACCACTATCCTTACCGGCGAACGACTTGCATCATACCTGCTGTTATGCATTCTTACCACATCCGCAAAACCGTTGCGCTCGTCTTCTTGCTCCAACTGAATAGTGATGGCATATTCCTGTCCGTGGTAAATCCTCTGCAACATCTTCCTGATTTCAGGCGCGCGTTTTTCATACTCTTCTCTTGTAAGCATGTACAGTTGGTTTTGCTTGTCTTCCTGCCCTTCGCAAAGCCGGAATCCCAGCGATTTATTGTAGCTGATAGAAGGGAGATTGTCTCTTAATATTTTACCAAAAAATTTTTCATGCTGCAAAAAATAAATACTATTGTCTATAAAAGTAATGGAAGTAAGAACAGGAATATGCGTATTCATATAATAATCCTCCCAGAAAAAAATTCCTCCTTCTGATTGGTTGTCTCTTTCTCTCCCACTTATTAATCCTATATTTTTTCCATTATACACTACAATCATATATAAAGAGTTTTCAATATCATTGTTTGTTTTCTTAAACCAATCTTCCTGCATTTCGGGGGTGATGTATTCCCGGTACTCCATCCGCATTTTTATTTTATCGGAGTTGCGCTGCTGACGCAGTTCTTCAATATGCTCATGCTTCAGCCGTACTAAAGTGATGTCAAATACATTTATTTTCATTCAGATAGTTTCACTTATATGATAGCAGGGCTTGCTGCTCATAAAACCGGTAAGATGATAAAAATAAATCAGTATAAACACTGAAGATAGTACAGCCACCGTAAATGAAAGCAGTACAAACACAGTTGTAAATCCAAGCAGCCGGTCGTTTATAAAAAAGAAGACGAACGACAAGGATAGCAGGAAGAGCAAAATGAATAGTTTAAAAGGAGTAGTGGAATAGGCAAACATGGCGCGGATGGCAAAGTGCATCAGTCCGGCGTAGCTGTATCCCGAACGGGTAGCCACTCTTTCATAGTGGGTTACCGGCACATAACTGATTGCCGAAGTGTAAAACCGCAGCACTACATCTATGTTTACATAGTAGCGCTCATTTTCCTTTAACCTTTGGGCAAGCTGGCTCTTCATGAGCCGGAAAGAGGAAGCGGAGAAAACCTCTTCCCTGAACAAGCAGGCAGACATCTTCAGCACAGCATACCCGGCACGGCGCATCACGCTTTGCTGCTTTTGAACGGGTATTCCATACACCAGTTCCGAATTATTTTCACAGAGCGTATTATACAACTGTAACAGGTCTGCCGGATTAAACTGCAAATCATCATCTATGGTAGCCACTAATTGTTTCGTACTGTAACGGATGCCGCAGAGGGTGGCATTGTGCTGACCGAAATTTTTACCCAGCCGTATGCCTTTTACTTTATCCCCGTAGCTGCTTTTAATTTCTTTTATCTTTTCCCATGTCGGCGGGCTGCTTCCGTCGTCCACAATAATCACTTCCGCATCGTGTTGCGATAATGCCGAAAATATTTTTTCAACTAATTGCTGCAACGATTCTGTAGAGTTGAAAGCCGGAACCACTATTGAAAAACCTGATGGCATTACCCGTGTAATTTTTTTCTCATTCGGTTATTTAAGAAATTAATCCCAGTAATAAACCACTATCCAATATAATATTCTGACCAGTGAGTTGTTTGGAACCCGGCGACAATAAATACAGAGCAAGGTTGGCTACATCTTCTGTTTCGCCAATGCCAAGTAAGTATTTCTTTTCAATTCCCTTATTGTTATAGAAATCTGTATCATTTATAGATGCTTTTTCTAACAACTTCGTATTTACCAATCCGGGAGAAATACAGTTAGCCCTTATTCCTGAAGAAGCATATTCAGCGGCAAGTACCATACAATATTTCTCTAAAGCTGCTTTGCTGGCAGCATATAAAGCGCCACCCCTGTGCGGATAAGTCCCTGCAAACGATGACATAAAAACAATAGATGCGCCTGAATTAATTTTTTTTTGACGCAACAACATTGCCATTAGCAAAACAGCCGAGGTGAAGTTAATATCAAACATTTCGTTCACCTTAACACGGTTGATGTATTTTACAGGAAGAGGTGAAATGATTCCTGCGCAATGTACTAATCCGTCTAATTGTGGCGCAACTTCTGCTAATTTCTTTACCTCCTCATCATCCGTCAGGTCAGCTATAAAAATGGAATGTCCTTCACCTTTCAGTTTGCTGAAAGTGTCGTTGAGCCGCTCTTCGTTTCTACCGGTAATCAACACTTTGCCGCCCATTTCTGAAATACTGATTGCGCACTTTGCCCCTATACCATCAGATGCTCCTGTAACCAAAACCGTTTTACCGGTCAGATGAAAAGGTGTGTTATACATTATACTCAATTAAACAGGGACAAACTATTTTATCTGTTTGCAATATACAGGTACCCCACGACAATCCAACACCGAAGCCGCTGAACAGAAAGGTCAACTGCTTTTCAGTTACCTGCTGCCTCAGTTGTGTTACAATGGTCAGCGGTATGGAAGCAGAGCTGGTGTTGCCGAATTCACGAAGCGAATAAGGAAATTTCTCTGACGGCAGTTTCATCAATTTTCTGACGGTTTCGTTCATCAGCAGGTTTGCCTGATGAAGTACAAAGTAATCAATGTTATCCGCAGCAGTATGGGCAAAAGCAATAGTCTTTTTTATGGATGGCGGTACTTCTCTCAGCGAGAAATCAAAAACAGCGGCGCCGTTCAACACTACATCCATAGGACGGCGCTCTATTCCTTTCTCAATTTCTTTGGGTACAAACGAATGAACCGATGGAGAATTGCGGGCAAGTCCATCATAAATAATAATACTTTCAAATCCGCTGCCGTCGCTCTGCAAATTAAAATATGCAGGTGAAGCCGAAGGATTATATTCCATAGCAGTAGCCGTTCCCGCATCTCCAAAAAGAGGATAAACACTTTTGTCTTTGTACGGTCTGGAAAAGTCAGTAGCATCTCCCGCTAACAACAATGCTTTTTTTATCTGACCACTTTGCAGCAGTCCGCTGACTACTGACAGTCCATAAACATATCCGGAGCATCCTAACCCTACATCAAAGGCAAGACAGTTTTTAGTAAGCCCCAGCCGGTGCTGAAGAATAACAGATGTGGCAGGAAGCAGGTAATCACCCGATTGAGAAACAAAAACCAGCGCTTCTATCTCTTCTTTGTTCCACTGCAACTCGCTGATAAGTTTCTCAGCCGTCTGAAAACAAAGGTCGGAAGTAACTACTCCGTCAGGCGCTTTCCGTCTTTCAGCTATGCCGGTTGTCTTTATCAGCAGCTTTCTTTCCTCTTCGCTAATCCAGTCATAGTCCATATTGCGCTCTATTATACGAGGCACACATGCGCTGATGCCCGCTATCCGGATATTATTGAATGAAAGTTTAGCCATAGCAGCACAGATTATTTGCTGATGACATTATAAATATCCCGCATGGTTTTGCAAGCGCTTAAATCCTGAGCGGTAAAGCTTTTCTCATATTCCAGATTAATAAAAGAAAGTACTATCAGTGCATTCATAGAACTCCATTCCGGTAATTGGCGAAACTCCTCATCAGGTTGAACAACCTTTGTTTCAGGCAGTTCAATTTCTTTTGCAATCTTGCTGATAAAAGTCTGTAGAGAATCGTTCATTTTGTATTTATTGGTTTATAGTTTATTCCAATTTTTACTCATTTATCCTGTCATGCTGACGAAGGAAGCATCTGTTTTTTTTCTGTCATTCCGACGAAGGAGGAATCCGCTCATTCGTCGTGTCATGCTGACGAAGGAAGCATCTGTTTTTTTTCTGTCATTCCGACGAAAGAGGAATCTTAAAATTTAATAAACAGATTCTTCGCTACACTCAGAATGACAGCATTGTCAATTTTTCAATCTTTCAATTTGTAATCTGTAATTTCCAATTTGCAATTCTTCTTTTCACACCGTCATTACCGTTGCTGACCACGACAGCCCCACTCCGAATGCTCCCAGCAATACCTTATCTCCTTTCCTCAGTTTACCGCTATTCAATGCATCGCAAAGCGCTATAGGTATAGTACAGGAAACCGTATTGCCACAATGTGCCAAATCTATACAAAATTTCTCATCCGGTATTTTCAGTTTTCGCTGAATTACTTTTAGTACAAACCCGTTCGCCTGATGAAAAATATAGTAATCTATTTGTTCAGGAGTCATTGCCATTTTTTTCAGTAGATCATCCGTCATTCTCTGTGCTGTTTCAACCGAAAAGGAAAGAACGCTTGTGCCTTTCATGTAATAATGATCATCAGAAGTAATATTTCCAAATTCATCACTGTATTCAGGTGAATGAGTTCCGTCTTTTTTGTAGGGCTGTCGGAAAGCACCTGCACGGATAATCATCAAATCCTTACCCGACCCGTCTGTTCCGAAAACAAAATCACTGATTCCTTCTTCCTCTCTGGCGCTGATTAAGGTGGCAGTGCCTGCGTCGCCAAACAAAATTCTTGAAGCTTTGTCTTTGGGATGTAACAGACGGGTAAGTGATTCACTATTCAGCAGTAAAACATTTTTAGCCATTCCGGTTTCAATTAAACCCTTCGCCAAACTTAAAATATAAGTAAAGCCGGTGCAGCCGAGGTTAACATCCAGTGCGCCAATTTTTTTTGACAACCCCAGCCGGTCCTGAATGATGCAGGCAGATGAAGGTGTGATATGGTCAGGACATTGAGTACAGAAAATCAAATAATCAATTTCTGATTTGTCCACCGGATGCTCCTGAAAAAACTTTTCTGCCGCCTTCACCGCTTTATCTGATGACAATTCCGTCAATGGTGAAATACCGCGTTCGCGAACTCCGGTTCTTTTGTAAATATCTTCAACCGTCCATTCCGGAAAAAGATGTGACAATTCCTCGTTTGTCAGTTTTTTTTCCGCCAGATAATAACTAATCGCTTTGATGTACGCCTTCATGCTAAATTATTCCGTTTCAAAGATAATGGCTTTGCGGTCATTCTTTCAATGCTGTCATCCCCTTCAATGCTGTCATCCCCTTCAATGCTGTCATCCCGCCCAACGCTGTCATTCTGAGCGGAGCGAAGAATCTGTTTATTGAGTGTTGAGATTCCTCCTTCGTCGGAATGACAGGGAGAATAAGCGAAGAATCTGTTCAGGACTAATTGAAAATTGCAAATTACAAATTGCAAATTGCGCTTGATGCAAGACTCACGGCGAGTCAAAGAAACCACAAAGCGCACAAAGGCTTCCACAAAGAACACTAAAAATTGAAAATTACAAATTACAAATTGCACTTGACGAGTTGCAGATGCTTCCTTCGTCAGCATGACACGACGAATGAGCGGATTCCTCCTTCGTCGGAATGACAGGAAGCGAGGAGCCCGGCTGTTACACTTCATTTTTTCACTCTCTGAAAAAATTCCATTTACTTCGCAGTATATAAAACCTTATCATTAACACGGATGAAAAAATACATCCCCGAATTAGACGGTTTCAGAGGAATTGCCATTTTCATTGCATTATCCACTCACTACGGGCTTCAGAGTTTCGGATGGATATTGATTGAGGCATTTTTTGTATTGTCCGGCTTTCTTATCTCCGGAATTCTTTTAAAAGAAAAGGAAAAGCCGCTGCCTTTCAAACAGAAATTTAAAACTTACTGGATAAGAAGGTCGCTTAGAATTTTTCCGGTTTACTACCTGTATGTATTTATTCTGCTTATCGTTTTCTTCTTTGTTCGCTATCCTGTAGAATACTTACACCGGTTACCATCTCTTATCTCTTACACTTATAATCTTTTTATCCCTTTTCAAAATAAAGGAGCAATGCCTCCATTTGAAGGAACCGGACATCTATGGTCTTTGTCGGTAGAAGAGCAATTTTACCTGCTGCTACCGTTTCTCATATTTCTTCTTAATATCCGGCAACTGAAAATTGTAACAGTATTTTTTTTGTTAACCGGTATGCCTTTCCGTTTTTTTCTTGCAGAAATAATGAAGGATAAATCCACAATTACAGGTTCCATTATTTACATAGTATCTCCTTCACATTTCGAAGCATTATTTACAGGAATAGCTATCAATTTATTTAACATCCCAAAATGGAAACATCTCAAAACATTTTTAGCTATTAGTCTTTTTGCAGCTATCGGAATCGGAGTAATAAATTTCTTAGCCACTGCTGAATATATTTCCACAGGCATTTTGGGATTTATCAGCACTATAGGATATCCTCAACAAACATTAGTAAATTACCAGCATGTATGGACTTACTCGGTATGGAATATCTTCTTCGGTTTATTCATTAGTGTTATCGTTGCGGATGCAAGAGCAAACAAACATTCACTGCTCAGCAGAATATTAAAATGGAAACCACTTGTATCCGCAGGAAAAGTTTCTTACGGAATGTATGTATTCCATTTTGCCCTATTAGATCTTTTTTTCCATGTGTTCAAATTTGATGTTCATGTAAGGTGGATGCATATACTTTTTTACCTGCTATACTTTTACATTGTCTATTTAATATCATATTTATCGTTCAAATATTTTGAAAGCCGGTTTATGAAGATGCGTCCTAAGTATGCTGCGCAGAAAAACTATGAGATTCCTCCTTCGTTGGAATAACAATGTGCTGCTGTCATCCAGAGCGCAGTGAGGGATCTGCCTATTATCGCTGTCATTCTGAGCGCAGCGAAGAATCTGTTTATTAAATTTTGAGATTCCTCCTTCGTCGGAATGACAGGAAGAGAGGAGTGCAGTAAGGGATCTGTTCATTAAATGTAAAGATGCTTCCTTCGTCAGCATGAACAGTAAGAAATCGTTGAAACGATTATTCCTTTAATTGCTTAGTAGCCCATGATTTAAATCGTGGGTTACAAAAGATAAACTTTCATACTAACGGCTTCAGCCGTTTAGTTTTGATTGTAAATTGAAAATTGCGCTTGACTCACGACGAGTCAAAGAAACCACAAAGGGCACAAAGGTTTTCACAAAGAACACTAAAGGCAACAGTGAGAGAAATTACAATTCCCCCAATGTTATCAATCCTGCTGCATAAGTAAATCCGGCGCCGATGGAAGCGAGTAATAATTTCTCACCGCCTTTCAGTTTGCCGCTTGCCAGCGCCTCAGAAATAGCTACCGGAACAGTGGCAGCGCCTGCGTTACCGGTATATTCAATATTTACAATAAATTTTTCAATCGGTTGTTGCAGGAAAGTTGCCAGCGATTCAATCATTTTTCCGTTTGCCTGATGTGGAACAATATAATCCACTTCATCAAATGAGAAATGGTTTCTTTCCATCAGTTCTTTTATGGCTTTTCCAAAAAGTTGAACTCCGTTATCAAAAATTCTTTTATTGTTAAACTGCATAAACTTGGTATCCTCTGACACATTATCACGGGTAACCGGAGTTTTGCTTCCACCTAACAGGATAGTAACATCCATATTATAGGTACTGTCTAATCTGCACAAAGTGTCAATGATATTGTTTTTATCTTCCGAATATTGAAGAAGCGTAACACCTGAAGCATCACCGCATATTACTGAAGTTTTTCTGTCATTCGGATTTACTACACTGCTGAACCGTTCTGCAGCACAAACCAAAATATTCTTGTACACGCCTGAATGAATCAGCGATGCAGCAATTTGCAGAGCATAAATGTAACCGCTGCATGCCGCTGACAAATCGAATCCTGCTGCATTCTCAGCGCCTATCTTCTGATGAACTACCGATGCAGTGGAAGGGCAAGGATAATCAGGCGTTAATGTAGCTACTATAATATAATCAATATCCTTAGGTGAAATTTTCACTTTCCGCAGACAATCTTTTGCAGCAGCCACAATCATATCTGAAGTAGCGCCTTCGTTATAGTATCTTCTTTCCAAAATACCTGTACGCTCTACAATCCATTCTTCCGTAATATCAAATCGTTTTGCCAGTTCGGCGTTTGTTAACCGATACTCAGGCAAGTAATGCCCAAAACTTTTAATAACCACACCCATGTCTTTATAATAATTTTTTTGAAACTGATATTATCTCACTTGTGCCTGTAATATACTCATAAAATCCTTTGCCTGTTTTCACTCCGCAGTGTCCGGATGCCACCATATTCACCAATAGCGGACAAGGAGCATATTTCGGATTGCCAAAATCCGCATACAATGTTTGCAAGGAATGTAACATAATATCCAATCCCACATAGTCAGCCAACTGTAACAGTCCCATTGGATAAGATGCGCCCCATTTTATCACAGCATCTATTTCCTTCACACCTGCAGTTCCCTGCCACAGGGAATATATCGCCTCATTGGTCTGCACCGCCAACAGCCGGCTGGCAATAAATCCAGGAGAATCATTAACAACTACCGGCGTTTTACCCAACTGCTTTGTTAAGTTGACAATAAGATCTGTAACAGTTTTACCGGTTTGACTTCCTCTGATGATTTCCACCAATGGCATTACCGGCACAGGATTCATAAAGTGCATTCCCACCACTTTATCGGGACGGCTAGTAACAGCCGCCAGTCGTGTGATGGAAAAAGTGGAAGTGGTAGTGGTAAAAACAGTGAAAGGCGAACACAGTGTATCCAACTCCTTTAGAAAGGTTTCTTTTAACTTCCGGTTCTCCGCCAGCGCTTCCACTATCAGGTCAGAGCCGGAAACGGATTCTGCTAAAGAAGTAAAAAGATGTATGCGACGGATAGTCTCTTCCTTTTGGTTTACTGTTACAGTTCCATTTTTTCCTAATCTATCCATGCTTTTAGAGATAGAGTGAATGGCTTTATCCAATGTGGCATGGGTTCTTGAAAACAATTTAACATTAAATCCTTGAAGAGCAAATATCTGAGCAATACCGCTTCCCATAGTTCCAGCGCCAATGACTGTAATATCTCTCATAGCAAAATATAATCACAAAATTGAAAAGATAATCGGGAGAAACGAAAAATAAAAAGTGTTGCCGTTCTATTAATGCTGTCATCCCGAGCGCAGCGATGGATCTGTCTCTTGTTACAGTACTGCTGCTTACTTGCGGATTCCTCCTTCGTCGGAATGACAGGTAGAATGAGCGCAACGAGGGATCTGCCCACTATTACTCATCCCGAACGCAGTGAGGGATCTCATCATTAAATGTGCAGATGCTTCCTTCGTCAGCATGAAAAAAGCAGTTCATTGTATATCCTTTGTATTATATTTTTCTTTCCTCTTCCCAAAAAATGTTGTATTGTTACAAATAGAAAACCAACCATGAATGTCTTATCACACTATGTTGGTTCCACCGGTGAAAGAAAGGAGGGCGCATATCCTCACTTGCCTGCATTTTGTTTCAGGCTATTTTGAGTTGATAAAAACGGGTAAGGGAATTGGTAAAACCACTGACTTGTTGCTGGCAGAGGAAAATATTCTCCTTCAACTTACTGATATCATCTCATCACCTGACAACACTAAAGAAATATTGCTGGTCCCATCTGAAATATGTGTCGTCTATGCCTGTTGTGATATGATGAACAAACTGCTTCTTACGGCAACAGGAGAGCTTCTGTCAAAAGTGGCTCTTGAAAAACTGCCTTATAATCACCCTTTAAAGGATTTTACAGGTTTTCGTTATTTCATGCTTAGAATGAATTCACAAATGCTTCAGGATATTGAAGCTAATCTGTCCGATTCGGATGGATTAATTGAAAGAAAAAGAGCCTTAGCTACTTTCGGTCTTTAGAATTTCAGATTTTAATTAGATAAATCGGTTTTTCGCTATTTTACAAGAATATTGGCTTATACTTATTTTATATAAATTGGTGTAACCTTTTTATATAAATTTTTGTATAAATGGTTACTTTTAAAAAACACAGCCACATGTCACCACAAGAACATTTACAGTTTTTGATTAGTCACCACGAACAAAAGTATCCAAACTCTCCTTCTCCGGTAGATTATTTAATTGACAAAACAGCGGAGGAATTAATTGATGCCTTTAAAATAGCTAAAGGCAAAATGCTGACAATGGAACATTTTAAAATATCAAAGCGCAAAATGAAAAAATTAGCAAAGCTTGAAGCGCTTGAAATGCAACAGCAGCAAATGGCTGCATAACATCCAATAGAAAAGATAATTAATTAGTTTACTTATAGATATAGCCTATGAATTACAGTATTATTGTATGTAAAGAGCGTATTGTAATGAAATTGGTTGAAGATGAAAAATCTCTCTTTCAAACTGATAAAATCCTGAATCTGTTTAAGCTGAAAGGTAAGAAGCTATCTTTCAGAAAAAGAGTTAGAAAGTTCAAAAAGCGTTAAATTAATTAATAGATTGGAAAAAAGCCTTCTGCTAACACAGGAGGCTTTTCTAGTTTAAATTCAGAGCACATAAAGTAGATATATTGGGTAACTATTTATAGGTATATCCGTAAGATATAAATCATTGAAGAAAATGAGTAGCAGCAGGTTTCTTAGTGGTTTATTGGTTCTAACGATGTTAGTTAGCAGCTGCTTGATTTTGAAAGCGCAACCTACGGCTGATTTTAATATAATAGCTCCTTTTCCTAATTGCAATCCTGCTGTTTACAGTTTCACCAATACATCTACCGGAACAGCCCCTTTAAGCTATGAATGGAATTTTGGTGTTTACCCGGGTATCAACTCAATTTTTGAAAATCCAGGAACAACTTATATTAACTGCGGCGATTTCAATGTTAAACTTGTAGTAACTGATGGTTTAGGAAATAAAGATTCAGTAATTAAACCAATTACTATTCGTTGTTCTCCTAATGCATATTTTACAACTGTTTCCGGAACCGGATGTATTCCTTACAGCGCTGTTTTCAACGATTCTTCTACTGCCGGAAGCGGAAGTATCACGAACTATTTCTGGGATTTCGGTGACGGATATACCGGTACCGGTTCAACTCCTTCACATATTTACACAGAAGCCGGTTGCAAAAATCTTACCCTGATTGTCACTAATACATATAACTGCATAAGCGATACTACCATTAATAATTTACTTTGCATACAAACTCCTCCGGTTGCAGATTTCACCTCAGATGTTTCAACATCCTGTTCTTCACCATTCACTGTTACCTACACTCCTGATGTAAGTGGTGGTTCTGGAAATTATTCTTATCAGTGGACTTTTGAAGGAGGAAATCCCTCGTCTTCAACTGATGAAAATCCGGTAATAACCTATACTGCTGCCGGAATATATTCCAGCACATTGATTGTCACAGATGCCACAGGTTGTGCTGATACCATTACAAAATCCGGGCATATTATCTTGTCAGAACCTGTTTCTGATTTTACAATCAGCAAGACAGAGGGCTGTGCTTCAGATATTTTTTCTGCACAGGCAGATACGGGGAATGGTGTAGTATCCTGGCAATGGACTGTAACACCTGATGCTGATATTTATGGCGATGATTCAGCCAGTCCGTTTATTACATTCTCAAACGGGGGTTCATACATTGTTTGCCTTACTACAACTTACAGCAACGGTTGTATAGCAAGTAAATGCACAACCGTAGTTATCCATGAAAATCCGAATGCTCATTTCGCCTATTCGGGCTTATTAAATACATGCATTCGCCCAGATACTATAAGTTTCACCAATTCTCCTACAGGTACAGGTCTTGCTTTCGAGTGGTCGTTCCCAGGTGGTTTGCCTTCTAACTCTGCCGATGAAAATCCTTCAGTTGTTTACAATAACTGCGGAGACTATTCTGCAATACTGACTGTTACAGATAGCTTCGGTTGTCAGAATTCTTTCTCTGAAAATAATATTATCACACTATATTGTCCATTGGCTGCATTTGCGGCTCACCCTTCATCCGGCTGTTACCCACTGACGGTGGCTTTCAGCGACAGCGGCAGTACCGGTCAACCTGTTTCCTGGAGTTGGGATTTCGGTGATCCCACAAGCGGAAGCGATAATATAAGTGCTCTTCAATCTCCTGTTCACACTTATAATCAAAAAGGATGTTATACTGTAACACTTACCACTACTAATGCGGAAGGATGTACTGCTACTACTGTTCTTCCTGCGGCAGTTTGTACCGGTGATAAGCCGTTGGCTGACTTCTCCGGTTCTCCTTCAGTAAGCTGTGCAAACCTTCCTGTCTTGTTTACCAACTTATCCGGAAATGTAGATTCAAATACTGTTTACCTATGGGATTTTCATGGTGATGATTTTAATATTGAAGGAAATGGCGCCAACACTTCTTATACTTATGGTGACACCGGAGTATGGGATGTAACACTTGTTGTTTCAAATTCCGGGTGTACTGATACTGTTCAAAAATTAGGGTTGATTGAAACCGTTCCGCCGCTTGCCGTTCCAAATATCAGCAGAAGTTGTAATGATCCGATGGTTGTAACATTAGATGGCTCCAGTTCGCTTGGGGCATTGGGTTATTCGTGGAACATTCCCGGAGGGAATCCTTCTTCTGTCTCCTCTCCTACTGTAACAGTTACTTACACAACCGAAGGGAATTATTCTGCTGTGCTTACCGTCAACAATGACTCAACCGGATGTAGTGACACACAACAAATTGAGTTTATCATACAAAAACTGAAGGCAGATTTCACTGGAAGTTCCTTATCGGGATGTTCTCCTCTGAATAGCTGTATGAACAATATCTCTTCAGGCGCTGCAAGCTATCAATGGACTGTTACAGACACTTCCGGTGGAACTGCAGCAATATCTGCTGCTGCAAGCCCGTGTTTTAATCTCAGTCAGGCAGGAGTCTATAATGTCATGCTAATTGTTTCTAATACCGATGGTTGCAGCGACACTCTTTACAAGAATGCTTACATAACGGTGTATAATCCACTGGCGGGTTTCAGCGCCAATCCTTTAAGTGGTTGCTCACCTCTTGCTGTTCATTTTACTGATTCATCTTACTCTGAGAATACTATGCTGCTAAGTTGGAGTTGGAATTTTGGAGATAGTCTAAGTGCCGATAATCTTTCTGCACTACAAAATCCGGATCATACCTTTAACCTTCCTGGAGATTATACTGTACATTTAACTGTAACAGATGACAAGGGATGTTCAAACACTATAGAACATCCTGTTCATGTAATCCAACCTGTTGCATCATTCACTGCAAGTAATATCGCTGCATGCAAGCATACTCAAATTTGCTTTTCAAATAATTCAACAGGCACCGGACTGAGTTATCAGTGGGATTTTGGTGATGGAAATTCTTCCACGGAAGTGAATCCCTGTCATACTTACGATACAACAGGAAAATTTACAGTCACATTGGTTACAACCAATTCATCAGGATGTAAAGACACTGCAACCTATAATGATTATATAAGTGTAACAAAACCGGTTGCTGATTTTACAGCGGATGTTACAACATCCACTTGCCCGCCTTTGTTAGTAACATTCTCTAATCTGTCTGTTTCTTCTGATTCTCATACTACTTATCTCTGGAATTTCGGAGATGGTCAGGTTTCTTCAGCGCCCAATCCTTCACATATATACAATCTGCCGGGGGATTTTGATGTTACACTTATTGCAACAAACGAAAACGGATGTAAAGACACATTGACTTTAACTGACTATATTCATGTAAGCGGTCCTACTGCTAAAATTTCTACTCCTCCAACATCGGGTTGCACTCCGCATTACACTTGCTTTTCTGCTACTTCCTCCTCCACAATCAGCTTCACATGGAATTTTGGAGATGGTTCGGTACAGAGCATAGGTGATTCCGTTTGTTACACTTACACACGAACAGGGAATTTCTATCCTGAATTAATCCTGGATGACGGCATTGGGTGTATTTATGCCATACCCGTTGGAACGGTTTCAATTAATGATGTGGTTGCCAAATTCAAAACCGTTGACAGTGTTTTCTGTAACAGTACAGTCCAGTTTACCGATTCGAGCTACGGCACTTCCTCTATCCTGAACTGGTCATGGAATTTTGGAGATCCGCTATCAGGAAGCAGTAATACCTCTGTGCTTAAAAATCCTACGCACTCCTTTTCCGGTCCCGGAGTTTATCAGGTGACCGAAACCGTAACAAGTATTTCGGGATGTACTCATTCCGTCAGCCATACTATCACTATTAATGCATCTCCGGTAATTACCGATCTAACAGCCCCCGCAGATACCTGTACTTCACATCGGGCTTATGCCACGGTAAATGCAACCGGTGGAAATCCTGCTTATCAATATGTATGGAACACCTCCCCATCGCAGACTTTGCCTGTTGCAACCGGATTAACAGGGGGTAATAACTACGCAGTTACTGTAACAGATGGAAACGGATGTACTGTTGCTGGGAGTATTACCATATCCGATTTACACAGCCCTGTCCTCAATATATCAGGAATTCCTACTACCTGTCTGTTGGATAATGGAAGCGTTACAGCAACAGTTGCTTCGGGTAATGCTCCTTATTCTTACAATTGGAATTCAGGTACATTTTTCACTCAAAGCGTTTCTAACCTGTCTCCTGGAAATTATTCGGTAACTGTTACAGACAGATGGGGATGCAGTTCATCCGACAGTATAACAATTACCGCTATTCCTAAACTAAACTTAACAGCAAGTATGACTGGTGATGTTTGCGGCAACCTTCAAGGAGGAGTAACTTTAACCGTTTCCGAAGGATCTTCTCCGTATTCTTATTTGTGGAGTAATGGGCAAACTACTCAAGATGTCAGCAATCTGAATGCTTCAACCTATTTTGTAACCGTGATGGATTCGTATCAATGTGCCGTTACCGATTCGTTCACAGTTGACGGTAATGCCCCGTTGATTCTTAACCATACTACATCTGCAATGACTTGTGGAATGAATAATGGAAGAATTATTGAAACTGTAACAGGCGGAACAATGCCATACACCTTTAGCTGGAATAATGGCACATATAATACTAAAGATATAAGTAATCTCCCTGCGGGACTATATACTCTTTTCCTTACTGACTCAAGCGGTTGTTCTGAAGTGGATACTGTATTAATTGATAATATTCTGCCGCCGGAATTAAGCTCGTATGCCAATAACACCACTTGCGGAAAAAATAATGGCTCAGCATGGGTTTCCGTAAGCGGAGGAACCGAACCCTATACATACCTTTGGAGTAATGGAGGAACTGATGATACTATTGATTCATTATTTGCCGGTGACTATACTATAACTGTAACTGATTCTATCGGTTGTACTGCCGTTAATTCAGTAACTGTTTATGATTTACCGGGACCGTTGGTTTCTTATTCAATTACTCCCTATTCCTGTGGGTTGAATAGCGGAGCAATTGAACTTACTGTAACAGACGGAACCATTCCTTACAGTTACCAATGGAGTACAGGAGATACAACCGAGTCAGTCAGCCAGCTTTCGTCAGGTACATACACTTACACTGTAACAGATGGAAATGGATGTGAAGTAATAACCAGTGTAGTATTAACCGGTACAGAAGCTCCTTCTCTCTCATTCAGTACTGTTAATACAACTTGCAACTTAAATAATGGCTCTGCCTCTGTATCTGTTACAGGAGGATTATCTCCTTATACGTTTTTATGGAATAATGGTAGTACTTCGCAGAATATTCAGGATGTACCCGCCGGCACATACTCTTTACAACTTACTGACTCAGCCGGTTGTACTGCTTCAGGATCGGTAGTAATTAATTCATCAGGCAGTTCTCCTGTTATTGCCATTACTCCCGCCTCAAGCACCATCTGTATCTCTCAATCAACTACCGTTATTGCTGCCGGCGCTAATTTGTACACATGGTCTCCTGCTGCGGGGTTGAATAAAACGACAGGAGCAATTGTAACAGCCCAACCTACGGTAACTACTACATATACCGTTACAGGGACAGCGTCATCAGGATGTACAGGAGCATCTACTTTTGTAGTAAATGTTCAACTGCCTCCTGTAATAAGTGTTTCAGGGAATACGGTTGTTTGTCCGGGATCTACAAGCACTCTTACTGCATCAGGGGCATCCACTTACAAATGGTCTCCTTCTACTGCATTAAATACCACTACAGGAAGTATAGTTGTCAGTTCTCCGTCTAACGTTATAACTTATACTGTAACAGGGACAGATGCGCTTGGTTGCTCCTCCACTGCTACGATACAAGTTTCAAGAACATCTAATCCTGTAATTTCATTAACTCCCAGTAATCCTATCCTTTGCTATGGCAACGCTGCTACAATGACTGCTTCAGGCGCAGTTAATTTTGTATGGAGTCCATCCTTCGGATTAAACCAAACAACCGGAACAAGTGTTGTTGCAAGTCCAACCGCTACTACCACTTACACTGTAACAGGCACTGATATAAATGGCTGTACCTCATCATCTGTCACCATTATTACATCAGTCAGTCCTACACCTGTTGACGCAGGACCGGGTGGAACAATATGTGTCGGAAATTCATTACAATTACAAGGAAGTGGTGCGATACAATACGAATGGTCGCCTGCTGCTGGTCTAAATAATTCGACTATTTCAAACCCTGTTGCCTCGCCAACTATAACAACTACCTATTATCTGACCGGAAGCGTTCCTACGGGAAACCTGATTACAAATGGAGACTTCAATGCAGGTAATACCGGGTTCTCAAGCGCTTATACCTATGCCACAAACCTGAATCCTGAAGGACTGTATTGGGTTGGAACCGATGCACACACCGTCCACAACAACTTTTTCTGCAAAGACCATACTACTGGGACCGGAAAAATGATGGTTGTAAACGGGGCGCCTGATCCGAATATAAGCGTATGGTGCCAGACTATCAGTGTGGTTCCAAATTCACTCTATGATTTTTCTACATGGGTTCAAACCGTTTCTCCTGCCGGAAGTCCTGCTCTGTTACAGTTTAGTGTCAATGGCAGTATGCTTGGTTCTCCTTTTGCTGCACTGCCTGCCTTGTGTAACTGGAAGCAGTTTCATGCTATTTGGAATTCAGGAACAAACACAACAGCAACCATTTGTATTGTAAATCAAAATACGATTCGTAATGGAAATGATTTTGCATTAGATGATATTTCATTTTCTGTGCTATGCCAGAGTGTAGATTCTGTTGTTGTAGTAGTAAACGCCCCTCCTGTGATTTCTGCAGTTGCTTCAACAAATTCTATTTGTATCGGGTCTTCAACTACTGTAACAGCTTCCGGCGCTGATTCCTACAAATGGATGCCTTCTGCAGGATTGAGTAGTACAACGGGTGCTGTCGTTACCGCCTCACCTACAGTAACAACTACTTATACTGTAACCGGTACAGATAACAACGGTTGCACCGGTAACACAACTATTGTAATTAATGTTTTTTCTAATCCTTCTATATCTATACATTCAACAACACCATCTTTCTGTTCCGGCAGTAGTTCTACTCTAACTGCAAGTGGAGCATCTTCCTACTCATGGGTACCTTCTGTAGGACTGAGCATTACAAGTGGCGCCAGTGTTACTGCTACTAACACTGTTACTACCACTTACACTGTAACCGGAACAGATGTGAATGGCTGTACAGATACATCAACTTCTGTTGTAACAGTTCTTTCTTCCCCTGTTATCTCTGTTACCCCTTCTGATCCAAGCATTTGTTTTGGTTCTTCCACCACAATGACCGCATCGGGCGCTCAAACTTATACATGGTCGCCTGATTTCTATATCAGTTCCACCACAGGTTCATCTGTAACTGCTAATCCGACAATCAATACTTCATACACTGTTACCGGAACAAACTCAAACGGATGTACTGCCAGCGCTATTGCCAGAGTGGGTATCGGATCTAATATTACACTCAGTATTACACCTTCCTCTATCTCTATTTGTATCGGGGATAATGATACACTATCTGTAACAGGCGCTTCTAATTACTTCTGGTCACCATCAACTGGTTTGAATATAACGAGCGGAACAACTGTAATAGCATCACCTTCCAGTAGTACAACTTACACTGTAACAGGTACAGACTTAGCCGGTTGCAGTGGTACCGGAACTGCTGTTGTTACAGTAAATCCATTACCTGTCATCTCAGTTAACCCTTCAGTATCGGACTTGTGTACCGGTGATTCTGTTTTATTGGTTGCCTCAGGAGCTTCTACCTATAATTGGTCACCGGTATCCAGTCTGAATATTATTTCTAATGATAGCGTTTCTGCTCATCCAAGTGTAAACTCAACATACACAGTTATTGGAACAGACATTAATGGTTGTAGTGCATCCATAACCTCTGTTATAAATGCAAACCAGCCTCCTGTATTAAACCTGACCACAGGAAATACCTCTCTTTGTTTTGGTGAAAGCACAACACTTACAGCCTCCGGCGCTTCTACTTATTTGTGGACTCCCTCTGCAACTCTCAGTGATTCAACAGGTGCTAATGTGAATGCCTACCCTACTGAAAATACAACCTATTATATAACAGGAAAAAATACAAATGGCTGTGAGTCCAATGATTCAGTAATGATTAAGGTATCTCCGCCTGTTGTATTAAACGTTACACCGTACAATCCTACAATATGCTATGGCTCATCAGTAATATTAAATGCATCAGGCGCTGAAACTTATTCATGGTCACCTGCAACCGGATTAAATGTTACAACCGGATCAGTTGTGACTGCCTCCCCTACTGTAACAACTACTTACACAATTACAGGCACTGACAGCTCAGGCTGTATTGGTATTAATGCACTCATTGTAACTGTAGCCGACTTTATTTCACTTAATGTTACAGCCAA
>CAYRJA010000020.1:20364-34327 GCA_964424455.1 uncultured Bifidobacteriaceae bacterium
TGAGCAATTCTACAGGATCAAATGTAACGGCTGCGCCTTCTGTAAATACCACTTACACGGTATCGGGTATAGATATAATCGGATGCACAGGAGTTGCTGAAGTACCTGTTATTATCCTGCCTTTACCACTGATACAGGCAACACCTGACAGTATATTGACTTGTACCGGCTCTTCAATAATACTTAATGCTACAGGGGGGTTAAGTTACACTTGGTCGCCGGCAGATTATCTTAATAATACAGGTGATTCATCTGTAATTTCTAATCCATTAACTGACATTGTATATACTGTAACAGGTGCTGATATGAACGGGTGTGCAAATTCAGACAGTGTATCCATTAAGGTAACTCATGGTTCTCCAGTTACCGTATCTCCGGTTGCCGATACTATTTGTATCGGGCAAAGTACAGTAATAATTGCTTCAGGTGGTATTTCCTATGAATGGTCTCCTGCATCAGGATTATCTGTTACAACAGGCGATATGGTATTTGCCACACCGGATGTTACCACCACTTACACTGTAACCGGCACTGATTCTAATGGGTGTAAGAGCAGTGCGACCACTGTTATAACTGTAAATCCTCTTCCGAATATTTCAGCATTAACTAACCCAACAATCTGTATTGGCAGCACTGCAACACTTGATGCCACAGGAGGTGTTACATATACATGGTCTCCATCAACAGGACTGAGTGCTACTACTGGTAATTCTGTTACTGCAAATCCATTAGTAACTACAACTTACATTGTAACAGGTGAAAATGCGTACGGTTGTGGCAGCTTCACTACTGTAACAGTAACTGTCGGTGCAGGGTTATCTATTCAGATTAATTCTGCTTCAGCAGCTATCTGCAAGGGAGATACAGTGGCATTAAATGCCTATGGCGCTGACAATTATACATGGTCACCTTCGACAGGGTTGAGCGCCTCTGCCGGGCAAGCAGTTGATGCAAACCCAAACTTTACAACTACTTACACAATTACAGGTACTGATAATAACGGGTGTAGTGGTGACACAACTTTTGTAGTAACTGTTCATATTAATCCTGTAATAAGTAGTAGTGATTATTCTGTTTGCTCCGGTGATTCTGTATTATTATCTGTTACAGGAGCAACAAGTTATTCATGGAGTCCGATTACTGATTTATCTGATTATACTGGTAATAATGTAATAGCAAAACCGGCTACTTCTGTAACATATACTATTACAGGAGTAAATACATTCGGATGTATTGACACAACTATCTCTTTAGTCACTGTAAATCCTGCACCTCAAACTGCAATAATAAAAAGCAATTCTTTGATTTGTAATAGTTCGCCTCCTATAACTCTTTCAGCCACTCCTGTTGGAGGGCTATTTACCGGAACTGGTGTAAGTGGTAATCTTTTCTACCCGGATAGCGCCGGAACAGGAAGTCCTACTGTTATTCATTATTCATTTACAAACACCTACGGCTGCTCTGATACTGACAGCATGATTGTAACTGTATATCCTTCACCTTCAGTTACTGTAACACCAAATACACCAACTATTTGTATAAACTCCTCTACCCCGCTTTCCGTCATAGGCGCTGATACATACAAATGGACACCCGCAACAGGACTTAGCTCTACGGCTGACTCACTTATCATTGCAGCACCGGATAGCACAACTACTTACACTGTAATTGGAATAAACCATACCGGATGTTTTGATTCTGCCAGTGTAATTGTAAAAGTCAGTCCTCTGCCTGTCGTAACAGTTAGCCCTTCAGTTACTTCTATTTGCAATGGTTCTTCTGCAACTCTGTCTGCAAGCGGCGCTGTGAACTATCAATGGACACCTTCAACCGGTTTAAATACAGATACCGGAGCAATTGTAACAGCAAATCCTACATCCTCTACTACTTATACAGTTTTCGGAACAGATACATTGGGCTGTTATTCTACTGCCATTGGTGTGGTAAATGTGGGTGCGCCTGTTCACATCATTAATACGCCAACTAACCCCGTCATCTGTAAAATGGATTCAGTTAATATCATGCTGGCAGGCGCTGATTCCTATACATGGACTCCATCAACTGGATTGAGTGCAACCACAGGGGCAAATGTTACCGCCAGCCCTACTATTACCACTTCTTATACGGTAATAGGTATTGATGCTAACGGATGTAGTGGGCAGGTTTCGTTCGAGGTAAAAGTGAATCCTGCATTACGGATCAACGGATACACCACTGCTATTTGCAAAGGTAATAGCGCTGTTCTGACTGCAACGGGAGCTAATCTTTTCTTGTGGAGCGCTGATTCCACTTTGAGTTCATTATACGGCGCAACTGTAACAGCTACTCCAAACATATCTACCACTTACACTGTAACAGGATGGAATTCTTTCGGATGTTCAGATACTGCTCAGTTTACTGTAATGATTCATCAACCTCCATCTGTACAATTTACCGGCTTAAAATCTGATTACTGTATTTTAAACAGTACTGACACCTTAATGGGAATTCCATCAGGCGGCACATTTACCGGCACAGGTATCAGTGGAAACATATTTAATCCTTTTACTGCAGGGATTGGCGGTCCTTATGCTGTTACCTATTCTTATACTGACTCATTGGGTTGTTCAGATACAATCACTCAGCATGTCCGTGTAAATAATACAGCGTTGATTACTGTTACACCTGATAACTCCACTATCTGCACCGGATCGTCAGCAGTTTTATCTGCCTCCGGTGCAAATAATTTTTTGTGGTCTCCATCAGCAGGATTAAGCTCAACAACTGGCTCATCCGTTACAGCGGCTCCAACCATTAATACCACTTACACAGTATCCGGAACAGATGTGAACGGATGTAGCGGATCAGCAACTGTAGAGATAAATACCGGCTTAAAAATTCCTGTCATTCCTTCTGCAATTCTTGATAGCATTTGTGCCGGATCATTCACCATTCTTTCAGCTTCAGGCGCTGACAACTATACATGGCTGCCATCAACAGGACTAAGCACAACCTCTGGTTCATCCATTACTGCTTCACCGTCTGTAACTACTACCTATACTGTCACAGGCTATGATGCAGGAGGATGTACAGGTGACACCACTCTGATTGTAACAGTGAACCCTCTTCCAGTCATTTTAGTAAATAATGAAACAATTTGTTCGGGTAACACAACTAAATTAATTCCTTCGGGAGCTGCTCAATATCAATGGTTGCCCGGAAATATTACCGGCGATAGTATAGTGGTCTCTCCAAATACATCCACTACTTATAGCATTACAGGGATATTAAACGGATGCAGTAATTCTGTTACTGCTGTTGTAACAGTAGAACCTCTTCCTGTTATCACTGTAAATAATGCTTCAATTTGCCAGGATAATTTTGCTGTGCTGGCTGCTACCGGTGCAGCAAAATATCTCTGGAGTAATGGAGATACTACTGAGTCAATCACCGTACATCCTGCAAGCACAACGACATATACAGTAACCGGCTATATAAACAATTGTAAAAATGATATAACTGCTACTGTTACAGTAAATACAAAACCGATAGTCACATTATCCGGATTAAATCCTAACTATTGCAGCTCTTCTACTGTTGATACATTAATTGGATTTCCTGCAGGAGGAATTTATGAAGGAAAGGGAGTAAACGGAAATTATTTCTATCCTTCAATTGCCGGCGGAAGCGTCGCCTATGCAGTTAAATACACTTACACAACAACAGCCGGATGTTCTGATTCTGCAATTCAGCATACCACAATAAACGCAGGCGCTGTCATTACTGCTACACCGACAAAACCATCTATTTGTATCAATTCTTCGTCGGTTATATCGGCAAACGGAGGAGTAAAATATTCGTGGACGCCATCAACAGGGCTGAGTTCTACAACAGGAAATACAGTAACTGCGTCTCCAAAATCAAGCACAACTTATACCGTAACCGGGATGAATGCAGATGGATGTTCCGGAAATGCAGTTGTAACAGTTCAGGTAAAGGATAATCCGATTATAAATATTATATCCGGTAATCCTGCAATATGTATCGGTTCGTCTGCTACAATTAATGTAAGCGGTGCAATGAACTATTCATGGCTGCCTGCTGACGGATTAAATACTGTAACAGGGAATCCAGTTATCGCTTCACCTTCAGTGACAACAACCTATTCTGTTACAGGTATTAATACAAATGGTTGCAGTAGTTCTGCTAAAGCAGTTGTAACAGTTAACCCTGTTCCAACTGTAAGTGTATCTTCTGACAAAAAGGATATTTGTTATCACTCCTCAGCCACCTTTACTGCTGCCGGAGCTAACAGCTATACATGGAGTCCTTCAATAGAATTAAGCGCTACTACAGGAGATGTTATCTCAGCATCTCCTCTGTCTGACATGACTTATACAGTTACAGGGATTAGTACAAAAGGATGTACTTCTTCAGATACTGTTACTATTAGCGTTAATCCTCCTATCGTAATGAGTCTCCATGCTTCTAAAAACACTATCTGCTCCGGTGATTCTGTTTCGTTGAATGTAACAGGTGCAACAAATTACTCATGGACGCCCTCAACAGGGTTAAATACAAGTTCAGGTCCAACTGTAACAGCTACTCTCATTTCTTCTGTAACCTACACTGTTACCGGATACGACTCAAACGGATGCAGCGGAGAAATAAACTCAGTTGTAACAGTAAATCCTTTACCTGCTATAACTGTATCCTCCAACACATCATCTCTTTGCATAGGAACATCTGCTGAATTGACTGCAAGCGGAGCATTATCTTATTCATGGAATCCATCTACCGGGTTAAGCGCCTCTTCAGGTAATAGCCTTTCCGCAATCCCTACTTCTTCCCTTACCTATACTGTAACAGGCATAGACATTAACGGATGTTCTGCACAAAACTCAATTCCTTTAACTGTTAATCCAAAGCCGGTATTAAATATTTCAGTAAGCAATCCGTCCATTTGTTTGGGGACTTCTACAAATATTTCAGTAGATGGGGCATTAAACTATAAGTGGTCACCGGCAGTTGGTTTAAATACCACTACCGGAGTAACAGTAATTGCGAACCCTGTTACTACTTCCTCTTATTCTGTAACAGGAACTGACTTAAACGGATGTACTGACACATCTGCTGTAACAGTAGAGGTTCTGCCAAATCCAGTAATAAAGATTGAGTCATCTGTTTCTACGCTTTGTTCAGGACAATCCGCCACCCTGCAAGCCAGCGGCGCTTCTGTTTATGAATGGTCGCCTTTAACAGGTTTAAATGTATCTACAGGAGATAATATTATAGCCAGCCCAGCAACTGAACAAACCTATACTGTAACAGGAACAAATAGCTCCGGCTGTTCCGGCGCTGCTTCAATAATATTGAATGTTCACCCAAATCCGGTTGTAACAGTTTCTAAGGGTGCAGATATATGTATAGGTTCTTCCGCTTCATTAAATGCTACGGGCGATGGCAGTTTTTCATGGTTCCCAGATGCATCACTGACTTATCCATTTATTCCTAATCCAACCGCTTCTCCGTCTGTTACAACTACATACACAGTAAGCGTAACTAATACAATCGGGTGTGTTTCATCTGATTCAGTTATAGTAACTGTTCACCATAAACCTTATATAGATGCCGGAAGAGATACTTTGGTTTGTAAGGGTGGTTTTGTTCAGCTTCATGGTCAAGAGGGAAAACATTTTGAATGGATTCCGCAGGATTATCTTTCTGATTCAAGAATTTCAGATCCTGTTTGTATTCCGCTGCATAACATCACTTATACCTTAACTGTAACAGACGAATTCGGGTGTTCTAATACTGATTCCGTTCAGATATTCCTGAAAGATTCAATGAATATCCATGCCAGTCCGGGCGCTACTGTATGTGAAGGAGGTGTAGTACAACTTTTCGCTACGGGTGGTAACAGCTATAAATGGAGTCCGAAAGATGGATTAGATAATCCGTATATAGCTAATCCAATCGCTTCGCCTGCTGCAACCACTTCATATACTGTAACATCCACTGATGGTATTTGCTTTACCGCTTCCGATGTATCAGTTGTTACAGTAAGTCCGCAGCCTTATATCAGCGTGAGCGCTGATGCTGAAATTGTATCGGGACAGAACTATCAGCTATATGCCTATGGAAATGGAAACGGAACATTTGTCTGGTCGCCGCCTGAATTTTTAAGTTGTACAAATTGTCCAAATCCTACAGTAGTTCATCCTGATAAGCCGATGACCTATACAGTTTCAATGATAGACTCAAATGGTTGTCGCCGCGAAGGTGAAGTAAAAATATCTCTCACCTGCAGTGATGATGCCGTATATGTCCCGGATGCCTTTACGCCGAACGGTGACCGTCGTAATGATGTATTCAGGGTACGCTCCTATGGATTGCAGCATGTTACTTACTTCAGAGTGTTCAGCCGTTGGGGAGAATTGATGTTTGAAACCTCTGACCTGAATCAGGGATGGGATGGCACATTCAAAGGACAGTTATGCTCACCCGCTGTTTATGTCTGGTATCTGGAAGGAGTATGTTCCGACGGCAGCGCCCTTCTCAAGAAAGGGAATGTAACACTAATCAGGTAAGTTTTAAGAAAACCAACAGAAGGTTATTTCCCTCCATCCATTTCCTTTTTGATTTGCCCCGCTTTGTCTAATTGATTAGTACGAGTATATAATTCTTTCAGCGCATTAAGTGTGTCCATATCTTTAGGGTTAATACTCCTTGCTTTCTCCAGATATGGAATTGCCTGCTGGAACAAACCGTCTCTTACTTTTGAGAGTTCATCATATTTCTTTTGCTCTTTTAGGTCGAGTTTATTCATCTGATTGTTTACTTCCACTGCTGAGTTAAAATAAATTCTTCCTATTCCAAAATACGACTCAAAATAATCAGGTTTCAGTGCGATTGCCTTTTTGTAATTTATAATTGCATTTGTCGTGTCGTTCAGATTATCATAAGTGCCTGCTAATGCATTGTAAAGTTGCGCATTGTCCGGTGTCTTTGAAATAGCTTCCTTCAGATTATTGATGGCTTTATCAATCTGATGAGTGAATAAATAAATGTTCAGTTCATGAATAAGCAAAGGATTATCTTCAGGATAAATTTCACGACCTTTTGTAATTGTAGCTAAAGCTGCGGCAGTATCTTTCAGTTCGAGATACACAGTACTCAGGTTACTATATATGTCAGAGCTTTTGTATTTATTATTAGCTATGAGTGTTGAATAAATATTCTTTGCATCTTCATACTTTTCAGTCTTTAATGCACAAAATCCTCTCAGGAAATTCAGCGTGTCTGTTTCCACATCCATTTTGTAATCGTTATTGAGCAAATTTGTTAATTCATACACACGATTAAAGTTTTTATAAGCAGGATAATATTGCAACTTATTGTAGGACGTTGCTCCCATGTTGTAATATGCTTTTGCCAATGCCTGCATAAAAATCTGTAAGTCGAATTTGTATTCCTTTTTAATATCTAATTCGCGTGCTTTCATATATGATTTATATGCTTCATCCAACGGTTCAAATACCAATCCCGATTCTTTAGCATCTTCTGCTATAGAGAGCATGATATTGCCGCGGTACATCCATGTCTTTGCCATGTTTTTGGTAACATCATTATTTGTACAAAGGTTGATGGATTTAAGCGCACTTTCCAGTTCGCCGTTTTTCCAGTAACTGTATGCATTCTGTAACTCAATTTTCTGAGCAGATGCAAAATGTGACAGTGATAATATCAACAGTACTACAATTGAAGAGAAAGTTTTTTTCATTATTCTATTTTTAAAAAAGTAAAATTCAACACACAAAACTCATTTATTACTTCTGAGTTTTCATGTAATTATTCAACAGGGTTATCGGTGGGTGTAATTGTTTCATTGTCTGCATTATCCTCCTTATCTTCTTCTATCTCCACTTTTGCCACTGCTGCAATTTCATCCTCGTCTTGCAGACGGATAAGGCGGACACCTTGTGTAGCTCTGCCGAGTACAGAAATATCTTTCACATTAATTCTGATGGTAACACCCGAGCGATTGATAATCATCAGCCCATCATTTTCTGTTACAGCTTTAATCGCAATCAGTTTGCCTGTTTTATCTGTAACATTAATCGTCTTTACTCCTTTGCCGCCTCGATTAGTGATGCGGTATTCCGGTTCTCCGGTTTCAGCATCATCCAGATAAGAACGCTTACCATAACCTTTTTCCGATACAACAAGCACAGTGGTTTCTTTATCGTTTTTATCTACGCAAATCATGCCAATTACTTCATCGTTTCCATTATCCAGTTCTATTCCATAAACTCCTCTTGAGTTTCTACCTGTCGGGCGCACTTTCGATTCAGGAAAACGAATTGCTCTGCCTGATTTCACCGCCATCAACACTTCACAGTTTCCGTTGGTTTGTTTAACTTCCAGTAACTGATCGCTCTCGTCAATATTAATAGCTATTATACCATTAGCACGCGGACGGCTGAATTCTTCCAAAGTAGTTTTCTTGATAATACCATTCTTTGTACAGAACACGATGAAGTTGTTATTCAGATAGTCTTCATCTTTCAGATTATGAATATCAATCACTGCGCGAACGGTGTCACCCGGCGGAAGATTAATCAGATTTTGTAACGCACGTCCCTTTGATGTCTTTGTTCCTTCCGGAATTTCATACACTTTTTTCCAGTAACACTTCCCTTGATCGGTGAAGAATAAAAAGTAATCATGTGTGGAAGCCACAAATAATTTCTCTATGAAATCTTCGTCGCGGGCAGTGCTGCCAATAGCGCCTTTTCCTCCTCTGCCTTGTACACGGTATTCTGTGAGCGGTGTGCGCTTGATATAGCCAAGACGGGAAATCGTTATCACCATTTCCTCTTCTTCAATCAAATCTTCAATATCAATATCATCCGCTGCTACAACTATTTCCGTTCTTCGCTCATCACCATACTTCTTTTTGATTTCCGTCAATTCATCTTTGATGATTTGAAAGCGGAGTGTTTCATTGGAAAGTATTTCTTTGAAGTAAG
Organism: uncultured Bifidobacteriaceae bacterium; assembly: GCA_964424455.1. GTDB lineage: Bacteria > Bacteroidota > Bacteroidia > Chitinophagales > UBA10324 > CAYRJA01. The sequence continues at coordinate 29,376 of CAYRJA010000020.1, forward strand.
CAATCTGCTTCATCACTTCCGCATACTCTTCTTTTATCTTATCTCTTTCTAATCCGGTGAGACGTTGCAAGCGCATTTCAAGGATTGCCTTCGCCTGTATTTCACTCAATCCAAACTGGCTCATCAATCCCTCTCTTGCTATATCGGGAGTTTGTGAGGCACGGATAAGCGCTATCACGGCATCCAGATTATCGAGTGCAATTAATAATCCTTCAAGAATATGTGCCCGCTTTTCTGCTTCTGCCAAATCGAATTTTGTCCTTCTCACAACCACTTCATGACGGAAATCAACAAAGCACTGAATCATGTCTTTCAGATTCAGCAGGCGCGGACGACCGTGGTCAAGCGCAATGTTGTTGATACCATAAGAAGATTGCAGCGGCGTATAAGAAAAGAGTTGATTCAGCACCACATTAGGAATTGCATCACGTTTGAGTTCTACTACTATTCTCATTCCTTCGCGGTCTGATTCATCACGACATTCAGAAATTCCTTCTATCTTCTTTTCCTCCATCAACTCATATATCTTTACTATAATCTGTGCCTTGTTAGTCTGGTAAGGAATTTCATCAATGATGATTCTTTCTCTTCCGTTTTTAAGTGTTTCAAAAGAAGATTTTGCTCGTACCACCACTTTTCCTCTACCTGTAAGGAAGCCCTCTTTCACTCCTGTGATGCCATAAATAATTCCTCCTGTAGGAAAGTCGGGAGCTTTAACCAACTCTATCAACTGGGCAATAGTGATTTCTTTATTATCAATGTAAGCAACTATACCATCTATGACTTCTGAAAGATTGTGAGGCAATACATTTGTTGCCATTCCCACAGCAATTCCGGAAGCGCCATTTACCAGCAGATTGGGGATGCGCGAAGGCATAACGGTCGGCTCTTTCAGCGTGTCATCAAAGTTCAACTGAAAATCAACCGTATCCTTTTCTATGTCCATCATGATTTCTTCGGCAATTTTCTGAAGGCGCGCTTCTGTATAACGCATTGCTGCAGGGCTGTCCCCGTCAATGCTGCCATAGTTTCCCTGTCCGTCAACCAATGGATAACGCAAACTCCACTCCTGCGCCATGCGCACCATCGCTTCATAAACGGATGAGTCGCCATGCGGATGATATTTTCCCAGCACTTCACCGACAATTCTTGCTGATTTCTTGTAAGGGCGATTACTCATCACACCCAGTTCATACATTCCGAAAAGCACACGGCGCTGAACGGGCTTCAATCCATCGCGCACATCAGGTATGGCACGCGATACTATTACCGACATTGAATAATCAATGTAGGCGGTTTTCATCTCTTCTTCTATGTTAATCGGGATAATTCTCTCAGTCATTTCTTATTTGTTTATACAATTTACAGTATGTTAAGAATGGCAATATTTCCATGCTGAACATTCTGCATTATGCTCTTTTTTAAGGCGCTCAAAGATAATAAAACAGAAGCGGGAAATGAAGGAGAAAATTATGATTTTGTAACTGATATTTTAAGGTGATTATTGCAGGTTTTTGCTGTGTGGATAATGCTTTGATTGCTATTAGCCTACGGTATAAATTGTGGGCTACAAAAGATAAATTTCCCCATTGACGGCTTCAGCCGTTTCTTTCGTTCGTCAGTATGAAAGAGAAACACAGTTCATCCCAAGTGCAGCGAGGGATTTCATCGTTGAATGTAGGGATGTCTCGTTCCTCGACATGACACAAAGAACGAACGGATTCCTCCTTCGTCGGAATGACAATATTGTGTTAAACCTACGCCAATACCTGCTCTTTCTCCTCAATTTTTGCGTATTCATCATGCAACTTCTTCTGAATTTCTCCGGGTACAAGTGCATATTCAGCAAAGCGGGATTTAAAACTCGCACGTCCCTGAGTAAGCGAACGAAGCGTGGTAGAATATTTTTCCAATTCGGCAAGTGGTGCTTTAGCTTTGATAATCTGATAATGATTTTTTGAATCCATTCCGAGTATTATGGCACGGCGGGTTTGCAGGTCGCCCATGATTGCGCCCATATCTTCTTCAGGGACCAGCACTTCCAAATCCTGAACGGGTTCCAACAGTTTTGGATCCGCCTGACGGAAGCAATCTTTAAAAGCCATCATGCCGGCAATTTTAAATGCCATATCGTTTGAATCAACAGGGTGCATTTTTCCATCGTATATATATACGCAAATGTCGCGCACATACGAGCCGGCTGTGGGACCTTCCTGCATTTTTTCCATAACACCTTTCAGAATAGAAGGCATAAACCGGGTATCTATTGCACCGCCAACAATGCAGTTATGATAAATCAGTTTTCCGCCCCATTCCAAATTAATTTCTTCCTTACCTCTTATGTTAAATTCTTTCGGCGGAGCATATCCTTCGTAGTACGGTTCTATCATCATTGCCACTTCAGCAAACTGCCCTGCCCCGCCCGATTGTTTCTTATGACGGTAAGTTGCCCTCGATTGTTTGCGAATAGTTTCCCGATAAGGAATTTTTGTTCTCTCAAATTCAACAGACAGTTTGTAAATATTTTCCAATCTCCATTTAGTGGCAGCTAAATGAAGTTCTCCCTGTGCTCCAAGAATCACTTGCTTCAGTTCACGCGAGTATTCAATAGTAATTGTAGGATCTTCCCGATGAATTTCTGAGAGTACTTCTCCGAGTTTTTCGTCATCATGTTTGTTCTTAGCCACTATGGCTACCTTCATTCTTGACTCAGGAAATTCAATTTCTTTTATTGCCACATCAAATCCTTTCTCATGTAGCGTATGATTTGTCAGCGTGGATTTTAGTTTAAGCGTTGCGCCTAAATCCCCTGCGGAAAGTTTATTCACTGCGTTGCGATTCTTACCGTCAATAATGAACAGTTGATTTATTTTTTCGGTATTGTTGTTGAATTCGTTAACCAGTTCAGTTCCAATTTTTACTTCACCACTCACTACTTTAAAGAGGGAAAGGTTTCCCAGATGCGGTTCAATTAATGATTTGAAAACAAAAAGCGCCGTAGGTTTTGATGCATCACAGGGAATTTCTTTTCCGTTTTCATCTTGCTCTGCAGGCATTTCACCGGCACACGGCGCTACATTATCAATAAAACCCATCATGCGCCCGCTGCCCATATTATTTTTTGCAGACAAACAGAACACAGGGAATAAATCATGTTTCATCATTCCTTTTTTTATTCCCATTTTCATTTCATCCTCATCAAGTGTTCCCTTCTCAAAATACAACTCCATCAGTTTCTCATCATTCTCTGCAGCCTTCTCTACCAATTTATTATGAAGTTCTTCCGCTCTTGTTTTTTCTGAATCCGGGATAGGCAATTTCTCCGGCTTTCCACCTGTTGCAGGAAATTTATACATCACCATTTTCAGTAAATCAATAATAGAATTAAATCCTATGCCAGCGTTCAATGGGTACTGCATCAAAACGAATGGCGCACCGAAACGGCTTTGTGCTTCCTCAACTGTTTCTTCCCAGTTTGCCTTTTCGTGATCAAGTTGGTTGATGGCAAAGATTACCGGCTTCTTATATTCATCCACATAGTTCCATATCAGTTCTGTGCCTACTTCCATTCCGTGTTGAGCATTCAACACCATTACTCCTGTATCAGCAACACGCAAAGCAGCAATTACTTCGCCGATAAAATCATCTAATCCCGGTGTGTCAATGATATTGATTTTGTAATCGCGCCATTCAGTGTGCATCAGTGAAGAATAGACGGAACTGCCCCGATACTGTTCTATTTCATGATAATCACTGACAGTATTGTTTTCCTCTACCGTGCCGCGGCGGTTTATCAGTCCGGCTTCAAACATCATGGTTTCGGCAAGAGTAGTTTTACCGGTTTTGGAAGCGCCAAGAAGAACAATGTTCTTGATGAACTTGTCGTCGTAAACTTTCATAGTATTTGGATTTTGGTTTTTAGATTTAATCGGTGTTACAGTACAATTCCTCTTACCGTCAACTAAATAATGACTAACGAAACAAATGACAAAAACCTTTCAATGAATGAACTTCAACTCAGTCATTATCTAATTGCTTCCCTAAATATAAAAAAGTTATTGAAGTTGCAATATCTATTGCAAAATAATATGCTTTTGCGGATTCAGGTTTCAAGTGCAACAGGCAGTAATTTTTTTTAAACTGTCAATGAAACCTGTAGCGAAGTTCGGAAAGCTAATGAAGAAGGGATTAACGATGTTTAAAAAAGAAGGGATACGAAGCACAAATGTTCTTTCAAATTTTTACAACAAAAAAAAACGATTACACCGCTTACCTCTATTGTAAAAATTTGAGCTTGCACACTTCATTAGATACACAACTGTTTAATAACCGATAATACCTTCTTTTTAAAATTTCGTTTAATCTTTATGTTAGTCGCTGGCATACTTTCATCGCCCTCGGTGTGTGGAGATTGAAACCATTTTATAGATGTCTTTTCCTTCCTGTAACGCTACCAACAAATTTTTAAAGAAGTAAGCTGAATCCAAATTATTTTTCTCTTGCTGCATTAGAAGTTTTGCGATAACGATTAAAAACTTAATGCTGTATTCTCCTTTGGTATTTAGCGTTGCATACTTAGCAAGTTCTACTTGATGGTCTTTAAGAATTTTATCAATGTCAAGTGCTTTGTTTCGTTCAGTAGCTGATTTGTTCGGATTAGTTTTACTCCACATCTCAAGAAGAAATGAAAGAAAATCTTTCGTCAATTCTGGTTCATGGCTCATCTTAATTAAAATGTCAACCGTCCAATGAATATGCTTTAGGGTTCTGGCTCTGCTCCATTTTTTAGTTTTCTTATCCCATTGCTTGTATTTTAGTAAGAGGTCATAAGTTGAGATACCTCCCTGAAAAATCCCAAGCAAGTAGGTGTCGTTAATTTGAAAAATGATAAGTGGAGTTGGTATTGTTGCATGAAAACTACAAGTAAAGGCAGGTAAGTATAAAAGAAAAAA
>CAYRJA010000021.1:0-34083 GCA_964424455.1 uncultured Bifidobacteriaceae bacterium
ATTTCTAATGACCGTCATTAGGATTGGTGGTTCTATTGAATAATTTGGGTTTATTGTTCTTACAAAAATAAAGGAATTAAAGAAACCCGGAATTGTTCTGAGATTGAGACAAGTTTCTGCTTTGTCATGCTGACGAAGGAAGCATCCCGATACTTAACAAGGGATTATCTTTTAATTTCAGAATACAAAGGCGCTAAGGAAATGAGTTGTAAATATATTATCCTGAAGTTCTTGTCATTTCATTGGAAGGATATGCTTATTCCAAAGCCCATGTGAGCAGTTTAAAAACTAAAGCAGCTAACAGAGCAGAAACGGGAATGGTGAGTACCCACGCCCATATCAGTTGAAGTGTAACACCCCAGCGAACGGCTGAAACTCTTTTTGTTAATCCCACGCCTACTATAGATCCGGTAATGGTATGCGTGGTGGAAACAGGCACTTTAAAGTGCTGAGTACCGAAAAGTGTTACAGCGCCGGCGGTTTCAGCGCAAAATCCCTCAAAGGGAGTAAGTTTTGTAATCTTCTGTCCCATGGTTTTAACAATCCGCCAGCCGCCCAGCATGGTTCCGGCTGCAATGGCAGAATAGCAGGCAAGAGGAACCCATTCCGGCAGGTGTTTTATATCTGAAATCATTCCGTGAGAAATCATGGCGGCAGCGATAATGCCCATTACCTTTTGTGCATCGTTTCCGCCATGACCTAAACTGTAAGCAGCGGAAGAAAGTAATTGTAAACGGCGGAAAGTTGCATCAATTTTCGAAGGGCGGAATTTTTTTACAATGTGTAAAGTGATAACAGAAATCAGATAACTCAGCACCATTCCGATAACAGGAGCCAGCACAATAAAAGATATTACAGGCATTACCTTGTCATATTCAATAACGGCAAAACTACCTGTGCTTGCAATACCTGCTCCGGCAAAGCCGCCGATAAGCGTATGGGAAGAACTGGAAGGAATACCCCACCACCATGTTAACAAGTTCCAGATAATAGCAGCAATTACTCCGGCGCAAACAACATGAAGTGTTACATATTCAGGCATCACTATTTTAGAAACAGTGTCAGCTACCTTCAACTCAAAAATCCAGTAGGCAATAAAGTTGAACATTGCAGCCCATAATACTGCAGCAAAGGGAGTGAGCACTCTGGTGGAAACAATGGTGGCAATGGAATTGGCAGCATCATGGAATCCATTAATAAAATCAAATATTATCGCAAGAACAATAACTACAATCAGTAAATTCAAATCCATGAGTCTGTATGCTAAGCCATTTTAACTATAATAGAATCAATCACATTGGCTGCATCTTCACATTTATCGGTTGCGGTTTCAAGAGCAGACAGGATTTCTTTAATTTTAATCACTTCCAGTGCGTTGGTTTCCGTTTCAAATAACCGGGCAACAGCATGGTCAAATATATCGTCTGCATGATTTTCAATACTGTTAATGCTGACTAATGAATCTGTAATTTTGCGTAAGTTCCGCATATTACGAAGTTCAAAAATTGCACTGTGAAGTTTTTCGGTTTGCAACTTTATCAACTCAGACAGTTTCACCATTTCAGATGGGAACTCGTTGATTTTGTAAATATCAATTCGCTTTGCTGAGCCGTGAATATAATCGAGTACATCGTCAATAGAGGTTACCAAACGATGAATGTCTTCACGGTCGAAAGGAGTAATGAAATTTTTTCCGAGTTCATTAAATATTTCATGTGTGATATCATCTCCATCGTGTTCTACTTGTTCAATTTCAGCAATAATCATTTTCCGGGTTTCCGGAACACTCATAGTCATAAGGTGATGAATCAGTTTGCCTCCCTTTTCCAGATTAGTTGCCGACTTCTCAAAAAGCGGAAAAAATTTTCTATCTTTTGGAATAAGATATTTCAGAAAAAATAAATTCATTCGGAATAATTTAAGGGTCAAATAAAGTAAATTTTATCAGTTGATTATAAAAAAATATCGTTCGGACAGTAAAATTCCGGTATCGTATCAATTCAATAATATTCAGATTGAAAGAGTTGTAATAATCAATAAACGGTTTCGGCTTACTAATGAAATAAAGTGAATGTAAATCTTTCAAAAACAAACATTTACAACCCATAAGATACAGCCCTCATCCGGTAGTGAACAAATGAGTAGAAAATCCTTTTGAAAAATATTCAGAAAAAAACAGAAAGACTACTTCCATTTATAAGTACAATTTTTAGTTTTACGGAAACGGTTTTCATAAACACCGACAAGATTATATTAAGAGATGGATAAACTTCAGGACAACATCATTTTAGGAAACTCACTAAAGGATTGGTTAATAGCAATTTTAATAATAGCCGGCTTGCTTATACTTTTAAAGATTATAAGAACAGTTGTGCTTGTCCGCTTAAAAAAATGGGCAGAGAAAACAGAATCAGTTATTGATGATTTCTTAGTTCAGGTTATTGAAAAGCATGTACTTCCTTTCTTCTACCTGTTGTTTATTTATTCAGGTACATCCTATCTCACCTTTAATACAAAAACGGAGCATATAATAAAAATCGCCTTTCTTGCAACAAGCACTTTCTTTATCATCCGGCTGATTACTGCTCTGATCAGCTATTCAATAACAAGTTATATCGGCTCAAAATATCAAGATGACAAAAAGAAGCAGGCTCGCGGCATCATTGTTATTTTAAATGTTGTAGTATGGATATTAGGCATCATTTTCCTGATTGACAATCTGGGCTACGATATTACCACTCTTATCGCAGGACTTGGTATTGGAGGTATTGCCATAGCGCTGGCAGCACAGGTTATTCTTAAAGATTTGTTCAGCTACTTCGTTATCTTTTTTGATAAACCTTTTGAGTTGGGAGACTCTATTACTGTTGATGATAAATCGGGCACTGTTGAATACATAGGAATAAAAACAACAAGGATCCGCGCAGTAGGAGGAGAGCAGTTAGTGATGTCGAATACTGATTTAACAGATTCAAGAGTGCAGAATTTAAAAAGAATGGAGCAAAGGAGAGTCGTTTTTAAATTAGGAATCTCTTATAAAACATCTTCTGAGAAGCTAAAAAAAATTCCGGACTTAGTAAGTGAGATTATACAATCACAGAATCTGACAAGAGTAGATAGAGCTCATTTTCTTTCCTTTACTGATTCTGCGCTCAGTTTTGAATTTGTCTATTTTGTGCTGAGTGCAGACTACAATGTTTACATGGATATTCAGCAGGAAATTAATATAGGAATTTTCAATTCCTTCAATCAGGAACAAATCGAATTCGCACATCCTACTCAATACATATATTTAGATAATAACACAAAAAATCAAGTCACGTCTAACTAAGAAGAATTCCGAAATTGCTGCATCAACAATGAAATTCTGATTTTATTTTTCACTATTCATTTGCATCTTTGCACCCGCACTTTGACCGATGGTGTAACTGGCAACACGTCTGATTCTGGATCAGAAGAGTCCTGGTTCGACCCCAGGTCGGTCAACAAAAAAGCCCTCCGGAATCCGAAGGGCTTTTTGCATTTATCCAATTCACTAATTAATCAAATTTCAAGTCCAGTGCAAGTCCGCGCAACTCGTGAACCAATACATTGAAGGATTCAGGTACATTCGGCTTTGGAATGTTTTCACCCTTCACGATAGCTTCGTATGCTTTTGCACGGCCAACAATATCATCAGATTTAACAGTGAGTAATTCCTGAAGAATATTGGAGGCACCGTAAGCTTCAAGCGCCCAAACTTCCATTTCTCCGAATCGCTGTCCTCCGAATTGTGCTTTACCACCCAGCGGCTGTTGCGTAATGAGTGAGTAAGGTCCAATTGATCGGGCATGCATTTTATCATCAACCATGTGTGACAGTTTAATCATGTAAATCACACCCACCGTTGCTTTCTGGTGGAAGCGTTCACCTGTTTCACCGTCATACAAATAAGTCTGACCATAAGCGGGTAGTCCGGCTTTCTCAATATACGATTCAATTTCTTCAAGAGAGGCTCCGTCGAAAATAGGAGTAGCAAACTTAACTCCGAGTTTCTGTCCTGCCCATCCGAGAACGGTTTCGTATATCTGACCAATGTTCATTCGTGAAGGTACGCCCAGCGGGTTGAGAACAATATCAACCGGAGTACCATCTTCAAGGAATGGCATATCTTCATCTCTTACAATCTTGGCAACAATACCCTTGTTACCGTGACGACCTGCCATTTTATCTCCCACTTTCAGCTTACGCTTCTTTGCAAGATAAACCTTTGCCAGCTTCAATACACCTGAAGGTAATTCATCACCGATGCTGATATTGAATTTCTCACGCTTGTAGCGCCCGAGTTCTTCATTGTAGCGGATGGTATAGTTGTGTAACAGTACTTTAATTTTACTGTTCGTTTCGTCACTGGATGTCCAGTTGGCAGGGTCAACAGTGGCATAATCAATACCACTGAGAAGTTTAGGAGTAAATTTCACTCCCTTAGCTACCATTTGTTCCTTGTAATAATTATTGATACCTGCTGAAGATTTATCTTTCAACAGCTTCATTAATTTATCAATCAGTAAATCCTTGATAGCTTCTGTATTCTTTTCGTGGTCTTTGTCTAATTTCTCAAGAAGAGTTTTCTCTTTTACTTTAGATGCTTTATCCTTCTTGGCACGACTGAATAGTTTTTTATCAATGACTACGCCTTCGGTAGATGGAGGAGCTTTCAGTGATGCATCTTTCACATCGCCGGCTTTGTCACCAAAGATGGCGCGCAACAGCTTTTCTTCCGGAGTAGGATCAGTTTCTCCTTTTGGAGTGATTTTACCGATAAGAATATCGCCTTCATTCACATGAGCGCCAACACGAATAATTCCGTTCTCATCTAAGTTACGGGTAGCTTCTTCACTGATATTAGGAATATCGGGTGTCAATTCTTCTTCTCCGAGTTTTGTGTCGCGAACTTCTGTTTCATATTCTTCAATATGAAGAGAAGTAAAAATATCTTCACGAACAATTCTTTCAGAGATAACAATAGCATCCTCAAAGTTGTAACCTTTCCATGGCATGAAAGCCACTTTCAGATTTTGACCGAGAGCAAGTTCTCCCTTTTCTGTTCCATATCCTTCGCAAAGAACTGTTCCTGCTTTTACTCTGTCACCTTTTACTACAATTGGTTTAATGTTGATGCAGGTACTCTGGTTTGTCTTCTTGAATTTCTGAAGTTTGTAAACTTTAATATCACCTTCAAAACTCAGCATTTCCTGTTCGCTGCTACGGTCGTAGCGTACATGAATTTCATTAGCATCTACATATTCTACCACTCCGTTTCCTTCAGCATTAATCAACATTCTGGAATCAATAGCTGTTTTCTTTTCCAAGCCGGTACCTACGATAGGAGAGCCGGGGCGCATTAATGGAACTGACTGGCGTTGCATGTTTGAACCCATGAGCGCACGGTTAGCATCATCGTGTTCCAAGAACGGAATCAGTGATGCACTCACGCCCACAATCTGGTTTGCAGCTACGTCCATATACTGAATTTCACCCGGGCTGCTGATGGGGAAATCACCCTGATGACGGGCTTTGATTTTATCAAGAGTAAAATTACCCTTTGCATCTACCGGCACATTCGCCTGAGCAATCACTTTATCGTCTTCGGTTTCAGCAGTAAGATATTCTACTTTCTTCTTTTCAACTACTCCGTCTTTTACTTTAAGGTAAGGTGTTTCAATAAAGCCCATAGCATTCACTTTAGCATGAACGCAAAGGGTTGAAATCAAACCAATGTTTGGTCCTTCAGGAGTTTCAATCGTACAAAGACGACCATAGTGAGAGTAGTGTACATCTCGAACTTCAAATCCTGCGCGCTCTCTCGACAAACCGCCCGGACCTAATGCAGATACACGGCGCTTGTGAGTAATTTCAGCCAGCGGATTAGTTTGATCAAGGAACTGTGACAATTGAGATGTTCCAAAGAATGAATTGATAACTGAAGAAAGCGTTCTTGCATTAATCAAATCAATTGGAGTGAACACTTCATTATCGCGCACATTCATACGCTCGCGGATAGTACGAGCCATACGAGCCAAGCCAACGCCAAACTGAGCATAAAGCTGTTCGCCAACTGTTCTTACGCGGCGGTTGCTCAAATGGTCTATATCATCAATTTCAGCTTTGCCATTTACTAACTGAACAAGGTATTTGATAATAGCAATGATATCTTCCTTTGTTAAAACCTTTTTCAGCAAATCAATCTGAGTTCCAAGTTTGCCATTGATTTTATAACGACCAACCTCACCCAAGTCATAACGCTTATCGGAGAAGAATAACTTATCAATAATACCGCGTGCTGTTTCATCATCCGGTGCATCAGTACCACGCAACTGGCGGTAGATGTACTGAACGGCTTCCAGTTCAGTATTGGAAGTGTCTTTATTAAGAGTATTGTAGATAATGGTATAATCACCGCCTACATTTTCTTTTTGGAGGATAACCGTGTCAATTCCGGTTTCAACAATCTGTTCAATATTTTTTTCAGTAAGAACAGTATCGCGTTCCAGAATCACCTCGTTACGCTCAAGGTTCACTACTTCGCCGGTATCTTCATCCACAAAATCTTCCACCCATGTTTTTAAAACACGCGCAGCTAATTTCCTTCCTACATATTTTTTCAGTGAATCCTTCTTTGCAGAAACTTCATCAGAAAGCTCGAACAGGTTGAGGATATCTTTATCTGTATCATATCCGATTGCACGGAGTAATGCTGTTACAGGAAATTTCTTTTTACGGTCAATGTAAGCATACATTACATTGTTGATGTCTGTTGCAAATTCCATCCAGGCGCCTTTAAAAGGAATCACGCGGGCGGAATAAATTTTAGTGCCGTTCGGGTGAACGCTCTGTCCGAAAAATACGCCGGGAGAACGGTGTAACTGACTTACCACAACTCTTTCAGCGCCATTGATTACAAAAGTTCCTTTTGGAGTCATGTAAGGAATGTTTCCGAGGAATACATCCTGAACGATAGTCTGAAAGTCAATATGTTCTTCATCATTACAAGACAAGCGAAGTTTCGCTTTCAGAGGAAGCGCATAAGTTAATCCGCGCTCGATACACTCTTCAATAGTGTACCGCGGAGGATCTATAAAGTAGTCAAGAAATTCGAGTACGAAAATATTTCGTGCATCGGTTATCGGAAAATTTTCCTGGAACACACGGTACAAACCTTCCTGTGTCCGGTTTTCAGGAGTTGTTTCCAATTGGAAAAAATCTCTGAATGATTGCAACTGGATGTCAAGTAAATCCGGTTGTTCAAAAGGAGTTTTTACTTTACTAAAGTTGATTCGTTCCTGATTATTGCTTGCCATGTATGATTAATATGAAAAGTGAAAAGAGAAAAATGAAAAAGAGGTAAGAAATAAACTCGAAAAAGGAAAACCGTAAAGCGAAAAGAGTAAGGTGAAGGAAGAATTTGAATTACTGTGTTTAATAATATTTAGTTTTTTCACTCTTGAAATTCACTTTATTAATAATATCAAAAGGTGAAAGATTCCGTTTGAAACCTTTCACCTTTGATTTTTCACTTTTTGTCTTAATTTATCTCTACTTCTGCACCCGCTTCAGTAAGCTTGGCTTTCAGCGATTCAGCTTCATCTTTGCTGACTCCTTCCTTTACAGGTTTTGGAGCGCCGTCCACTAATTCTTTAGCTTCTTTCAAGCCTAAGCCAGTCAGATCTTTAACAACTTTTACTACTGTCAGTTTCTGTCCGCCAGCGTTTTTCAGAATAACATTGAAAGCTGTTTTTTCTTCAACTGCTGCACCGCCTGCTGCGCCACCGCCCCCAGCTACCATTACCGGCGCTGCTGCTGCGGGTTCAATTCCGTATTCTTCTTTTAATATTTTTGCGAGGTCGTTAACTTCTTTAACAGTTAAACCAACCAATTGTTCTGCAAATACTTTTAAGTCTGCCATTGTTTTGAGTTTTAGATTTTGTTTTTTTAAAAAATTAATTTGTGCGAGTTTCCAGCGTTTTCAGAATTCCAGCAAGTTTGTTTCCACCGGATTGAAGAGCGCCGATAACATTTTTAGCGGGAGATTGTAACAAGCCAATGATTTCACCAATCAGTTCATTCTTTGACTTGAGGGAAGCTAATGAATCTACCTGTTTGTCGCCTACGAATATTGCTGTTTCTATCCATGCGGCTTTTAGTACCGGTTTCTCGCTGCTCTTTCTGAATTCTTTAATAACTTTTGCAGGTGCATTACTTACTTCGCTGAACATGAGGGCTGTAGGGCCATTCAATGCTGCAACTATTTCTGCATCTTGCACGCCGTTGGTTTCAAGGGCTTTCCGAATCAGTGTGTTTTTTGCTACACGCATTTTGATTCCTGCCTTGAAACAAAGCCGTCTTAATTTATTTGTATCGGCAACGGTTAATCCCGAAGTATCAGTGATGTAAAAATTTCCCGATTGGGAAAATACCACCTTCAAATCATCGAGGGTTGCCTGTTTTTCTTCTTTCGTCATTGTTTTAGTTTACACTTAATGTTTTGGTATCAATTGCGATACCGGGACTCATGGTGGAAGCCAATGTAACAGATTTTATATAGGCGCCTTTTGCTGAGGAAGGTTTCAATTTCACTATAGCAGAAAGCAGTTCGTTAGCGTTGTCACGTATTTTCTCTTTTGTAAATGACACCCTGCCAATCGAAGCATGAATGATACCTTGCTTATCAACACGAAAAGCAATTTTACCACCCTTTACTTCTTTTACTGCATCAGCTACATTATCTGTTACAGTTCCTGATTTTGGGTTAGGCATCAGATTACGTGGACCGAGAATTTTACCAAGTCGTGCTATTTTAGGCATCACACTTGGTGTGGCAATAATCACATCCACATCCGTCCATCCCTTTTCAATTTTCTCAACAAACTCGGCAAGTCCTGCATGGTCAGCGCCGGCTCCGGTAGCTTCTGCTTCCTTTTCAGGATTGCAGAGTACTAATACTCTTTTTGTTTTTCCGGTTCCGTGAGGCAATACAGCCACACCGCGGATAGCTTGATCTGCTTTCTTTGGGTCAATACCTAATCGTATATGAACATCTACTGAAGCATCAAACTTGGGAGTAGAGACTTCTTTTATAAGGGAAGAAGCGGAATCCAATGTATAAACAGCATCATCTTTTACTTTAGACTGTACTGCTTTTCTTTTCTTAGTCAATTGCACGGGTAAGGTATGAATTATTAAGTTGAATGAATTTATTGGAAGCGGCAAAAAATTCAGGGACGCAAAAATAATAAGTGTTGCCGATAAAGCAAATTTTATGCTAAATAAAATTTCAGGTGTTTTTACCTGAATTATTTGTTCAAGTGATGTGTATAATAAAGAAATAAAATGCAAAAATAAAGGCAATGCAAAAGATTTAATAAGTTTATGCTGAATAAATCTATATATATCGTAAACATTTGATTATTACATCTGTTTAGGGTGTATGAATATTTGCAGCAACAATTATATTGCTCCGTAGGAGCAAAGTCTTGGTAATAACTTGAACGAGAAGGTTATTGCGTCCCTTCGGGACGCTCCAGGAGTGTCTGTATTGGATTTTTTACCAAGCCCTTATGCCTACGGCATAAGTAATCCCTGCAATTATTCATGCACCCTCTGTTTATTAAATATTCGATGATAAAATTAGCTCCTTTATATTTGCCCGTCCTAAACTTATGACTTTATTAGAAAACAATATCATAGTTGTAAAGAATCTTGTTAAAAGCTACGGAAACTTCACTGCAGTTAAGGGAATCAGTTTTGAAGTGAAGCAAGGAGAAATCTTTGGATTGCTGGGACCGAATGGAGCAGGAAAAACCACGACATTAGAAATTATTGAAACACTTCGCAAGAAGAGCGGTGGTGAAGTTTGGGTGGACGGAATGTCTGTGGACAAACAACCAAATGAAATAAAGAAAATAATAGGAGTCCAGTTACAGGCAGCAGGATATTATCCAAGCTTAAATTTGATGGAACTGTTGCAATTATTCGGTGGACTTTACGACAAAAAGATTGACAGAAAGAAAATTCTTGCCAGCGTGGGGCTGGAAGACAAAGCAAAAGCAAAGTATAAAGAACTAAGCGGCGGACAAAAACAGCGGTTCTCCATCTGCACTACTTTAATTAATCAGCCAAAGATTGTTTTTTTAGATGAACCGACTACAGGGTTGGATCCGCAGGCGCGCAGAAATCTTTGGGATTTAATCAGACAAATCCGCGAGAAAGGCACAACGGTGGTTATCACCACTCATTATATGGATGAAGCTGAACAGTTGTGCGACAGGGTAGCGGTAGTAGAGCAGGGAAGAATAATTGCAATGGATACACCGGATAATCTGATTGACAATTTAATAGCTAATGGTTTTGAAAGGAAAAAAGAAGTAAAGAAAGCAAACCTCGAAGATGTGTTTTTGCATTTAACCGGGCATGAATGGAGAGATGAGTGATAAGATGAAACGATATTAAGGCAAAACAATAATATCATATTCATCAAAATAAGTAAGTGGTATCTTCTGTATAGATTCAGATAGTAATATTCAAGATGAAGAAATATTCTCAGATAAAGGCAATGCTTGCTGTAACAAAGGCAAGTTTGCGTAGTATTTTCCGAAGTCCGTCGGCAGTAGTATTTTCGATAGTGTTTCCAATGGTGTTTATTATTGTGTTCGGATTTATGGGGAATACAATGATAAGTGTAACACTTGGAGTGAATCCGCAATGTGACACTACCAATCAGTATTTTAAAATAATATCTGCTCGTCCTGAAATAAAACTAAAGCGGGAATCACTTCCGGACCTTACTGCACAATTGAAGAAGGGGAAGATTGCCGCCATCCTAAACATTCAGCCGGGTAAAGATTCTACAATAGACCCGGTTATCATCAACCTTGAAACTTCAAGTGCTGCAAAAGAAGGAGCAGCAGTTATCCGAATGTTTATGGAGCATGCTGTTGACAAAGCAAACCTGTCTGCAAATCCTAAGATTCAGAAAGTAGCTGAACTGCGTACAACGGAAGTGGAAGCCCGTAAATTTAAATCCATTGATTTTATCTTGCCGGGCATGTTGGGATTCTCACTTCTGAGTACAGGTGTTTTCGGAACTGCTTTTGTTTTTTTTAATCTGAGAAATACACTTGTGCTGAAACGGTTCTTTGCCACACCTATTCGCCGTTCATTCATTGTTATGGGTGAGGCGTTAAGCCGTGTAACCTTTGCTACTGTTACTTCCAGCTTTATTATTATTCTCGGTCGTTATGCCTTTGGGTTCACATTAGTAAATGGTGTTACAACTTTCTTACTGATGCTTGTACTGATATTTCTCGGATTGTTTGTGTTTATGGGATTAGGATTTGTGGTGTCGGGTATTGCTACTTATGAAAGCACAATTCCTGTATTAGCTAATATTATTACACTCCCTCAGTTTCTGATGGCGGGCACTTTCTTCCCAACGGATGCTTTTCCGCCATGGCTTCAGCCGGTTACGAGGCTTCTTCCGCTTACTTACCTGAATGATGCGTTGCGAAAAATTGCATTTGAAGGAGTTGGATTGATGGATGTTTCAGGTGACATACTTATTCTTGGTATCTGGGGTGTAGTAATATATGCAGTGGTTGTAAAAGTTTTCAAGTGGGAATAGTATCATTACATAAAGCAAGAACACACTTTCTTTGATAAACAATTTTACTTTTACCCGGTTGCTGGTCAGGCGTATTCTGTTGATGGCAGGAGTATATTCTCTTTTTCGCCTGTTGTTTTTCTTGTTTAACTATCATTCGTTTGCTCAAAACAGTTTTACTGAAATTCTGTTTGCATTCGTAGCAGGATTAAAGTTTGACATTTCCGCAATAATTTATATTAATTCACTTTTCATTCTGTTACACTTACTGCCTTTTAATTTCCGGTATAGGAAATGGTATGATATCATGTTAAAGTGGATTTATTTCATTACCAACTTTATTGCACTGTTTTTCGGATTGGTGGATTTACAATGGTTCAGCTTCGTAGATAAACGGATGACTTTTGATATTTTCGCTACTACCGGCGACATGCTGAATCAGCTTCCTGTTTATCTGAAAAGCTACTGGTATCTGCTGGTGATTTATGTGGCAATTATTTATGCAACACTGTGGTGCTACAGAAAAATAAACATTAATAAAGAGAAAAAACAGAAATTATCACAAAAAAGTATTCCCGCACAAACCGGAATATTGATTCTGGCTACAGGGCTAAGTGTTACAGCCATGCGTGGCGGATGGCAGCTTAGACCCATTACTCCGATTACTGCCGCATCTTATGTAAATACTTCTCTTGTTCCGTTAGTGACCAACACGCCTTTCAATATTATTCTTACTGCGCAGTCTTCAGGAATAAAGGAAGTACACTATTTCGATGATGAACAGCTTAAGCAGCTATTTACTATTCAATATGTTAATGATTTTTCCGCAGACTCCATGCGGCGGAATAATGTGATGATTATAATTTGGGAAAGCTTGTCGGGTTTTTTCATGGGAAATCTGAATGATGGAAATGGTTACACTCCGTTTCTTGATTCTCTGGCAGCGAACGGATTACTTTGTACCAATGCATCGGCAAACGCACACAGGAGTATAGAAGGGGTGCCTGCAATTGCAGCTTCCATTCCTACACTAATGGCAGAGTCATTCACTATTTCCAGATATCAGCAGGATAAAATAATGGGGCTGCCTGCGCTGCTGAAAAAATTCGGTTACAGTTCTGCCTTTTATCATAGCGGAATTAACGGCACAATGTCTTTTGATGTGTTTGCTCCGGCTGCGGGTTATGACCATTACTATGGATTGAATGAATATCCTGACAAAAGTGAGTTTGACGGAGCATGGGGAATTTGGGATGAACCCTATTTTCAGTATGTAGTGAAAAAGTTAAACGAACTAAAACAACCGTTTTGCGGAACATTGTTTACCATCAGTTCTCATCATCCGTTTAAAGTTCCTGATAAATACAAATCAGTTTTTCCGAAAGACGATAATCAATATTCAGAGACGATGCGCTACACTGATTATTCGCTAAAGAAATTTTTTGAGAGTGCAGCAAAAGAGCCATGGTACTCTAATACTTTGTTTGTTATTGTTGCTGACCATGGTGCATACTTTAATTCTCCCACAGGCAACACTCCGCATGGTAGTACAAGAATTCCCATTATTTTTTACAAACCTGACAACTCGTTAAAAGGCAGATATGACAAACCCGTACAGCAGGTGGATATATTGCCTTCATTGCTTGATTATCTGAAAACATCGGGCAGCTATGTTTCATTCGGAGAAAGTATTTTCAAAAATGATTCAATCAGATATACTTATAATTACCTGAATGGAATTTATCACATTGAGGATAACCAATATCATTTGGAGTTTGACGGAACTAAAACACTTTCACTTTATAACTATGTTACAGATCCGTTGTTTCAGAAAAATATAATTGGGACTGTACCGGAAATTCAGAACAGATTGGAAAATAAGTTGAAGGCAGTGATTCAAACATATAATTATGCATTAATAAATAATAAACTGCTTCCGATATAAACTATCAGACTTACCACAACCCTCTTTGTTCTTCATAAAAAATATCAGAAACTTTTCTAAAAAAATTTGCTTAACTGATATAGTCTTTTACTTTTGCGACTCTCAAATTAAGGGAGCATAGCTCAGTTGGTTTAGAGCATCTGCCTTACAAGCAGAGGGTCACAGGTTCAACTCCTGTTGCTCCCACACAAAGCCGGTTTACAAGCCGGCTTTTTTATTGAAGTATATATTATCCTTTACAGACTGAATTTGTTATTAAGTCGTTGTTGATTGGTAACCGACCGCCACAACCATTTCATATTTTTGTTTTGCATCATATGGAAAACGATTCATCAACAGTAAAAAGGAAGAGTATTATGATTCTTCTCCTGAAAATTTCAGGAGGCATATTAGTTCTTTTATTAGTTATGGGCATTATTATCACAACAATTTTCGGGAATAATATCAAGCAGATTATTGTCAATGAAATCAATAAGAGGTTGGCGACTGAGGTACATGTGAGCGGGGCAATTGACTTTTCTGTTTACCGGAATTTTCCTTTTGCCTCTGTTACATTTAACAAAGTTGAAATAAGGGAAAGTTTTAAGGATAGTAAAAAAAATCTGCTCAAAACAGAGAGAATAGATATTCTTTTTAATCTGTTAGACATCTGGCAGAAGAATTATGTAATTAAAAAAATTATTGTCGGCAAGGGAGATTTGAATGTACGCATTGACGAGAATGGGCAAACTAACTATGATATTTTTAAATCTTCTTCGGACAGCGCTGCTGAGTTTTCGATTGATATCAGAAGTATTCTGTTCGCTAACTTAAATACAGTGTACGATGATAAGCGGCATCAGCATTTGTATAGTCTTTATTTTCATCAGGGAGAATTATCAGGAATCTTTAGCAGTAAAGAATTTACGCTTGATTTGAAATCAGCTTTATTCTGTAACAGTTTGAAAATAGGATCTTATGATTATCTGAATAAAAAAGAAGTAGAAGTCAGTTCGCAACTTTTAATCAACGCTGAAAAAGAATTTTACAAAATTCAGGATGCAGAACTTTCCATTGATGGAATAAAATTTAGTGTAAACGGCTCAGTGCAAGGCAAACCAAAATCAACATTTATTGACTTGAAGATTGCAGCCAATGAGACAGGAATAGAATCTTTATCAGGTATTCTGCCAAACGAATATGCAAAACCATTAAGAGAATATCGCTCAAAAGGAAATATTTCTTTCTCAGGAACTATTCTCGGAGATTATTCTGAAAAGATAAATCCGGAAGTAAATTTCCAATTCAGTATAAAGAATGGTAAAATCTCCCACGATAAAATGAGTGCCTCATTTGAAAAAGTAAATATGACGGCTCTTTATTCAAACGGACAATCAAGGAATCTAAAAACTTCTCTTCTTTCATTTAAAGATGCCGATGCAACTTTCATGGGCAAACAAATCCGCCTTAGTTTTGAGATGAAGGATTTCATCAATCCATACCTTAATTTAAAGGTCAACAGCACACTTAACCTGAAAGAGATTTTCCCATTGCTTCAGTTAGATGATGTGAATGAAATGTCAGGCGAATTAGCGCTTACTAATATCTATTATTCAGGATATGCTAAGTCGCTCAACCTGAAAGCCGATCTTGCTTCTACTCAGGCAGGCGGCGAGGTTACACTGCGAAATGTAAGCATATCAACTGACCGCTCTGTTCTTGAAAATATAAATGGGACGTTTAGCCTTGACAGAAATAATTTTATTATCAGAAATCTGATATTCAATGCAGGCAATAGTGAAATTCAGTTTAGCGGAACAATAGAAAATTTGATCCCGTACATTATTGAGATAAAAACAAATGAGACAAAGAGAGTTCCGATTGGAATAGATGTTACAGTTAATTCAGATGTGCTTAACTGGGAAGAACTGCTGAAACCACAGATGAATAAAGAAACGAACATACCGCCATCAGAAAATGTAATCCCCGCAGTCTTCAATGTGCTCAACGGAAAAATAACTGCCAACATAAAAAACTTTACATACGATAAATTCAAAGGAGAAAATATTCATGGAACAATTTTATTTATCGGCGATAACATATACTTCAACAACATATCGCTGAATGCTGAATCGGGTTTGATAAAAGCAACGGGGAGATTAGATAAGTCCAATATGGATGCGGTGAAATTAGAATCGTCATTCATCTTCACTAATATTGATATCAGGCAGTTGTTTTATGAATGTAACAACTGGGGACAACTGGAAATTACAGATAAAAATTTAAGAGGTATTGCTAATTCAACTTTTGTGTTAAAAGCCGGATGGAAGAAAACAGATTTTGACTATAATCAGTTGGCAGTAGTTGGCGATATTTCAATAGACAAAGGCGAGCTTGTCAATTTTGCTCCTATGAAAGCGCTTTCTGCCTTTGTGAAAATTTCAGATCTTGAGCAAATCAAATTTTCCAAATTAGTTAATCAGATTGAGATAAGAAACAGGACGATAAATATTCCGACAATGCAAATAAATACTAACGCACTTAATCTGGAAGCATCGGGTAGTCACACTTTTGATAATATTATTGATTACAGAATTAAACTGAATCTGTTACAGCTCCTTACTAACAAGTTTAAATCAAGCCATTTTGATCCTGAAATACCGGAACAAACTTCTGACGGGTTGTTTAATCTCTATCTTACGATGAAGGGTAATGCAGCCAATCCGGTGATTAAATATGATAAGAGAGCAGTAAAAGAAAAAATAAAACAGGACATGAAAACGGAATCAAAAAATCTGAAGCAAATACTGAAGGAAGAATTCAACAATCAAACAAAACAACAGGATAAAGTTAAAGATTGGAAAGCGCCGGCTGAATACGAGTATATGCAGTTTGATACAACAGATGTTGATTAACATAAACACTCTTGTTTACAACATAAATTTTTCATAATATCTTTTTCAGAACCTATCTTTAGCTTTTTAACAAGATGGATATATTCAGCAGCAACAAGTGGTGGAAAGCGCTATTGATAGCTGCGTTATTTGTTTTCGTTTCCGGATCTATTCTGTACTCTAATTATCTGGCAAAAAAACTGGCAAAAGAAGAGAAGAAGAAGATAGAACTGATAGCCAATGTTTACAAACGGTTAGGAACTACTATCTCAGAGAATCTGGACATGGGATTTATGTTCGAAATCATCAGCAGCAATGAAACTGTTCCGCTTATTCTTACAGATGAAAATGAAAATGTGCTGGCTTACAAAAATATAGATTCGGCAAGAGCAGTTAAGGACACCAGCTATCTTCGCTCTATGCTTAAGGAAATGGCAAAAGAAAAACCGCCTATTCCTATTGAGTATTCAGAATCCTCAAAAAATTTCATCTTCTATCGTGATTCATATCTGCTTACTCAGTTAATTTATTTTCCCTATATCACCTTTGGAATTATTATCGTGTTCTTGATAATAGCGTATGTAGTATTCAGCACTGCAAGGCGCTCGGAACAAAACCGACTGTGGGTAGGCATGGCAAAAGAAACTGCTCATCAATTAGGAACTCCGCTGTCATCGCTTTCTGCCTGGGTTGATTATCTCGAAAATCAATTACAGGAGACTGAAAAAGAACGAGTGATTCCTGAAATGCACAAAGACATTTACAGACTCAATCTGATTGCTGAACGCTTTTCAAAAATCGGCTCTATACCTGTGTTACAGAAGACTTCAATGTTTGAAGTGGTAGAAAAAAATATCAATTACATACGCCGTCGCAGCTCCGGAAAAGTAGAGTTTGCTGTTCATGGCTCTAAAGAACATCCTGTTTATGCAAATATTTCTCCGCCACTGTTTGACTGGGTACTTGAAAACCTGTTGAAGAATGCGCTGGATGCTATGACCGGAGAAGGTAAGATTGATGTTTATCTTTCTGAGGCGGGGAAGCGAACTATTATAGATGTGAAAGATTCAGGTAAAGGAATATCAACTTCTAAATTCAAAACAGTTTTTGAGCCGGGATATTCCACTAAAACGAGAGGGTGGGGGCTGGGACTTTCCTTGTCGAAACGAATCATTCAGAACTATCACTCGGGGAAAATATTTGTAAAAGAATCAGTAGCGGGTAAAGGAACTACTTTCAGAATAGTGCTTAATAATGCTTAGATGAAATATA
The DNA here is from genome assembly GCA_964424455.1 of uncultured Bifidobacteriaceae bacterium. Classification (GTDB taxonomy): domain Bacteria; phylum Bacteroidota; class Bacteroidia; order Chitinophagales; family UBA10324; genus CAYRJA01. Next base: position 17,729 of record CAYRJA010000021.1, read on the forward strand.
TGGATACTAAGCTCAATTGGTAAACACTCTGATTGAACATTGTATGGGCATCAATGTTTACCACTCCGGACAAACAATTTTATAAGGTTCTATCCACTCTGTTAAGAAGATCAAATATGTTGAAAACTTTTCAGAAGAAATCCTTCACAGCAATTTTCAACCAACTACTTTTGGACAATAATTGTCAAGAACATTAAATGTCTATGCAAAAAGTTGAAACATTCGGAGAGATCCTTAGAAAGTTACGAGAGGACAATGAAATGCCTCTGAGAAAACTTGCGGCTCAACTGGACATTGACCAGTCAACATTGAGTAAGATTGAACGCAATGAACGCAGCGCAAACGCTGACCTCATTGATAAAGTTGCCAAGATTTTCAAAGCAAACAAAAAAGATTTGCAAGTTGCTTTTCTCAGCGACCAAATCGCTTACAAAATTTTGGATGAAGATTATGGAGTTGAAGCTTTACAAGTTGCAGAGGATAAAGTAACCTACTTAAAAAAGCAGAAGTAATGACCGAAATAAAAACACTTGGAGAGATTGATTGGGACTTTGCAACTGCAACAACCAACACCACGACCAACACGATTCACCCTTACCCTGCGAAGTTCATTCCGCAAATACCGCATCATTTTATTCAGCAACTTTCTGATGAAGGTGATACGGTTTACGAACCATTCTTAGGAAGCGGAACAACAGCAGTTGAAGCAAACATACTTGGACGAAACGCAATCGGAAATGATGTGAACGAACTTGCTGTTCTCATTTCAAAAGTCAAGACAACTCCAATTTCAACGAAGAAACTTTTATCGCTTGACAGTTTGCTCAACAAGATTTATAACAGAATTGATTTACTTCATTCAGGAAAGAAAAATGGAATTGCAAAACCTGACATTGTAAATCTTGATTTGTGGTTTGAAGAATTTGTAATCAACGAACTTGTAATCATCAAAGAAGAAATTGAAAAACTTGACGACAAACATTTGATTGACTTTTGCCTTGTTGCTTTGTCAGGAATCATCATCAATGTTTCAAGGCAAGACAGTGACACACGATATGTGAGAGTTCCCAAAACAATAAAGCGGTTTGACACTTTCAACAAGTTCTCAAACCAACTCAACAAGTTGAGAAAAATAATGAGTGCATCAAGCAAAGAAATTGAAAACGGAAAATCCGTTTTCAAAGTTGCTGATACACGGCAAGAAAATATTTTCAAAGAGAATAGTGCAGACCTTGCTGTTACTTCTCCCCCATATCCCAACGCATACGACTATCACTTGTATCACAAGTATCGGTTGTTTTGGTTAGGCATGAACCCACATCAGTTGAGGAAATCTGAAATTGGAGCACATGCAGATTACTCAAAGAAAAATGGACCTGACGAATTTGACTTCATGCGAGACATGGAGAAGTGCTTCAACAACACAAGCAAGATTTTGAAACGAGGTTCATATTTCGTTTTGGTAATTGGTGATTCAATTCTCAAAGGCAGAAACATTCAGAACAATGAAATCTTAAAGCAAGCAGCAGAAAACACAGCTTTCAACTTTGTAACTGAGTTTACACGGAATTTAAAGTTGAGCAAGAAATCATTCAATCCGAAAATCGGAAATATCAAGACAGAAAAAATTGTAGTATTTGAAAACTTGAAGTAACAACTATGTATAAATATCAAATTGATTTTTCACGATACAAACTCCGGGACTACGAAAAAGAACTTGCAGTAAAGGAATTTGAAAATCAGTTCCCGAGTGTGAAAAACAAATCGGTTACTGAAAAAGGAATTTCGTTTTCATCAAGCAAGTTGCTTGACGAACCGAAGTTGAAGAAGTTGACTTTTTACAGTGAGTTTCATTTTCAAAATGCAAAGTTGGGAAAGTCAAATGTATTGACAGACCAAGCTGTGGTTGAGAGTTATCACAACTTTGAGCCAAATCTTTTTGACGACATCAAACCAAACAAATCAAGAGAGATTCGCTACCTGACACATTCGTTTCACGAATACAAGGGAAGATTTTATCCGCAGCTTGCAAAAGCATTTATGAATTATGCAGGCATCAAGAAAGGCGACACAGTTCTTGACCCTTTTTGCGGAAGCGGAACAACATTAGTTGAAAGTTTTCTTTTCGGTGCAAATGCTATTGGTATTGACATAAACCCGATTGCTTTTCTTTTGGCTAAAGCCAAAGTGAAAAGCATTTTACTAAAGCAAAAAGATTTGTCAGGAATCAGAAAAGCATTTGAAAGCATCAATGAAAATTCTGATTGGAAGAAAATTAAGATTGAAGATTACAACAGCACACTTGACACTGAGTATTTGCAAAACTGGTTTCCTGAAAACAACTTGAAGAAAATAATTCTCATTCAGGAAGTCATTCAAACATTGCCAAATGAAACATCACAACTTTTTTCAAAAGTTGTTCTCAGCAATTTACTGAGAGATTTTTCTTTGCAAGACCCGACACAATTAAGAATTAGACGGAGAGCAGACCAACCGAACGAAAATCTGATTGAAACTTTCAAAAAGAATTTAGTTGAACAGATTGAAAACCTTGAAAGGTTTCAATCGCTGAATCGGTTTGAACTCAATTCTAAAGTTGAGAATTTTTTAGGCGATATCAGAACGCTAATGAAAAGTGCAAACCTGAAAAAGAATTCGGTTGATGTTGTAATTACATCACCGCCTTATGCAACCGCATTGCCTTATGTGGACACAGACCGACTTTCGCTTTTCGCTTTCGGTTACACCGACAAAAACAGTTTCAGAAAGTTGGAGGAAACTTTAATTGGCAACAGAGAAATCACAAAATCAAAACGAGTAATTCTTGACAAGGAACTTGAAGCGAACTTCAAACAATCAGTTTTGCCGAAGGAAATAATTTCTCTTTTGCAAAAAATTTATTTGCTCAATAAAAATTCAAATGTTGGTTTCAGACGGAAGAACACAGCTGCTTTACTTTACAAATATTTCCTTGATATGCACCAGGGCATCAATCAGGTTTCGCAAGTGTTGAAGAAAAATAGGTTTGCGTTTTTCGTTGTTGGCAACAACAGAACGACAGCAGGAAATGAAATGATTGATATTCCTACTGATGATTTTATTGGCTTAATTGCAAAGCAGAACAACTTCAAATTGGTAAAGAAAATTTGCATGACGGTTCAACAGTCATACATGATTCACTCCAAGAACTCAATCAACACCGAATCAATTTTAGTATTACAACGCAACTAATATGGAGCTAACACTTTTAACGCATGAGAACACGGCAGGCGAAGAAATTGCCAAGACATTAAGAAGCGGAAAATATTCCGACTTCAAAGTTGCAGTTGCATATTCACGAAACTCGGGCATCAGCAGAATTTACAATGACCTATCTGAATTTGCGAACAACGGAGGAAAAACTTCTGTCATTGCAGGAATTGACCAAAGCAATACCTCTTATCAGGCATTGGTAAATCTGAAAACATTTGCGAAAGACAATCTTTTCATTCATCACGATAAAAATTTTGACATCACTTTTCATCCGAAAGTATATCTGTTTGGAAATCGTGAAATAGAAAAAGTAATTGTCGGTTCATCCAACTTTACGGCAGGTGGCTTCTTTCTGAATTACGAAGCCAACATTGGCGTAACGCTTGACAGTAGCAAGAACGCAAAAGATTTTCAGAAACAAGTTTCTGATTATTGGGATAACCTTTTGAGTGACGAGAACACAAAGAAGTGTGAACTCACTTTGCTGGAAACGCTTTTAGAAAGTGGTTCAGTTGTAGATGAACGAAAGCAGAAACCCTTCAAAGAAATCATTGAGAAAATTTCAACGGACTTACCTTTCAAAACGAAGAAGAAATTAAAAACGCTTCCACCAGTTGCGGCAGCAGCAGCCGTGAGAGTTCCGCAATTGAAAGAAAAGTTTGCAATGACACTTTCAGGTTTTGATGTGAGTGCAAAAAGTCAAGACCCTGTAATTCTTATTCCTGTTACAGCATTGAAAGCAATGCCAGCATTTTGGAATTTCCCATTCCTATACACAGATTCGGGTGCAGGTTATCCGCAACTCTATGCAACTGCAAATATTCGCATTGATGGAAAGACATTGCGTGAGCAACATATACGCATTTACTATTACGACAAGAAGAAAGAATTTCGTTTACAGTGCGAAGCAATCAAACGAAATGGAAAACAAGGCGACATCATTTCCATTCACAAAGGCCCGAACAAACCTTTGGAATTTGAAATTGAATTGTTGCGGACTGGTTCAACAAAATTCAAAGCGATTGAACCGATATTGACGAGCAAGGTTAGCACACAGAAATTTTATACATACTACTGACCGAAATGAAGTTTGATAAATACACACGAATTGCCCGAATATATCCTACTGCACTTTCAATAGTTCCAGTAGTAATTCTTGTTTCTCATCTCACATCTGTTGAATTCAAAAAGATTCTTCAGGAGATTTTAGTTTTTCAAATACTTGCAGACATTTCAATATCATTGATTCTACTTTATTTATCAATGCAAGTTGTTCGCTTTATCTCTAAAGAAGTTTTTGAAAAATGGTATTTCAAAAACGAAATTGAAATGCCAACTACAAATCTTCTTTTGTTTAGTGATTCCGAATTAAGTAAGAACTATAAAGTTAGAATAAGAGAGCAGGTTCAAAAGGATTTTGAATTTCACATTAACAGTGAGGAAGAAGAAGCAAACAATCCCAATGAAAGCAGAAAGCAAATCGTATCAGCAGTAGGTTTGATACGAGGTAAAGTAAAGAATGGGCAATTGCTTTTGCAACACAATATTGAATATGGCTTCGTTAGAAATTTAATCGGAGGAAGCATGATTGGATTTATTTTTTCGGTTATTGATATTCTTTATTTCAAATACTGGAGCATTCATCCAACTCTTTACAAAGTTTCTATTTTTCTTTTAATCGTGTTTTTAGTCATTTTACTCTTGAGTAAGTTTTTGATAAACAGATACGGTTACTTATATGCTAAACGACTTTTTCAAGAATACTTAACGCTTTAATTAATGCTTAAACTTCACTACTTAAATGTTGGACATGGCGACTGTATGATTGTTGAGTTTTGCGACCACAATAGGGTTGCCATGATTGATATTAACCGAACAGCAGACATGGATAAGGACACAGTTGATGAATTGGTAAACGAATCTCTTGCAGCCGTTGACCAACTTACTAAATCGTATTACACTTTAGGGCTTTACAACAAACAGCAGCTACTTGAAAAAGCTGGTTATGATATAAAAGTTCAAGACCCGATTGAATATTTAAAAGAGAAAAAATTAAACTCAGTTTTCAGATTTATTTCTACCCATCCTCATACAGACCACTTTTCAGGACTGAATGAATTATTCAAACAATTCTCGGTTGCAAATATTTGGCTTGTAAAAAACGATTTCAAAATTGATGAAAGTAATTTGAGTGAATCACAAAAGGAAGATTGGAAACTATACAAGACATTCAGGGATGCAACGGAATCAAAACTGAACGATACAACGATTGTCAGACCTACTGCGAATGACAGTTTAGATTTTTGGAAACAAGATGGAATTGAAATATTAGCACCCAATGCAGGACTGTTAAAAACAGCAAAGGATAAAAACAATCAGAACATAATGAGTTATGTTTTGCTCATTACTTATGGAGGACACAAAATTGTTTTTGGCGGAGATGCAGAAGAAGATACTTGGAAGTATATCGTTGAGAATTGCCCTGACAAGATTAAGAATGTAACAATACTTGATGCTTCACATCATGGTCGTGATAGTGGATATTATCAACCTGCCGTGGAGTTAATGAAACCTCAATATGTTTTAGTTTCTGTGGGTAAAAAGCCGAAAACAGATGCTTCAAACAAATACCGGAATTATAGTGACAATGTTTGGTCAACAAGATGGAAAGGGAATATCTATTTTGAATTAAACTCTGATGGCAGTGGAACATACTTAACACAATACGATAGATAATGCCAACGCTCAAAAAAAATACACTCTTGCAAGCCGCTACAAGCAACGCTGAAACCAAAGCTTGCAAGAGAGTATTTTTTTCTCCACCCCAAAAATCCACCCTTCCTTTTTTTACAAATTTATTTTTCCCACCGCACGGGTTCACAGCGAACACGACCAGTTGTGCATCTAATGTAAATCGCTTTGAACAAAGTGTGTGCGGACTTGAAACAGTTGTGCTTCGTGGCGACAGCAGCGGTGATGTTCATGTCTGAGTGTTACAGTAATAAATATTCAAGCATTTACTCTCTTCTCTACTGAATACACATCTTTATTAGGCGAGCTTCTGCTGATAAGTTCTGCAAGAAATCCTGCAACGAATAGCTGCACACCGATAATCATTGCAAGAATACCGAGATAAAAAATCGGACGCTCAGTCATTTTGTACTCTTGCAAAAAGATTTTTGTATAGGCGAGATACGCAGAAATAACAAACCCGATAAAGAAAGAAAGCAAACCCAGCGTACCGAACAAGTGCATGGGGCGCTTGCCGAACTTCGACACAAACTGAATAGTAAGCAAGTCTAAAAATCCGTTCACAAACCTTTCCCATCCGAATTTTGACTTGCCGTATTTCCGCTCACGATGCTCTACCACCTTCTCAGTAATTTTCCTAAAACCTGCCCGCTTCGCAATGACAGGGATATAACGGTGCATCTCGCCCTGTATCTCTATGCTCTTTACTACTTCACTTTTATACGCTTTCAATCCACAGTTGAAATCATGAATTTTTATTCCACTCATCATTCGTGTTACACGATTGAATAGTTTGGATGGAATAGTTTTAGAAATAGGATCGTGGCGTTTTTTCTTCCATCCGGAAACAATATCATTCCCCTCTGTTACAATCATTTTATACAAGTCAGGAATTTCGTCAGGGCTGTCTTGTAAATCAGCATCCATTGTAACAACGACTTCTCCTTTTGCTAAACGAAATCCTTCATTGAGCGCTGCAGATTTTCCATAGTTGCGGCGGAACTTAATTCCTGTTACACTCTTATTAGCGTTACAAAGTTGTTCTACATATTTCCATGAGCCATCCGTACTGCCATCGTCAATATATATAATTTCATAAGAGAAATTATGGGCAGTCATTACACGCACTATCCAGTCGGTAAGTTCAGGCAGTGATTCCTGCTCGTTCAAAAAAGGGATGATGATACTAAGTTGCATGAATTACTGATGTGGAAAAAGTTCTTTGTTTTCTTTTCTGCAAACGGCAGCTATGATTAAAGAAACAATAGCGCCGGATATAGCTGAACCCACAAGCCCCCATACTGCCATCATGCCGGGAGTCATAAACATTCGCGAATATTTCAATCCTGCTTCAATCTGGTCGTCAGGCATTCCCTTCTCAATCATCCGCTGTTCGGCAGTCTGTAACATGTGGTCAATCATTTCAGGGTTAATAAATTTGAAGTAAAAGAAGGTGTAAATAGTTGCTAAAATTCCGGCATAAAAAATTATTTGGAAGCTAATGCCGAATGCTTTTCCGAAGTTAACAAATCCACTTAGTTCTTTGTCGCGGATTTTCCTTACTGCGATAAATGTTAGCACGCCTACAATTACAAGATTTATCCAACCTAATGCTTTATTTTCAAATTGGTTGGTCAGAGAAAGAATAAGTGAAAAAGCAATTTCAGCTAATCCTAATATTAAAGCCCATGTAAGTATTAGTTGAAAAACAGAGTTCTTCTTCTGTGGCGAATCAAAAGGAGCTTGAGGTATATCAGGTGTTTCCATATTGATTTAGTTTTTATAAAACTGATTATTATTAATGACAGCAACAGGTTTTCCTACGAGTGTTTTATTAATCAGCGGAGTGTTTTTTGATTTTGATTTTATTTCTTTCGTTGTCAGTTTCCATTCGGCATCCGGACTGAAAATAGTGAAGTTTGCTTCTTCCCCCTCCTTTATCACCGGTATTTGAAGATTCAGAATCTTACGGGGCTGAATGGCAAGCTTATCTATCAACTGCTCAGGAGTTAATGTTTTGCTGAGTGCAGTATTTGCAACAGAAAAAGAAGTCTGAAGGTTAATGATACCAAAGCGGGCGTATTCATATTCTACTTCTTTCAACTCTGTATTCTGCGGCTGATGACCGCTTACAATAACATCAATAGTGCGGTCTTTTAACCCTGCTTTCAGCGCTTTAATATCTTCCTTAGTTCTGAGTGGAGGATTAATTTTATAATTGCTGTCGAAACTACTCAACTCACTGTCATCGAGTAACAGGTTGATTGAATTAACTCCTGCTGTTACTTTAACGCCGCGCTTCTTTGCCTCACGAATCAGTTCAACGGTTCGTTTCGTGGAGATACAACTGAAATGCACGCGAGAATCAGTGTATTCAGCCAGATAAATATCTCTTACTACCAGAAGTTCTTCAGCAATAGAAGGCATTCCCTTCAGTCCGAGATTTGTACTTGTAACTCCTTCATTCATACTGCCTCCGTGAGAAACCGATTCATCATCAGGATGAGAGAAAATTACTCCATTGAATTGCTTGGCATACAACAGCGCCCGCATCATTACTCCGGAATTCATCACCGGATGCTCTGCATCGGAAAAAGCAACCGCTCCGGACTTATACATATCATAAATCTCTGCTAATTCTTTTCCTTCACATTGACGTGTTACAGCGCCGACAGGAAACACATCTATAATATTTCCTTTGGTTTTATTCTTTATATATTCTACTTCACTTTTAGAATGAACAGAAGGTAATGTGTCGGGCAGTACAGCTACTCCGGTGAAGCCACCGGCGGCGGCAGATTTAGCGCCGCTTTTTATATCTTCTTTGTATTCATAGCCCGGATCGCAGAAGTGGGCATACATATCAAACCATCCTGGAGAAATCATTAGATTTTTACAGTCAAGTTCTTCAAATTTGCTTGTGGTGTTTGGCTTCTTACCAATGGAACTTACTTTCCCATTCTCAATAAAAATATCTTTCTGCTTTAAATGATGAGGCGAGTTCTGGTCTATAATCGTTACTGCTCGAAGAAGAATATGCATTCTGCAATTTTGCAGGGCGCAAGATAGGAATAAAAATAGTTTGAATCAGTGTGTTTGTTAAAGTCGTTAACCGAATAGATTGATTAATGGAATAAACTATTATTTGTAATACTTCATAAAGTAAGAAATCCCCTATCCCTTAGTATGTAAGGGATAGGGGATTTCATTAAAGCAAAAGGAACTAACCTTTATCAGTAGCTTTCTTTTCCTGAACCGATGCGCGGACATCATTAGCCATTTTTTTTAATTCTTGCATGGCTTTCCTTACACGAGTGCCGGCAGCATTGTTGCCTCTGTCGAAGAACTTTGCGAAATCTTCATCCAAAGTATTCAGGTATTGTTTGATCTGATTGAGTTTGTCCATAAAAATAAAATTTAGAGGTTAACTTTTTGTTTCAAAGAGCAATATATTCAAATTCAATCAAAAAAACCAAACTTTTTAGTTTTTTTCTTAAAACAGTCACTTGTTGAAAACAGTTACCCCATTTTTCCTAATTGCTCTTCTATTGCTTTGATTTTGCTTTCGGCATCAGCGGCTTTCTGTCGTTCTTTCAAAAGAATGTCAGGTTTAGCATTGGCAACAAATTTTTCATTATTCAATTTCTTCATTACCGTTTGCAAGAATCCCTTTTGGTATTCAATATCCTTTTGCAGTCGAAGTTTTTCCTGCTCTACATCAACTTCCTTTTCAGCTACAAGAAAAAACTGCTCCTGTTTAACCATAAAAGTCATGGCATCAGAAATTTCCTTTTCAGATTGTGAAAATGATTTCAGGTTGGCAAGTTTGCAAAGCAGATGTTCTGTTTGTTTGTATCCGTTAAGATTGTTGGAAAGGATATAAAGTTCAAGTTGTTCTTTTGGCTTTATATTGTTCTTGTTCCTTAAATCGCGAATAGTTGAAATAATCTGTTTCAGTTTCTCACCTTGTTCAATCAAGTGGATTTTTGTCAGATCTGTGTCAGGATAAGATGAAATACAAATGGAATCATCCTTTTCTCTTTCTTTCAGATGTTGGTAAATCTCTTCTGTAACAAAGGGCATGAACGGATGAAGAAGCTGAACAAGTTGCTCAAAGAAATTGATAGTTGAATCAAAAGTGATGCGATCAATAGGTTTACCAAATTCCGGTTTTATCATTTCAAGATACCATGCGCAGAAATCATCCCAGATTAAATTGTAAAGTGTCTTTAATGCTTCGGAAAGATTAAACTCGCTGTACTGTCTTTCTAATTCGGCAATTGCTTCATTCAGTCTGCTGCTGAACCACTGAATGGCAAATGAATTGTCCGTTTTATCATCAGTTATTTCCCATCCTTTCAACAAGCGGAGTGCGTTCCATATTTTATTATTAAAATTTCTTCCCTGCTCTACTAACTTTTCATCATAGAGTAAGTCATTTCCTGCAGGAGAAGAAATTAAAACACCGAAGCGAACAGCATCGGCTCCAAATTGGTCAATCAATGCAAGCAAATCAGGAGAATTGCCCAGCGACTTAGACATTTTCCGTCGTTGTTTGTCGCGCACAATACCGGTGAAATAAACCTGTTGGAAGGGCTTTTCATTTTTATATTCATATCCTGCCATAATCATACGAGCTACCCAGAAGAAAATAATTTCAGGGGCTGTAACAAGAGTATCAGTAGGATAATAATATTTTAAATCGTCATTGTCAGGATTTTTATTCCATCCAAAAACTTCAAGAGGCCAAAGCCATGATGAGAACCATGTGTCCAGCACATCCTCGTCCTGTTTTAATTGCGGATTGCGGGTTGTGGATTGCGGATTATGCTGCTGCCATTTGCGGATAGCTTCGTCTTCTGTCTCTGCCACTACAAAATTTCCGTGCTCATCATACCAAGCCGGAATACGATGACCCCAGCGCAACTGACGACTGATACACCAGTCCTTAATATTTTCCATCCAGTGGCGGTAAGTATTTTTAAATTTTGAAGGATAGAACTTTATTTCATCGCTCATTACAGATTCTAACGCCGGCTTAGCCATATCAGTCATCTTACACCACCATTGTATGGACAAGCGCGGCTCTATCACCACATCGGTACGCTCGCTGTAGCCATTCTTGTTCATAATTTCCTCAACCTTCACCAAGTGACCTTTTTCTTCAAGCTCCTTTGAAATTTTATTTCTGACTTTAAATCTGTCCTCGCCAACATATAGCTGTGCTGCTTCACTCATGGTTCCATCATCATTCAGCGTATCAACTACTTCAAGTTTATGTTTGATGCCAAGATTGTAATCGTTAATGTCGTGGGCAGGAGTTACTTTCAGCGCTCCGGTTCCAAACTCCATATCTATGTATTCGTCGAAGATGACAGGCACGCGGCGGTTAATCAACGGAACAAAACAATATTTTCCTTTCAGATGCTGATAGCGGCTGTCATTCGGATGAACACAAACCGCAGTATCGCCGAGAATGGTTTCAGGACGGGTAGTAGCTATAGTGATATATTCTTCTTTATCAGTATCTAATTTGTAACGGACATAGTAGAGTTTTGATTTTGCTTCTTTGTAAATCACTTCTTCATCACTCAGCGCAGTTTTTGCTTTCGGATCCCAGTTAATCATTTTCACACCGCGATAGATATATCCCTTGTTGTATAAATCAACAAATACATGAATCACTGCTTTGTAATAATCAGGGTCCATTGTAAAAGTGGTACGATTCCAGTCAATGGAGCAGCCGAGTTTTTTCAGTTGCTGAAGAATAATACCGCCGTATTTTTCTTTCCATTCCCACGCATATTTCAAAAACTCTTCGCGTGAAAGTTTATTCTTGTCAATTCCTTGTTCACGCAGCATAGCCACCACTTTGGCTTCGGTGGCAATAGAGGCATGATCTGTGCCCGGCACCCAACAGGCATTTTTCCCTTTCATTCTTGCACGGCGAACAAGCACATCTTGCACCGTATTGTTCAGCGCGTGTCCCATGTGTAACACTCCTGTTACATTCGGCGGAGGAATTACAATAGTATATGGAGTACGGTTATCCGGTTTCGATTCGAATAATTTTGCTTCAAGCCATGAGTTGTACCATTTCTGCTCGATAGCAGAAGGATTATAGGTTTTATCTGGAATCACTTAGAATAATTTCAGCCGTAAAAATAGAAATGTGAAGGGAGAAATTTGAAAAACATACTAATGAAGCGCCTGATTAATTTTTAAACGCTCCTTTAGCTTCTCAAGAAAATCTTTTTGTGGTTTTCTTTTTTGAATATCATGTTCATCAGCAGATGTAACAGCCAGTTTTTTCAACTGCTTGTTTTCTTCATTGAAACGATTGATTTCTTCTTTTGAGAAAGTTAATTCTTCCGATGTGTGAATAGTTCGTTTATAACCTAATTTCTCAAGCATGCTGCCTGCTATCGTTTCGAAAACCTGCAAATCAAAGTGAGTAAGTTCACTAATAAATTTCCCGGTGTTGTTCTTTATCACCGGCTTAGTCACATTTTCCCACATCTTCCCGGACTCGGCAGTCCGATGCGATTCCTGTGATTTGTAATAAGCCATTACGGAAGCATTGTATTTTATACCCACTTTTAAACAAATCTCTTTGATAAAAGTCGCAGGGTCAAGAATAAATTCTTCATAACGGATAACAATAAAATTTACGGGTGAGATCTTTTCAAGATATTTCATTGCAAGATCCTGTTCATCTTTCCATTTAACAGCAAGATTATATATGTGCTTTTCACCAACCATTGCTTTACGAAATGATACAGCAACATCACGACCATCACGCACTAAATAAATCACAAACGGACGGAAATTTTCTTTATCAAAATTATTTAAGTAATAAACTGTCTCTAAACTTTTGCAGCACCATATTGATTTATCATTTTGGCTACATTGAAGTTCATTGATGCGAATAAATAATTCAAGCAGTGTTCTTCTGTTACACAACTTAAATATTTCTGCCCTTTTAAGATGAATTGGCTCCCACGGAACAGGGTTTAATTCAATATAAGTGCAGACATCGTCAATAAGTGTTGCAAAGATTTTATCATCACTCAAATCTCCATAGTAAGTAAGCAGCGGATAAAAAGTGTGGAGAATATGCGGAGGATGAGGAGCGTAAATTTCCGAAAGTTGATTAAGCATCACACGCAGCAGATTACTGCCTGAACGCTGTGTGCCAATCATCTGAATTGATTTAAGACTATAAGGTGGTGTTTGAGACATCTATAATAAACACTGACCTGAATGTTTAGAATCTAAGGTCAGTTTCTTCTTATTTAGAATAATTGTTGTACCGATGGTCACAAAAATAATGAAAGTGAAGTAAACAGTAATTAGCAGTAATAATAAATGAATGAGTGTTCCTGTTTGAAATGTCCTATATTGTAATTCTTATTTCATTCTGAATAATTCAAAACACATCTGCATCCATTGATAAAATTTATCAATTAATTTCGCACCCTTCATACTATTAATCACGATTACGAATAAATGAAAATTACATTTCCCGATGGTGCGGCAAGAGAGTATGCCGATGGCGTTTCTGCTATGGATATTGCCAAAAGTATAAGTGAAGGTTTAGCACGAAAAATATTAGCTGCGAAAGTGAATGGAGAGGTTCGCGATTTGCTGCGACCTATTCATGAAGATGCCACTCTTCAATTATTGACATGGGATGATAAAGAAGGTAAATCAACTTTCTGGCATTCCAGCGCCCATCTGATGGCGGAAGCGCTTGAACAATTGTATCCCGGAATTAAATTCGGCATAGGACCCGCTGTAGATGCAGGTTATTACTATGATGTGGATTTAGGCGGAAGACAAATCAGTCAGGATGATTTTGCTGTAATTGAAAAGAAGATGAAGGAGCTTGCAGCAGAAAATCAGACTTATGCCCGCAGAAGTGTTACAAAGAAAGATGCGCTGAAATATTTCACTGACAAAGGCGATGAATACAAAGTTGAACTCATCAACGAACTGGAAGATGGTAAAATAACTTTCTATGAATCGGGAAGTTTTACTGACTTGTGCCGGGGACCACATCTTCCGAATACTTCATTTATTAAAGCGGTTAAACTTACCAATATAGCCGGAGCATACTGGCGCGGCGATGCCAACAACAAGCAGATGACAAGAATCTATGGCATCACCTTTCCCAAGCAGAAAGATTTGGATGATTATCTGAATATGCTTGAAGAAGCTAAGAAGCGTGATCACAGGAAGATAGGGAAGGAGATGGAGATTTTTGTTTTTGATGATGATGTTGGTCAGGGAATGCCGCTGTGGATGCCCAACGGTGGAATTATGATTGAAGAATTGGAAAAGCTTGCAAAAGAAACAGAAGCACGCGCAGGATATTTCCGTGTAAAAACTCCGCACATAGCGAAAGAAAGTATGTACTTGAAGAGTGGACATCTTCCTTACTATGCCGATTCTATGTTTCCGCCAATGGAAGTGGAAGGGACGAAATACTATCTGAAAGCAATGAACTGTCCGCATCATCATAAAATATTTGATGCGGTACCGCGCACTTACAAAGATTTGCCGCTGCGTCTTGCAGAGTACGGAACCTGTTACAGATATGAGCAGTCAGGTGAATTATTCGGACTGATGCGGGTGCGCAGTTTACAAATGAACGATGCGCATATTTATTGTAGTGAATCACAATTTGAAACAGAGTTCAACGCAGTAAATGAAATGTATCTGAAGTATTTCAAAATTTTCGGAATTGAAAAATATGTGATGCGCTTTTCTACTCACGATGCTGCTAAATTGGGAAAAAAATATCTCGATATGCCGGAGTTGTGGAAGAAAACAGAAGACATGGTTCGCAAAGTGCTGATTGATTCAAAAATTCCTTTTGTTGAAGTAGCTGATGAGGCGGCTTTCTATGGACCAAAAATAGATGTGCAGATATACAGCGTGATTGGCAGAGAGTTTACACTGGCAACCAATCAGGTTGATTTCGGACAGCCGGTACGATTTAATCTTCATTTTAAAAATCAGAACAATGAAGATGAACAACCGATTATTATTCATCGCGCACCATTAGGTACACACGAACGGTTCATTGGATTTCTGATTGAACACTATGCCGGAAAGTTCCCCGTATGGCTTTCACCGCAGCAAGTAAGTATTCTCCCTATAAGCGAAAAATTTTTACCCTACTCAAAAAATATTCTTGAGAAACTGAAAAATAACGATATTCGCGCCACCATTGATGACCGTAATGAAAAGATTGGAAAAAAAATCCGCGATGCAGAAGTGAAACGTATTCCGTACATGCTCGTCGTGGGCGAAAAAGAAGAGCAAAACAATCAGGTGAGTGTACGCAGACAGGGAGCGGGTGATCAGGGTACAAAATCTATTGATGAATTTGTATCATTCATCAAAGATGAAATCCAAAACTATCGCTGATAAAATCTCAATGGCTCTTAAAATTCCTAATGACAGGTTTTCAATATTCAGTTAATGTATGAGTGATACAATGAAAATTATCTCATTGAACTTATCGTTATTGTTTCAATACATGTTGTTAGAAAAAGATAATTCAAAAATTAAATTCATAAATTAAATTCACGAAACTTAAATCCTTTGGCATTACCCTACAATCCTAATTTCAGACCAGGCAACAGACCTAACTTCAGAAAAAGAAAAGAACCGGAACACAAAATTAACAACTATATCACTGCACCTGAGGTGCGGTTAGTTGGTGAAAATATTGAACAGGGAGTATATAACACTCGTGAAGCCATAAAAATGGCGCAGGATTTAGGAATAGATTTGGTGGAAATATCACCCAATGCCAACCCCCCCGTTTGTCGCTTAGTTGACTATAATAAATTCCTGTACGAGAAAAAGCGGAAGGATAAAGAAATGAAAGCGAACGCATCCAAAAATGTGATGAAAGAAATTCGCTTCACACCAAACACTGACGATCACGATTTTGAATTTAAAACCAGGCACGCAGAGAAGTTTCTGAAAGAAGGAGCAAAAGTAAAAGCGTATGTACAGTTCCGCGGTCGTGGTATTATGTTTAAAGAACGCGGTGAATTAATACTGTTAAAATTTGTAGAGCGCCTTCAGGAATTAGGAGCAGTGGAAAGTTTACCTAAAATGGAAGGCAACCGAATGCACGTACTAATAAATCCCAAGCCGGCAGGAGGGAAGAAAAAATAACTCTGCAATAGTCTATTATTTCTGTGCAATAATAAATAACTCGTTACCTGCTCTGGGTGTAATGCTATTGTAACAAGATTCTATTCTAAGATTTTGGAAAAAGGGCTTAAACAATTTCTAATAATCCAGTTTTGTACCTCCAAACGTTGGTCCCG
>CAYRJA010000022.1:0-33808 GCA_964424455.1 uncultured Bifidobacteriaceae bacterium
GGTTGATTAGCATACCCGCATTGATTGCCGCAGGGTTATTCCCCAAAGCAAAAAGAAATCGCGGGAATTAACCCTGCGGGGGAGGAAACGGCAAATAGCTGACTATGATATGGAATATCATGCAAACAAGGATGAAGTGCAGAAAGTAATAAATGACACCAGGGAATTTCTTGATACTATCAGGAAAACCTTAAGCAAATAAGGTTTATTCCGCTACCCAGCACAACAAATATTCTTCATCAATTTGTCCAAGCGGGGTTACGCTTTTCGCGAACCCCGCGTGTTTTTTGCTGTAACAGTTGCATCTTTGGTTTCCTCTGCTGTCATAAAACATAAAGCCCCCTGGAGGGCTTTTTTGTTTCTTCAGTTTCATTCCCGTTTTATACCTTTGAAAAAATAAATAGCCATGACCATGCATATCGGAAAAAAAATGTCTAAAGAAGAGGTAAGCCGGGCATTAAAAAAACTTCGCAGACGGAAACTGCTGAATGCAAAAAAATTTTGCGGGGCTATCAAGTGGAATGAAGATGGTTTAAAATTTCAAAAACGCCTTCGCAATGAGTGGGGTTAGTTTGTTTGCCGATACCAATATTCTTGTCTATTTACTCATACCGCAGCGCCTCTATCGGATCAAGGTTGGATGCACGAATGGCAGGATAAATTCCGGCGGCTAACCCCACAACAAAACAGAATACAATTCCTGTAATTATCCAAAGCCACGGGATAATAAATGTGCCGCCGATAAAAAGTGAAACTAAGTTTCCTATAAAAATACCGAGTACAATACCGAGCGCTCCGCCAATCTGGCAAATGATAACTGCTTCAAACAAAAACTGTCTGCGGATATTTTTTTTAGTAGCTCCTATCGCTTTGCTTACGCCAATTTCGTTGGTGCGCTCTGTTACAGATACCAGCATAATATTCATCAGCGCAATGGCTGCGCCAAACAGGGTGATGACACCAATGATGGTGGCTGCGTAAGTAGCATAGCTGATTTGTCCGAGTACAGTTTCTGCAACTGCATTAGCACCGCTTAACTCAAAATCATTTTTCTGGTGATGCTGAAGATTTCGGATACTGCGGAATACGCCGGTGGCTTCATCCTCTGCAATGCCTATTTGGTTTATGTTCTTTACCATTACAGATAAAGCAACCGATCTTTGATTGCCCGTGTAATTCCGGATAGCATTTAATATGGGTATAAATGCCTGATTGTCGCCGGCGCTCATCATGCTGCTTCCTTTAGGTTTTAAAATACCTGTTACCAGAAACCGCACATTGCCTATGGAAACAAATTCGCCAACCGGATTTTTTTTATTCCTGAATAGTAAGGAGACAATATCTTTTCCCAGCAGAATCACATTGCTTCCTTCTTTTATTTCCTGCACTGAAAACGATCTGCCGGTTTCAACTTCATACCCTGTTACAGACAGATAGTTGTCGTCTATTCCCCAAACCTGAATGTTCGGATTTGTTTTTTCAGAATTGTACTTCACCGTAGCAATCATTGAAGCGATTGTTGCCACAGAAATTTTTGCAGGAAAACGGAAGCGCTCCTTAAATTGCTTTGCCTGTTCGTAAGTGATAATCGGTCCCGGCTTTTCCTGTATGCCACCACCGTGCCCTCTTACATTCATTCCGCTCTGGCGGATGGTAAAGGTATTGGAGCCGAGCGTGCTGAAGTTGGAATAGATGGAAGACTTCAGCGAATCCACTGCCGTAAGAATTCCTACCAGCGCCATAATACCAAAAGCAATAATTGAAAAGGTGAGCGATGTGCGCAGCATGTTTGCACGAATGGCATTAACAGCAAGATGAATGTTATCGCGGTAATTCATTTTATCAGTAGTAAAATTCTTACAACTCTTTTTACGCTGCTCATTTCGTTCAATTGTTTTATGAGAAAGGTGATTTTACAATTCGCATAACTATGATTAGCGAAACAAAGATTGTAAAAATTAAACAGTATGATACCATGCTGTTACATCTCTCTTCCATTCCTGTTAGCAACAAATTAATGCAAGTATATTTTTGAGTGGGCAAAAAAGTTATTTTTGAGAAAAAGAAACCTTATGAACACTTTAATCAATGGATGGAAAAACGGCAACGATATAGGGCTGCTGGTTTTACGGGTAGTATGCGGACTCGTTCTTTTTTACGGTCATGGTTCTGAAAAATTAGCTGCTATTTTCAGTGGAAATGAAATTCAATTTATGGATCCCATTGGAATCGGTCCTACTTTGTCTTTTTTTATGGCAGCCTTTGCCGAAATCATTTGTTCTCTTTTGTTAATTGTGGGACTGTTTGCCCGACCGGTAGCTTTGATACTCACCATTAATTTCATTGTGATTTTTATTTTTCATGCTTTTATAGTAGGCGATGGTTTTTCGGTTTTGGAGTTACGCTTTTTATATCTGTTCTCTTTTATATCTCTGTTCTTTACCGGTGCAGGAAAATTTTCTCTTGACTATTTATTCTTTTCAAAAGAAAAATAATAATACTGTAACACTATATTTCTCAGATTGAAAATAAATAACTCAGCATCTGAGAACGATGATTCTGTTTTTTGCTATCCCATCTTACAATGTCACTTTTCAGTGTGGAGAGAAGCATTTTACATTCCTTTATTTAATCAGTGAATTAACTAAATTTGACCGCTGAAAATTTATCCCCAATTGAAGATATCAAACGAATTTAAAGTAGGTGTGCTCGCTTCGGTTTGTATTGCACTGCTGATTATCGGCTACAGTATTCTTAAAGGTAACGATGTATTCTCTACTTCAAATTCGTTTTATGCAGTTTATGATGCAGTAGATGGACTTACGATAAGCAGTCCGGTAAAAATAAAGGGAGTTCAAATAGGTCGGGTAAGTAATATTTACCTGAATAAGCAGGTTACAGTAAAGTTCAGTGCAGAAAGTAATGTATCTATTCCGAAAGGTTCCATTGCGCGGATTGCCAGCGCAGACATTCTTGGCAGCCGTGAACTTGAGATTGAATTGTCTTCGGAAACCGAATTTTATAAAAATGGCGATACACTAAAATCTGATGTACAGGAGAGTCTGTCAAAAAGTGTACAGGCGGAGATTCTTCCTGTGAAACAGAAAGCAGAAAATCTTATCAGCTCAATTGATTCGGTCATCGTTACCATTAATGAGATATTCAATAACGAAACGCGCGACAACATTATCCGCAGCGTAAGAAATATTTCACAAACACTGGAACACATCAATAGTTCTTCGGAAAATATTGATGATATGCTGGAGAAGAATACAACCAAGATGCAGAACATCTTTAATAACATTGAATCTATCACCTTGAACCTGAAAAAAAATGAAGACAACATTACAGCCATTCTTTCTAACCTGAACCAGATTACCGATTCATTAGCTAAAGCCAATCTGGTGCAAACCATAAATAATGCAAAAGATGCACTTGCGCAGGCAAGCGACATTCTTGAAAAAATAAACAAAGGGGAAGGAACTGTCGGCATGTTAATAAATGACAAGAACCTTTACAACAATCTTGAGCAATCTTCCAAAGACCTTGATTTGCTTTTTCAGGACTTGAAAGAGAATCCAGGCAGGTATGTTCATCTTTCTCTTTTCGGAAAAAAAGATAAACCATCGAAAAACAATGAGAAGAAATAATTCCGTTGTATTCTAATGTTAAACCTCTCTCCTGCTTCTTCCGGTTCTGTAACAAATGATTGAAGTATGGTTTTAAATCTGTAATCAACTTCATTGTTATTCGGGAGAAGAAGAGTGAATAAATAGTAGTGTTACATTCAGGTGAAATCAATTCTGCTTTTTTTCCTTTCTTTTTTTCCGCTGCTTGTTCAGGCGCAGAATACCCGTATAGAAATTATCAGCGCCGATTTGTTTGAATACAACGAAGCAGGCGGAGTAAGGGTGAAAACCCTTTCAGGTAATGTGCAGCTAAAGCAGAATGAAACGCTTATGTTCTGCGATATTGCTACTTTATCTGATGATGATAATACACTGGATGCATCAGGTCATGTTCGTATTGTGCAGGACACCGTCCGGCTTTCCTCTGATATTTTACACTATGATGGAATAAAAAGGAAAGCGGAGTTCACCAAAAATGTAACACTTACTGATTCAAAACTGCAACTCACCACTCAGCGGCTCAATTACGACCTCTCCACGCGTGTAGCCGACTATCATACGGGAGCTGAACTGAAAAACGACAGCACCACTCTTACTTCTCAAAACGGATATTACTATGCGAATACCAAAGATGTTTTCTTTAAAAAAGATGTAGTGCTTACCAGCAAACACTACAACTTAACTGCTGATACACTTCGATTCAACACCGAAACAAAAACTTCATACTTCCTCGGTCCGACAAATATTGTGAGTGATTCTACTCACATTTATTGCGAAGGCGGATATTACAACACAGAAAAAAACACAGCACAGTTTACTACTCATGCCCGCATGAATCATCCCAAACAACTACTTGCTGCAGATTCAATTTATTATGAAAAGGAATCAGGGTTAGGTATAGCAAACGGAAATGTTTTTTGGAAAGACAGCACAGAAAATATCAGTATCACCGGAAACTATGTACGCTACAACGAAAAGGAGGAAAGTATTTTAGCTACTGACAAGCCATTACTTACCAGCATGCTGGACAATGACTCCCTGTTTCTGACGGCAGACACGCTGCGCTCATTTGAAACCGAAAAAGGGAAGCGTGATTTTTATGCTTATCATCGTGTGAAAATTTTTAAGAAGGATATGCAGGCAGTCTGCGATTCTATTTACTACTCCGGGTCAGATTCTACTTTCCGGCTCTTTCGCAATCCTGTACTGTGGGTAGATGCCAATCAGTTGATGGCTGACACTATTCTGATTCTTTTGTCTGATAATAATGTTAAACAAATCAATTTGATAAAGTCAGGTTTTGTAAGCAACAAAGCTGACTCTGCCCGCTTCAATCAAATAAAGGGAAGAGACATGTATGGTTATTTCAGCAATGGAGAAATGAAAAAACTTGTCATCGTTGGAAATGGTGAAAGCATCTATTATGCAAAAGATGACAGCGGCGCTTATATCGGTATGAATAAAATTGTCTGCAGCAACATGACAATATTTCTGGAAAATCAGGAAGTAAAAAACATAATGTTTGATGTGAAACCGGAAGGCACGATGTATCCTGTTCATCAAGCGCCTTATGAAGAAACTGTTTTAAAGGGTTTTAGCTGGATGGAAACAATAAAGCCAAAGTCGAAAATGGATTTGCTGCGTTAGAGAATTTCAGTTGTATAATTATCATTTAAGATTTTCCTCTCTTAAAATATTTACGGCTGACTTTTCTATGTTTATCTTCCCGACAAAATAACTGTGCAACTCTTATGGATAAAAATTATTGGGAAAACATTTCAAAGAATTACAACTCAGAAATATTTGATGTACTGAAGAGTGATAAAAGCAGAATCATTGCATCGTGGATTAATGAAGTTTCTTCTACAAAAAAAACGATTGGCGATGTCGGATGCGGAATAGGAAAATGGCTGCCGCTTCTTTCAAAGCAGTTCGGAAAAGTTTATGCGATTGATATTTCTTCCAACAATCTTGATTATTGCGAAAAGAAATTCAAGCGGTTAAAAAATATCAGCTACCTGAATACAGACATGTCGCTCAGTATGAAGAAATTGTATTCATTCGATACCATACTGTGTGTAAATGCTATTCTTACCGAATCACTTTCTAAACGAACACTATTCTTCAACAATATTTTTGCAAACCTGAAGACAAAGGGGAATCTGATTTTAGTAGTGCCTTCTCTTGAATCGGTTCTTTACAGCGCATTTGTTTTAGAGCGGTACAACCGCAAGATGGGTTTTCCTACTAAGAAGTCTGCGGAGATGAAAGGCAAAAACGAATATTTCAAATTCAGACAAGGCGGTATTGTGAATATTGATAAAGTGCCAACTAAACATTATCTGAAAGAAGAACTGATTTCAACTTTAACTGAAGTTGGTTTTAATGAAATAACCATCGGCAAGACGGAGTACTCATGGGATACTGAAATAGACAATGCACCCAAGTCATTGAAAGATCCGTATCCGTGGGATTGGGTGATAAAAGCAACTAAGAATAAAAGATGATATATTCTGTTACAGTATTTTTATGTAACGCTTTAATATAATTCTGTTCGACTAAGAACTTTTTTTATTTATAAAATGTAGAAAGTAGCATCACCGCAATACTTTATCAGAAGAAAGTTATAACAGAATTTTTCTTCTGTATCACTACAAAAAATAAAACTTATGGCACAAGCAGTTAAAATAAAATCTATTAAACAGCTTACTCATGATGTATTAGACATAGTTGCAGAAAGACCTTCAGGGTTAATTTTTCACCCGGGACAGGCGGTGGATGTATCTATCAACAAACCGGGATGGGAAACCGCATTACGACCTTTCACTTTCACCTCGCTGCCGGAAGACAACCACATCGAATTTAATATCAAAACTTATCCTGCAAAGAAGGGTGTTACCAATGAATTGCTTTCACTTAAACCGGGCGACGAATTGTTGATTGGTGATGTGTTTGGCGACATTGCTTACAAAGGTGAAGGTATCTTTATAGCAGGTGGAGCAGGTATCACTCCTTTTGTTGCTATCCTGAGACATCTGAAAAGCAAAAATCAATTAGGTAATAACAAACTGATTTTTGCCAACAAGACCAAAGGAGATATTATTCAGAAGGAATTGTTCGAAAAGATGCTGGGCAACAATTTTATCAATGTGCTTTCAGACGAAAAGGTTGAAGGTTATGAGCATGGATTTATTACCGCTGAAATTATAAAGAAGCACTCTACACCTAATCACAAATATTTTTATCTCTGTGGTCCGCCGCCAATGATGGATGCAGTGCAGAAACATCTTACCTCTTTGGGCATACTCAATGAACAAATAATTAAGGAAGGATTTTAAATGATGAAGTTGCTCTTACAGGAGCAGATTACCTTTTTTCACTTTCTCATTATACTCAATCAGAGCTTTAGTGTTCGTATCAAACTGTAACACTATGCTGTTCTAAAAAAACAATACAGTAAATAAAGTTCTGGGCTTTTATCTGTAGTGTATTCTCTCCGCATAAAATAAAGCTATCTGGGAACACTGCCGGTGAGGAATATTTTTTTTAGATAATGTTATAAACTTCTTTAGCGTTTCACTGTCAAATACATTATCCTTGTTTTACCAACAATAAATAAATGATATGGCAGAGAATTGTGCAAACGGTACGCTTGCATCTTATGTTCCCGATGTCAACAAACCATGGAACAGTTTACGGGTTGCGCATGTATATAAGCGATTAGCTTTTGGTGCATCGTACAGTGAAATTCAGGCGGGCTTGCAGCTTACGCCCGGACAGTTAGTTGATAATTTGTTTAATGCAGCTAAAACTGCGCCGCTGCCCGCAGCGCCTGCATGGTATAACTGGGGCTATTCCAATTATGGCGACTTCCCTGCTGAAATCGTTCAGCAATATCAGGAATGGTATCTTCAATGGGTTAACGACATGCTCATTACCGGCACCCGAGAGAAATTTGCTCTTTTCTGGCACAATCATTTTGTAACTCGTTTTGTTGATTACCAGTGCCCGAGCTATCTGTATGAATATCATAAGCTGTTACAGCAACATTCGTTCGGAAATTTCAAAACATTTCTCAAAGCAATGGGGAAAACGCCTGCCATGCTTTCCTTCTTAGATGGCCGGCTCAACTATAAAGATTTTCCTAACGAAAATTATGCACGCGAACTGCTTGAGTTGTTTACACTTGGCGTAAATAACGGTTACACCCAGCAGGACATTACCGAAGCCGCCCGTGCACTTACCGGCTGGGTTTCATTTTCAGACGAATGTGGTCCCATAACTTTTAATGCCGGTCAGTTTGATAATGGAACAAAGACCATTTTCGGGCAACCGGGCAATTTCGATTTTGATGGAATGCACGACTTAATTTTTCAGCAACGGGCAACAGAAGTATCTCAATTTATCTGCAAGAAAATTTACACTCACTTTGTGCATCCTATCCCTAACCAGCAAATTATTGATGGTATGGCGCAAACATTCCGCAACAGCAATTTTGAAATTGAACCCGTATTTCTTGAACTATTCAAGAGTGAACATTTCTATGAAGACGATGCTATTAGCGTGCAAATCAAAAGTCCGGTTGATCTATTAGTGTCAACCATTAAAGAAAGTAATTTTTCTTTCGATACGCTGGTTATTCAACTTGTCAGCTTTCTGACGCTGGATATGGGGCAACAGTTGTTCAACCCTATTGATGTTTCAGGATGGAATGGCAACCGTACATGGATAAACAGCACAGCTATTACCAAACGGTGGGATATGCTGAGTCAATATTTTGGTTATGCGCTTACTAAACTGGATAAAGAAAAGATGCGGCAGCTTGCCATTGATGTTTCGGGCAATTCAAATGATGTGGCATTGGTGGCAAAAAAAATTACTGACCATTTTATTCCGAAAGGACTGGAAAATACTGACGCTTACAATCAGGCAACCATCGCGCTGAAAGCCAGTGTTCCCCAAAACTATTTTGACCTTGGGTTGTGGAATCTCTCCTTTCAGTATGTTCCCGAACAAGTGTATAACCTGATGCTTTGGATTATCAGGCGACCTGAATACCAAATGATGTAATTGTTCAAACCACTTAACACAACAATATGAGTAAACAAAATAATCTTCCCCAAGGCAGTTGTTTGCATGATGGCTGTGCGCATGATGAACAACACAATCATGGGATTGGCAGAAGAGATTTTCTGAAAAATCTCGGACTTATCAGCGCCGGAACTTTTGCATTTTCAAACATTCCGCTGAACCAGTTATTAGCTTCTCCTGCCATAGAGGCGGCATTAAGGGGCGCAGGCGACAGGGTATTGGTAATCATACGGCTGAAAGGAGGCAACGACGGGTTAAACACATTTGTCCCTGTGTTTGATTACGGTACTTATTCAGCTAATCGCAAGAACCTGAAAATTAAAACCTCAGACTTGCTTGAGCTTAACAATAAATATTCAGTGCCCAATTATGCTTCATCGCTGAAAAAAATGTGGGATGCCGGAAAAATGAAAGTGATTCAGAATGTTGGCTATCAGAATCCTGATTTATCACATTTCACTTCAACAGATATTTGGGATTCTGCTCAAACGGGCATAGGAGAAAAATCGGGCTGGCTCGGCAGGTATTTATGGAATCAGCATCCCGATTTCATTACCAATCCTTCACCGGATCCGCTTGCCATACAAATTGGCGGTGACGGAAATATTTTGTTCTTCAACGAGAACAGTGTTAACATGGCAATGAATGTAATTGACCCTGTATCGCTTTACAAAATTGCACAAACCGGCTCACTTTATACTGTTGGCGGCAACGCTCCCTGTTATTACGAGGATCAGTTGGATTTTATGAAGAGCATGATTAACAGTACTTATTACCAATCACAATCTATTCAGGATGCTTTCAATGCCGGCAGCAATTCGGTTACATTTCCTGCCGGTCTGGGCGAATCATTAAGTCTTGTTTCAAGACTGATAAATGGTGGACTGCAAACAAAAATTTATATGCTCACTTTGGATGGCTTCGATACACATGCGCAGCAAGACACCCGGCATCCTGAGTTAATGATTGAATTTGGCGATTCGGTGAAAGCATTTTACGATGATTTGTCAGCAGGCGGAAAAGAGAAGGATGTGCTTACCATGACGTTTTCAGAATTTGGCAGGCGGGTAATAGACAATGGCTCACTTGGCACCGACCACGGTACCGCAGCCCCGTTAATGATGTTTGGTTCGGCAATGAACGGAAACGGTTTTGTAGGCGCTGATGTAAACCTTACCGACCTTGATGTGTATGGCAATATGAAATATAAAATTGATTTCCGCGAAGTATATACTACTGTGTTACAGGACTGGCTGTGCATTAACGAACTTACTTCAGACACTATCCTCGGTGGCGCTTATTCAAAACTCGATCTGGGTTTCGATTGCGTATCATCGGGTATAAGTAAAATTAAAACTGTGCAGAAATATCACCAGTTGCGCTACGACAATGGCATTGCATTTATTTTCCTTAACCTGCCTCAGGAAAGTACTGTGCAATTAGAGGCGTATGATTTTATTGGCAGAAAAGTAGTATCCACCGGTAATGAATATTACAGCAAAGGATTACACACCATGCGTATTCCCGGCATCGAAACTTGGACTACCGGCGCCTATGCCTATCGTATTTACATCAATGGTAATCTGGAAACGGGGAAGTTTATGCGGGAATAAAGTATGTGCTGTGTGCTGATATAACATTCTACTTTTTCCTTATCATCAATTACGTTCCAGGCATTCAATAATTTGCTTGTTTGTAATTCCCATAGTTCTATTATTACTTGCAATAACATGAATTGGCACCGGGTCTATATGTGTTTGAAAAATAACAGGTCGCTTAAAATCTTTTCGTGACCATACTTCATGACCATTATTTTCACGGATATATTTTAATCCAAATGCGACAAGAACTCTTTTGTATTCATCTATAGTAATATTCTTTATCCTGCTCATGCAAAAGCAGGAAGTTCAATACTGCGGGATGTTTTCTGGAAAGGAATTGTATTTAACAGATCCCTCAACTCTGGTTCTTCATTTAATATTTCAATCAACGAAGGCGCAATAAAATTGTTTTTACCCTTTTGTTTCCATCCCATAGACAATAAATCTTTTTTTAGCGTTTTTTTATGAACAGTATATTTAACATACTCAAGAAGCGTTGTTTCAAAACTTCTCCGAGCTTCTGACTCAGTATTTCCATAACCAATTATATCCAGAGCCGGACAAGTGAGGTAACAAATGTTTTCGTCAATATAACTTACAATATCAACTCTTACATTGACCCGACCTTCAATTGGGTTAATTAAATTAGCGCTAAATTTATTTCTTTTGATATTCTGTTTCATAGCCTTGTGCAATTTATAACATCAATTTGTTACAAACAAGTTCATCTGTCATTTTGAATGCAAAAGTGGTTAGATTGTTTTGTTTTTACAGATATTAGTAATTTGGGGTGTATGAATAGTTGCAGGGATTACTTATGCCGTAGGCAAGGGCTTGGTAAAAAAATCTAATACAGACACTCTGGAGCGTCCCTTCGGGACGCAACAACCTTCTCGTTCAAGTTATTACCAAGCGTTTGCTCCTGCGGAGCAATATAATTGTTGCTGCAAATATTCATACACCCGTAATTTGTGAACTCTTATCAACAAGCTTTATTTTTTCCTCATCATCATCATTCCGTCACGGAAAGGAAGAAGAATAATTTCTACACGGTTATCTTTTTTCACTTTCTCATTAAACTCAATCAGCGCTTTAGTGTCAGGGTCAGGTTTGGGTTGTAACACCTTTCCACTCCAGAGAACATTGTCGGCGAGAATTAATCCTCCGCTACGGACTTTATCAATTACCAAATCAAAATAGTTGCTGTAATTGATTTTGTCGGCATCAATAAATATGAGGTCGAAAGTTTCGTTGAGCTCAGGAATAATCTTTTGTGCATCGCCTGTGTGAATGATTATTTTATTTTTCATTCCTGCCTTTGCTACATACCGTTCCACCATTTCACGAAGTTCTTCATTAATATCTATCGTGTGAACAATTCCATCTTGCGGCATACCCAATGCAAAACAAATAGCCGTGTAGCCGGTGAATGTTCCTATTTCAAGAATCTTTTTCGGCTGGTGAATTTTTGTAATCATTTGCAAAAACACGCCCTGTACATGACCGGATAACATCTGCGGGTACAACACCTTTGCATAAGTTTCACGATTCAGTTCTGCTAATACCGGATGCTCGGGTGCAGTGTGATTGTCTGCATATTTCTCTATATCCAAAGGAAGAAAATTCATAATCTAATATTACTTAAAACTCAACAACTGTAACACCAATCTGGCAATATTCATTCATAGTTAAATGAAGAATCTGCTTCATCATTATTCAGCACAGTTTTTCATTTGCAGGTTTCTCACTGCAACCGGGAAGGGATGTTCTCCCTTATTTTGTTTTATCCGGAAATGGCGGAATCGGCGGAATGTTATTCTCATGATTTTTCAGTTCATCGAGTAATACTTCTATTGCCTTGTTCAACTGATCGTCTATTCCTGCATATTCGCGAGCCGGATCATTATCTATCACTATATCCGGATCAACTCCATGCCCTTCTATCTTCCATCCTGTTTCATCAAAGGGAGCAAACTCCGGACGATTTAAAGTTCCACCGTCAATAAACGGAAGCGAGCCGCGAATGCCCACTACTCCGCCCCAGCTTCTTTTACCAATCAATTTTCCGAGCTGATACTTTCTGAAACGATAAGGGAAAATATCTCCATCGCTTGCAGAATACTCATTCATCAGACAAACCTTCGGTCCCCAGTGCATATCCGGATTGGTATGCCCGACTTTTGCATTGCGCAACATGTTGAAGTAAACCAACTCCTTGCTCAGCCGTTCGGCAATAAGCGGAGAAACAAATCCGCCGCCATTTCCTCTGTCATCTATTATCAAAGCTTTCTTTGTGATTTGCGGATAGAAATGTTTCATAAACTCATTAAGTCCGCCCGCTCCCATATCCGGTATATGCAGGTATCCGATTTTTCCGCCACTCACTGAGTCCACATAATCAATGTTATGCTGAACCCAGTTGTAGTAATACAATTCACTTTCGTCACTGATTGGAACTACTATCATCTTTTTTGCTCCGTCTGCAGATGGCTTTGTGTTTACCGTTAATTCCACTTGTTTGCCGGCTGTATTAATGAATGCTTCATTAATATCAATAAGGTTGTTTACCGGCATTCCATTTACTGCAATGATGTAACTGCCTGTTGTAACATTCACTCCCAGTTCTGTCAGCGGCGAGCGGAGCGAAGAACTCCAGTTTGCTCCTTTCAGAATTTTTGTGATTTGAAAATATCCTGTTACAGCATCTTTCTTGTATGTAGCTCCAAGTAGTCCGAGTGGAATGCGCTCAGCTTTCAGCATATCGCCTCCGCCAACATACGCATGACCGATATTGATTTCACCAATCATTTCACCTATGATATAAGAAAGGTCGGCTCTGTGATTCACAAACGGAATAAGTACCGCATACTTGTCGTGAATAGCTTTCCAGTCTAAGCCCTGCATGTTGGGCGCATAGAGGAAATCACGCATCTGCCGCCAGCTTTCATTAAAAATCTGATTCCATTCTTCATGATGATTCACTGTTACTTTCAGTCCTGATTTATCAATTGCTTTATCTACTTCAAATTTTGCTGATGGCAAATCAGTGATGTACTGGTTGTTATCCTTGTTTACTAAAATCTTTTTCAGGTTAGCTGAAATACGAAATCCACTGTAAGCGCCAAGCGTTACTTCTTTTTTGTCCTTCAGGTTGAACAGATACATTGCGGCTTCTTTTCCTTTTGCACTTTTCATGTAGTAAACCTTATCTCCTACCATCTGAATATTCCAATAGTTAGCTGCATCCACCGGAAGCGAAATTAGCCGCGATGAAATCCCGTCGAGGTCAACTTTGATGTCTTTGCTTTCTGTTTTCTTTGGTTCATTCTTTTTTTCATTCTTGGTTTTCTGTTTTTCATCTATGCTTTTTGCTGTTGTATCTTTTGTCATTTCCACTTCGTCATCTTTAGGAGCAAATGGTGAAGGGGTATCTTTTGACAGTGGAATCAAATAGATTTTTGACATGTCAGAATAAGAAATCTGAAAATCAGTATTGCTGAATGTCGGGTTAAAATCACGGCTGGAAACCATCACCAGATATTTCCCGTCATTGCTGAATGAAGCGCTGCCGGTGTCGTACCATCCGTCTGTAACAGGGGTTTTGGTTTTTGAAGTCAGGTTGTAGAGATAAACTACAGATTGCCTGTCCTGTTCCGGACGAGTGTAAACAATCCATTTGCTGTCGCTGCTCCAGTTGTAATTCCCGAATTCCCATACATCGGCTTCATCCACTTGTGTTACAGCTTTAGAGTCAATATCCACAAACTGCAATCTCATTTTTTTATCCGCCCATAATATTTTCTTGCTGTCAGGCGACCAATCCAACGCATACTTGTAAGTGTCGGCATTCTTCGTAATCTGAATGGGTGCGCCTTCTCCTGTCTGGTTGCGAATGTAGATTTCATCTTCACCGGTTTTATCGCTGATGTAAGCAATCCACTTTCCATCCGGGCTCCAGCGCGCATTGCGCTCGTGTGATGAAGAAGATTGATCGAGGTTGCGGGTGATGCCGCTTTCTGCCGGAACAGTAAATACATCGCCGCGTGCTACATACAATATTCTGTTTCCGTCCGGAGAAATATCAGAACCCTCAATAAATTTACTTGCATCTATCAATTCGTTGCGGCTTGCAGGAAAATCACCATTGATCTGCACTTTAACCTGTGTTACAGTTTCAGTTGCTAAATCCATTGTATATAAATACCCACCGCGTTCCCACACTATATCTTTATCGCCCAATGAAGCAAACTTGATGTCGTAATCCGTATAGTTGGTAACCTTGCGTGTCTGCTTTGTAGTTAAATCGTAGCAGAAAAGATTCATGGTACGGTCGCGGTCGCTGAGGAAATAAATCTTTTCACCCGTCCACATCGGCTCTATATCCTGAGCCGGATTGTTGGTGATGTTGGTAGTTTGCTTAGAAGCAAAATCATAAATCCATATATCATCCGCCATACCGCCGCGGTAATATTTCCATGTGCGGAACTCGCGGAAAATCCGGTTGTAGGCAAGTTGTTTTCCGTCAGGAGAAAAAGAACAGAATCCGCCGCAAGGCAAAGGAAGTTCACCGCTCAGCCCGCCGTTCACATTTGCGATATAGAGTTTCCCCATAAAGTCATTAAATGATTCTTTGCGTGAACGATAGATGATGTGCTCATTGTCTTTCCATGTCATTACAATATTGTTCGGTCCCATTCTATCGCTTACATCATCTCTGCCAAGTGTTGCTGTAACAGTCAACCGTTTGGGAGCGCCGCCTGTAACAGGCATCAGATACACTTCAGTGTTGCCGTCATACTGTCCGCTGAATGCAATGTTTTTTCCATCGGGAGAAATACGGGCAAATAATTCGTTGCCTGCTGCGCTGGTCAGCCGCTGTGCAACTCCCCCGCTTTTAGGTACGCTGTATAAATCTTCGGCATAACTGAACACTACTGTGTTGCCATGTACTGAAGGAAAGCGCATCAGCCGGGCTTCCTGCTGTGCGAATGTGCTGCCATAAAAGAACAGAGAAATCAGAAATAATAAAGTGTTTTTCATTTTGATATTATGAAATTAATGTTTGAGCGGGGGAAGATAATGAAGTTGAGTTTGTATATGGATATTAAAACATAAAATATAGTATTAAAGAGTGGCTTTAAGAAGTTGAAATTAGAGTCTTTATCTGCGCAAGTGAAAAACACTTGCGCCAGCGAATGTAGGATTCGTGAAACACGGATAATTATCTTTTCCACTCGTTCCAACTCAGCTTCGTAATTCTTTGTGTAATATTTTCTTCGTATTCGTTGTGGTAAGAACAGAAACCACAAAGGACACCAAGAATTTCACAGAGTTCACTAAGTATGAATCTTGGCTCTTGCGGGACTACAATAAGTATGATCCTGCAGACAAAATCCGTAGCCCGGATATTACGATGATGTAAATACCTACGTTAGTGTCTGTTCCCTACCTAAAAAGTAAAGATGAATCGCCATAGGAAAGAAAGCGAAAGCTGTGCTGCAAAGCATAGTCATAAACTTTTTTCCAGTCTTCTCCGATGAATGCGGCAATCAGCAAAAGCAAGGTGCTTTTCGGTAAATGGAAATTGGTGATAAGTGCATCTGCAATCTTAAACTCATATCCCGGCACAATCATTATCTGAGTATAGCCGGTGAGTTCAGTTTTATTTTTTTTATTCATCCAATGAAGAATGGCAGCGAGTGAATTTTTTACATCATTATCCTTTTCAATATTTGAATTATGTGAGGTTTGATACGGCTCCCATTGAGCAATATTCATTTCTTCTATCTCATTTCCTTTCTCCAAAATCTGTTTTCCGAACCAGTACAAACTTTCAAGTGTACGCATAGAAGTAGTGCCGACAGGAATAATTTTCTTATTACCGGTTTGCTGTAACAGTTTCTCAACTGTGCTTTTCTTAACATACACCCGCTCAGAGTGCATCAGATGATTTTCAACTGAAGCGGATTTTACCGGAAGGAAAGTTCCGGCGCCGACATGAAGCGTGAGATATTCCATTTCAATATTTTTACTGTTCAGTTTTTCAAAAACCTGCTCAGTAAAGTGTAATCCGGCTGTTGGCGCTGCTACCGATCCTTCTTCGTGACTGAATATAGTCTGATAGGTGGATTTATCTTCCTGACTGTCCTTTCTTTTTATGTAAGGTGGCAATGGAGTGTGACCAATGACTGACAAAATCTGTAACAGTGAAAATTCTTTAGCATCCCAATTTAAGCGGACAAAAAAAGTGTCTTCTTCTTTTTTAATCAGTGAAGCATGAAATAAAAATTTCTTCTCTCCTATTCTTCCTTTCAATTCTAAAACCTCGTCTCTCCATCGTTTTACATTTCCCAGCAAACACCGCCATACAGACGACTCGTGACTATGAATAACTTCCCGCATATTATTTGACGGCTCCTCCGGCTCCAGAAGAAATACCTCGATATGCGCTTTCGTTGAAGTTAAAAACTGCAACCTTGCCTGTATTACTTTGGTGTCGTTGAAAACGAGCAGAGCGTTTTCTGGCAATTCATCAGTAAGTGATTCAAATTTCTTTTCACTGATATTTCCACTTCTGTAAATCAGAAGTTTTGACTGGTCGCGCTGCTGTAACGGAAACTGTGCAATCCGTTCAACAGGTAAATTATAGTCATATAAATCAATTAAAATATTTTTCAATGACATGACGGCAAATGTAGTAACACAGTAATAGCGTTTATGAATTTTATGCGTGCGCATTTCGTTCATTATGTTGTTTACTGTTCACTGGGTAAAACTCTTGTTGAGAATTACCTGCATGAAGTTTGTAAAGAATGATGAATACTGATTTCTTTTGAAGTATGATTAATTGGAAATTTTTCAGAGCGTTGCTGCCGTTATTATTATTTTGTTTGTCCACCTCTTCTCATAGCTCAACGGATGAGCCTAAGAAGATTCAATCTCCTGTTCCCGGTGATGATATTGCTGCTACGAAATGGGCTGATTCTGTTTTCAATTCTCTCTCACCTGATGAGCGGTTAGGTCAGTTGTTTATGGTGGCTGCTTATTCCAACCGCGATGAGAAAGAAAAACAACAGATTGCCTATCTGATTCAGAAACATAAAATCGGCGGATTGATTTTTATGCAGGGAGGTCCTGTGCGACAAGCTGCACTGACCAATTATTATCAGTCCATTTCAAAAACTCCATTGATGATTGCCATTGATGGTGAATGGGGTCTGGCAATGCGGTTAGACAGTACCATCAACTTTCCGCGTCAGCAAATGCTCGGAGCTATTCAGGATGATTCTCTTATCTATCAGTTCGGCGCTGAAGTGGCGAGACAGTGCAAACGGATTGGAGTAAACATCAACTTTGCTCCTGATATAGACATCAATAACAATGCGCTGAACCCGGTGATTGGCGATCGCTCTTTCGGAGACAGCAAATACAATGTAGCCCGCAAGGGAATTTTGTATGCGCGGGGAATGCAGGACAACGGCGTGCTTGCCTGTGCCAAGCATTTCCCCGGTCATGGAGATACAGATAAAGATTCACACAAAACCCTGCCCACTGTAACAGCTTCCGCTGCCCGGCTGGATTCGCTGGAGTTGTATCCGTTTCGTGAACTGATTAATGCAGGAGTGGGAAGCATGATGATCGCTCATCTTTTTGTTCCCGCACTTGACACTACGCCCAATCAGGCATCTACTCTTTCCAAGCCGATTGTTACAGACTTACTGAAAAATAATATGGGTTTCCGTGGATTGATTTTTACGGATGCGCTGAATATGAAAGGTGTAAGCAACTACTACCAACCCGGCGAAGTAGATGTTCATGCACTGCTTGCCGGAAATGATGTATTGCTTTTTTCAGGAAATGTGGGCGCTGCCCTTTCACAAATAAAAGCAGCCATTGATTCAGGAAAAATTTCACAGCAGGAAATAAACGACAGAGTGAAAAAAATTCTTCGTGTGAAATACTGGATGGGATTAAACAAATGGAAAAATATTGATGTAAAAAACCTATATAAAGATTTGAATAATCCGCAGGCGGTATTACTCAAACAAAAGTTGGTTGAACATGCGATTACCCTTGTCCGCAACAAAAACAAGCTGATTCCTTTTACCAGACTCGACACTTTTAAAATGGCATCTGTAGCCATTGGCGCTTTCAAGCGAACAAAGTTTCAGGAATCTCTCCGGCAATATGCATCTGTTACAGATTTTCAGATTGATAAAAATTCTACAAAGGATGATTTCACTAAGCTGTTGAACCAGTTGAAAGGTTACAACTGTGTTTTTGTGAGTTTGCACAATCTGTCAAAGAAACCTGAATCCTTCTATGGAATTACACAAAGCACAGAAATTTTTTTAGATGCACTGCGGAAGCAAACAAAAGTAGTTCTCACAGTTTTCGGGACTCCTTATGCCCTGAAATTCTTTGAGGATGAAAATTGGCTGTTAGAAGCATATAATGATGAAACTGTAACACAAAACATAGCAGCACAGATTTTATTCGGTGGCATTAAAGCAAAAGGCAAACTGCCTGTTACTGCCTCTAAATATTTTAAAGAAGGAGATGGATTACTTACTGTAAACCCCGTTCGTCTGAAATATACCATACCTGAAGATGTTGGCATCAAAAGTGAAAAACTGATGAGTATTGATTCTATTGTGAATGAAGCCATTCTGGCTCGCGCTTTTCCGGGTTGTCAGGTGTTGGTGGCAAAAGACGGGAAAGTAATTTATCAGAAATCGTTTGGCTTTTTCACCTATGATAAAATTGACAGCGTGCAGAATGATGATTTGTACGACCTTGCTTCTGTTACAAAGGTAGCTGCCACAACTCTGTCCGTAATGAAGCTGTATGAAGAAAAGGAGATTATTCTCTACAAACCGATTGTTTATTATTTGCCCGAGCTGAAAGGAAGTAATAAAGAAAATATTTTCATTCAAGAATTACTTACTCATCAGGCAGGATTGAAAGCATGGATTCCTTTCTATAAAAAAACGCTTGATGAATCAGGCGCACTCAGCACAAGTATTTACAGTCCTGTGAAGACAAAGAAATATTCATTAAGTGTAACACACAATATTTTCATGGATAAAAGCTATGTGGACACAATGTGGGAGGATATTATCACCTCTCCCGTTACAAAGCGCGGTATTTATCTGTACAGTGATCTTGACTTTTTTTTTCTGAAAGAGATTGCCGAAAAAGAATCAGGCAGACCGTTGGATGAATATGTAGCGGATACTTTCTACTCTCCTCTTGGCTTATCCACGATGTGTTACAATCCGACTAATTATTTCCCTCTCAGCCGTATCGTGCCCTCCAACTACGATAATAGCTTTCGTAAGGAATTGTTGCAGGGATATGTTCACGATCCCGGAGCAGCCATGCTGGGCGGAGTGGGCGGTCATGCGGGATTATTTTCCAATGCCAACGATTTAGCGGTGTTACAGCAAATGCTGCTGAACAGCGGCACTTACGGTGGAATTCGTTATTTAGATAGTTTGACCGTAGAAAAATTTACTACACAGGCGGGAAAAATCTGCCGTCGCGGTTTGGGGTTTGACAAGCCGGAGCCTAACCCCACAAAAGCAAGTCCCTGCAGTCCGGAGGCAAGCTGTAACACTTATGGACATCTTGGATTTACCGGCACCTGTGTGTGGACAGATCCTGCTTACAATCTGATTTATGTATTTCTTTCTAACCGCACATTTCCTGATGATGACAATCAGAAAACTAATGTCATGAATGTACGCAAGAATATTCAGGAGGTGATTTACAAATCTTTTCTGAATTAATTTCTCACCTTTGTTGTAAGCAGAATAAATTTTTATTGAATGAAAATAGGTATCGTTTGCTATCCCACTTATGGAGGAAGCGGTGTAGTGGCTACTGAACTTGGAAAGGGACTGGCACAAAAAGGGCACAAAATTCATTTCATTTCTTACCGCGTTCCGGCAAGATTAGAATCCTATATAGATAATGTTTTTTACCATGAAGTAAGTTTCGCAGACTATCCGCTGTTTGAACTTGCTCCTTATGAAACGGCGCTGAGCAGTAAAATTCTGGATGTAGCAAAATTTGAAAAGCTGGACTTGCTCCATGTACACTATGCCATTCCACATGCGGCAACTGCTTATATGGCAAAACAGATTTTAAGATCACAAGGTTATTTTCTTCCTTATATCACCACACTTCACGGTACGGATATTACGCTGGTAGGCAAAGATCCCACTTATGAGCCGGTTGTTACCTTCTCCATCAATCAATCGGATGGTGTTACAGCAGTGTCCGATTATTTAAGAAAGGAAACCTTCAAAAATTTTAAGGTGACCAACCCGATTGAAATGATTCATAACTTTATTGATCTGAAGCGTTTTCATAAGGAGAAAAAGATGCATTTCAAAACTGCAATTGCACCCAACGGAGAAAAAATTATTGTCCACACTTCTAACTTCCGTAAAGTGAAGCGAACAGAAGATGTAGTGAAAATTTTCAGTAAGGTACATGATAAAATTCCTTCTAAACTATTGCTTGTCGGTGATGGGCCTGACAGGCAAGCAGTAGAACATCTGAGCCGTGATTTAAATTTAGGCGAAGATGTTCGCTTTCTGGGTAAACAGGAAACCGTGGAAGAAATTCTGGCTATAAGTGATTTATTTCTTTTACCCTCGGAGTATGAAAGTTTTGGATTGGCTGCACTGGAAGCGATGGCGTGTGAAGTGCCTGTAGTATCAACCGATACAGGAGGAATTCCGGAAATTCAATTGCAGGGTGTTACAGGATTTATGAGTAAAGTAGGCGATGTGGAGGATATGGCTGCCAACGCTTTAAAGATTCTTTCTTCTGCTGAAACACTCAATAAATTCAAGCAACAGGCACACGAGCAGTCTAAGAAGTTTGATATTGAGAAGATATTGCCCAAGTATGAAAAATATTACGAATCCGTACTGGCAAAATCCCGAAACAGGTAGTTTGTATTTTTTGTATAAATTAATCTTATTATCAAGTATTGTGAAATAATCATTTTTCTTTAGGTTTGTCGCAAACAAAAGATTATGTCTAATAACCTGTTGAAAGGTAAAAAAGGTCTTATTTTCGGAGCACTTGATGAAAGTTCCATTGCATGGAAAGTAGCACAGAAAGCAGTGGAAGAAGGCGCTTCCATCACACTCTCCAATGCACCTATTGCCATGCGTTTAGGTAAGATAAATGAACTGGCTAAGCTATGTAATGCTGAAGTTATTCCCGCCGATGCAACATCCGATGACGATTTAACCAATTTATTAAATCGCTCTATGGAAATTCACGGCGGTAAAATTGATTTTGTATTACACTCCATCGGCATGTCTCCTAATCTGCGTAAGAAAAATCCTTATACTGATTTGAATCATGAGTGGATGTTGAAGACCCTGGACATTTCAGCCGTTTCCTTTCACAAAGTAATGCAAATCGCCTATCGGTTAGACGCTATAAATGACTGGGGATCTGTACTTGCTCTGACTTTTATTGCGGCACAAAGAGCATTTCCCGGTTACAATGATATGGCAGATGCAAAAGCTATTCTGGAAAGTATTACCCGCAATTTTGGTTATTACTACGGTGTAAGAAATAAAGTAAGAGTAAATACTATTTCACAATCGCCTACATGGACTACTGCCGGTTCCGGTGTTAAAGGATTCGACGTGTTCTTTGATTACGCCAAAGAAATGTCTCCGCTTGGTAATGCATCAGCCGAAGATTGTGCAAACTATTGTATAATGATGTTCAGTGATTTCTCCCGTTATGTCACAATGCAGAATCTTTTCCATGATGGTGGTTTCTCCTATACAGGTGTTAGTGAGAAGATAATGGACATGTTTGCAAAGTAACGTTTATCTCCACTGGCTGTTTCTCCGTTCTGCTGTAATGAATACCTAATGCCGGAACTATAAAGTTTTTAACAGCACTGTTTTCTTCTTTATCATTTTCTCGAAAACCGATTCTTTAATTTCAGGAATGGCGATTCAAAAAAGTGAAACGACAGGGCAGATATCGACAGAGTAAGTATGATGCTTATTGAGTATGCATACAGATTAAAAGCTGAATCATTTTCAAACGCCGGCAGATGCTTCTTCAGAAAGATAAATACTCCCGGAATGATAAGCGGGTGATACATGTAAACGCCATAGGATATAGTTCCAAGATAGGAAAAGAAGGAAGGCAATTTTACCTTATTAAGTACGCTGATATATAAAATCAGATAGCAGAACAAGGTTGAATACAAAATATTATGAATTCCTCTGATGGTAACACCATAATACAGCAGCACAAGGGTTATCAGAAATATAATGGAACGGACAGGCAGCGAGAACACCCATCCGCTTAGTTTTTCTCTGTGAAAAAATACCAAATACGCTCCTATGCCTCCAATCGCCATGCACTCAAAACGCGTGGCTTGCAAAAATTCAATGGCATTTTCAAAA
Source organism: uncultured Bifidobacteriaceae bacterium (assembly GCA_964424455.1). Taxonomy (GTDB): domain Bacteria; phylum Bacteroidota; class Bacteroidia; order Chitinophagales; family UBA10324; genus CAYRJA01. Next base: position 22,780 of record CAYRJA010000022.1, read on the forward strand.
AAGATATCCGGATGCCTGCTCTGAAGAAAAGCAAACAGAAACTTTAATACATATTCAACGATAATTACACCAAAGATTGCACGCAAAGGATGTTTCAAAAACTTAATCAGCAGAGGCCAGAAAAGATAGAACTGCTCTTCAACTCCTATACTCCATGTATGTGCGATAAAAAGAATCCCTTCGCCTGCAATCACTAACCCAAGATTAGAGAAAAAGGTAAAATACATCAGCAGTAGAGACGACGGGTAAGTTTGAAAACTCTCATGGTTTTCATTAAACATGCTTAAATGAGGCAGAACAAATATTCCTAATACTATTATCAGATAGTACAGAGGCCATATTCTTAAAATTCTTCTCAGATAGAACTGCTTTACCGAAATCGTATTAAATTTTCTCTTTTCTTCAAGCAACAGGTAAGTAATCAGAAAACCGCTTAACACAAAGAAAAATGTAACCGCAACAGGTCCTATAAACTGGATAAAGGCATTGGGAAAATTCTCAGTCATCCCAAAATCAATTTTGGCTCTTTCTATGTGATATAGAACTACTGAAAATGCCGCAAAAAATCTGAAGGGATTTAATCCCTGAAAATAAGTAGTCCTTTTTGTATCACCCATTGACATTATGGCAATGTATATAGTCCGCTAAAATAGCTCAATGCTGATTATATAATATATCCCTGTTTATTTTTTTACGCTTATCATTAACTATACAACAGAACTATTGACCATCCCTTAGACTCTGAACTGTATTACTAAGTACTTTTAATTTCTTACACACTCAGTACCGCATCATGCAGTGTTCTCTCTCACTTAATAATAAACTGCCGTAACTATTTTCAGTTAACAATCAGTTAATCACACTTGCTATGACCGCAACTCTTGCAGGTGAGGCATCCTTCCTGATAAACTAATCCACCCGGATCGCCACAACCGGGACATTGCTTGTCTTTTGCCTGTGTGCCATCTGCAACATAGCGTTTAAGTGCACGAGCCACACCGTTCTTCCATGTGTTGATGGATTCATTATCAAGATTAAGGTTTCCTACTAAATCAACTGCAAGGTGTATGGGCATTCCATGACGCAACACGCCTGAAATCAGTTTTGCATAATTCCAGTACTGACGGTTAAATGACCGGGACAATCCTTCAATGGTAACACGGTATCCTTCTTTATCGAGGAACTGAAAATCGTATCGTCTTTTTCCGCTGTCTGATTTTCCTTTTATCACCCATCCTTTTTCCACCCAATTCGGAATTACAAATGAGTCATCTAATTTACCGGTGAATATTTCGTAGGGTTTTCCTTTCAGCAAGCCCACTACTGCAATCCACTTTTCATTTTCATTCATGAAGCGGATAATTTCTGCGTCTAATTTAGCGGGGCGGCTTGGCGGAGTAGTTTCTTTTATTCCCGCTTCGGCATCGGCTTTCTTCTTTTTATCGTCGTTGGATACTAAAACACCTGCACGGCTTCCTTCGCGGTAAATAGTGATTCCTTTCAATCCTTCTTTCCACGCTTCTAAATAAATCGAACCTACTTTTTCTTCTGCCACATCTGACGGAAGATTAATGGTTGAACTGATGGAATGTGTTACATATTTCTGAACAAGCGCCTGAATTTTTACCCGCTGCAACCAATCAATCTCCGCAGCAGTACTTCCGGTGTAAGGACTTTTTGCAATATCCTTTTCATCATTAATATCCATCCACATCTTCAGTTTAGGATGATATACATCAAACTCCTGCCATGAATCTCCCATTTTATCCGTAAAGTCAACTCGCTGATTTTTGTCATTAGGATTAATCTTACGACGGCGTTTATAGGAAAGCATAAACACCGGCTCTATGCCTGATGAACACTGCGCCAAAATGCTGAGTGAACCTGTCGGCGCTACCGTGCTGACAGAAATATTACGGCGACCAAATTGCATCATCCGTGCATACACATCCGGCAACTCTTCTTTCAGCATTGAAATAAATTCAGAAGTATTTTCAATTTCAGGATCAAATCCTCCGAATGGACCCCGCTCTATGGCAAGGTCAATGGAACTGTTAAACTCTGCCTCGCATTTTGCCTTCATTATTTTATCAATCTCTGCCACGGCTTCATTTGAATCGAATTTCATTCCAAGCGCAGCAAGTGTATCGCCCAGCGCAGTGAATCCTAATCCGGTGCGGCGACCTTTCTTTCCTGAATTGTAGAGTAGTTGCCATGATTCTACTTCTACCTGTTTAATATTTTCCGGCTCTTTATCTGCGCTGACTTTGGCAAGAATCCGCTCTATTGCTTCTAACTCAAGGTCAACCAAATCATCCATCAACCGTTGTGAGTCGTATGTTACTTCAGCAAATTTTTTGTAATTGAATTTTGCATTTGCCGTAAAAGGTTCTTCTACAAAGTTGAAAAGATTAATAGCTATCAAACGGCAACTGTCGCCACCCTGCATAGCAATTTCAGAGCACGGATTGGTGGAAACATTTTTAAATCCCGGATAAACCGATGAGGTAGAATAATAATGTTGCCTGTCCCAGAAAATCAATCCCGGCTCAGCGCTTTTATGAGCACAGTGAATAATTGTATTCCACAACTCACGGGCACGAACCGTTTTAGTAACTTTCGGATGTGCTGATTCTATCGGAAAACGGTGAGTGTATTCTGTATCATTAACTACCGCTTTCATAAATTCATCTGATAAGCGAACTGAAATATTGGCTCCTGTTACTTTTGTCAGGTCTTGCTTTATTGTAATAAACTTCTCTACATCGGGATGAGCAATATCCATCGTAATCATCAGCGCTCCGCGACGACCTTTCTGTGCTACTTCTCTTGTTGTATTTGAGAATCGCTCCATAAAAGAAACCGGACCGGAAGTAGTGCCTGCGGCATTAGATACATTTGAACCTTCCGGGCGAAGAGTGGACAGGTCAATTCCCACACCACAACGGCGTTTGAAAAGTTGTGCCAACTGCTGATCCGTATAAAAAATTCCTCCATAAGAATCATGAATTTCAGGTAATACTACACAATTAGACAGCGAAGCAACCATGTTATTATTCCCCAAAACTGACATGACACTTCCCTGAGGGATTATGTACTTAAAGTTTTTAAAAAGTTTATATATCCTCTCTTCTGTCAGAGACTCTCTTGATTTTCCGTAATCCGAAAGGAGTTCTACATTTTCATCCGTCAATGAATAATTCGATTCAACACGGGCAAATTCGCGCGCCATGCGGCGGTGCATATCATCCGGCGACTGTTCCAGATAGCGTCCCTGCTTATCTTTCATCGCATATTTATTAATCCAGGTGGTGGCTGCCAGTTCATCACCATCAAAGTAATCTATACAATTCTTCAGTACATCAGCGTAGTCGTAGGTTGTGTTTGTTCTTGTTGCCATAGTAGTTATAGTAGTCATAGTTTTTTGGGGTTTGAATGCAAACAAAGGATTTCATTTTGAAGTAAAAAAGCAAAACCTTTCAACATTCACAGCTTGTTTTGCACAAGTGGATAAATTGTGGTTGTATGAACAGCAGAAAGTATTTTTTTATTTCAAAAAAATTACAGTAGCAATAATTTATTCCATTATCCAACACAACAAATAGTCCTTTTCTATTTTTTGAAAATGAATTTTCACTTCGGTAAAATAATTTCTCCGGTGAATAAGTCCGTCTGTTATACCCGAAGAGAATGACTCGGGAAGTTTTACCCAAAGATGTTTTTTAAAATCAACCTGTCCGTTACCGTAAAATTTGTAAAGTGATTCCTTTGCACTCCAGATAAACATCATTTCATCCTGCGACAGTTCGCAATTCCGCTGAGCACGCTCTTTATCAGAAATAAATTTATGAGCGACCTTTTCTACTTTCCTGCTCGATTGTTCTATATCAATTCCAACATGGCGGTCTTTACTGACAATGACAGCGCTTATGTCCGATGTGTGTGAAATAGAAACATGATGTTCAAAATTCACCAGCTTGGGTTGCCCCCATTCTAAATATTTCAATTCAATAAAATCGGAAGTGTTCAGATACTGGCGAATCATCAGCCGGCTGCTGAGCCATTGCAACCGTTTACCTTCATGCTTGATAGTCTGCAGGTATTCTTTCTCCTCATTATTCAACTGCAAACCCGAAAGAAAGTACGATTCATCTTCAGTGATTTTCCAAACTGAAACATTAGTGGACTGAACCGGCTGAATGGAAAGTATCTGTGGCATTGCAACTGCAAAGTTCTAAAAGATTCCTTTATGTTTTTGTACAGTATAAATCTGCTTGTTTGAATAATCGCATTTACGGATTGACCACTTTATTGTATTACTGCCAACCCCTACATTATATATATAGGTGCGTGTACAATTAATCCTACACTTATCTGCAATATTGATAGTGTTTGATTTACCTGTTTTATACAAAGAGAATTTTCAGGTTCTTTGCAGAAAATTATTTATGGGCTCAGCAGAAGTACGAATCGGATTTTTTGCAGGTATAATAAGTATAGTAGTTCTTGCCACAGAACTCTATTTAGGACTGAATGAAACCTCTTGGGGAACTGTGTTTGAATTTGCAAGTTTCTTTATCCTTGCAGTGTCCTCCTATCTTGCTGTAAAAGAAAAAAGAGAAACCGAAGGCGGCAACATCAGCTTCAATAAAGCTTTTATGTCCGGATTAATGACCTGTTTTGTTGTTGCTTTAATGGTTGGTGCATTTTCATTTGTCTTTACAAAATATATAAATCCGCAAATGACAGAGCAGATGGTACAGAGAGCAAAACAAGTAATGGAAGAACGGAAATTGTCTCCCGAACAAATTAAAACCGGAATGGAAAATATCCGCTCCATGTATTCTCCCAAAGGTCAATTCACAATGAGTACAGGCACCACCATGCTGTATGCACTATTCATTTCATTGGTAGTGGCTGTATTTATGTCAAAGAAGAAAAAGGATTTGTCGGCAAGTTGATAAGCGATTTTATCTTTACCCCTGATATATGAGTGTAATCAAACCCTCCCTGCCCAAAGGCACCCGCGATTTTTCTCCTGAAGAAGTAGCAAAGCGGCAGTATATTTTTTCAACGATTAGAAAAGCGTTTGAAAAATACGGCTACCAGCCGATTGAAACGCCGGTGATGGAAAACCTTTCCACACTGGAAGGAAAATATGGCGAAGAAGGGGATAAACTTTTATTCCGGATTCTTAATTCAGGAGAGATAGCAGAATCCATCCGTAATTCGCCATCCGCCATCCGCAATAATAATGATGCAATAAAATTGCTGAGTGAGAAAGGACTGCGTTATGACCTTACCGTTCCGTTTGCGCGGTATGTGGTCATGCACCAGCACGAACTTTCATTTCCTTTTAAGCGCTACCAGATTCAGCCGGTATTCCGGGCAGACCGTCCGCAGCGCGGGCGTTACAGAGAGTTTTACCAGTGCGATGCCGATGTGGTCGGGAGCGATTCATTAGTGTATGAAATGGAGTTGGTGAAAATTTATGATGAAGTTTTTTCCTCACTGAATATTCCTGTAGCCATTAAACTCAACAACCGGAAAGTGCTGAGCGGAATGGCGGAAAGTATTGAGGCGCAGGATAAGTTCATGGACATAACTATTGCCATAGATAAATTAGATAAAATCGGATTGCAGGGAGTGCGGCAGGAACTGAGTACCAAAGGAATCAGCGAAAGCCAGATGCAGAGGATTGAAAGATTTTTTTCCATTAAAGCCGCTCCTTCTGAAATGATTGCTCAGGCAAAAAAACTGTTAGACAATTCTGTAACAGGAATGAAAGGACTGGAGGAGTTGCAGCAGACAATAAACTATCTGCAACTGTCCGGCGCTTTACATCAACAATTAGAAATTGATTTCACGCTCGCCCGAGGATTGAATTATTACACCGGCGCCATTATAGAAGTGAAACCGGTAAATATTAAAATGGGAAGCTTGGGCGGTGGCGGTCGCTATGATGATCTTACCGGTATGTTCGGGCTGAAAGGAATTTCAGGCGTAGGTATTTCTTTCGGAGCGGATAGAATTTATGATGTGCTGGAAGAACTGAAACTTTTTCCCGGCAATGCAGTCAGCAGTACAAAAGTGTTGTGGGTTACTTTCGACAATAAGTGTTTTGAATACGCACTGCCGCTGTTACAGCGGATGCGCGCTTCTGGAATTTCTTCAGAGATATATCCCTCGCCCGATAAAATGAAAAAGCAACTGAAATATGCCAACGACAAACAAATTCCCTACATCATAGTCATTGGTGAAGAAGAAATGAAAAGCGGAAAACTGTCGTTCAAGAATATGACCAGTGGCGAACAGCAGCTTCTTTCCATAGAGGAAATTACCGGGAGGTTGAAATAAGATACCGCTAAGAAATAAAGGACAGCGGATAGTTGATACAGCTATTCTTCAGGTTAAATTATCGGTTTGTTCCTCCTCATGTGCTTCTTCATGCTTTAATAAATACCTTCATCCATAATTTTATCTTTGAACTTCAGAGAAGCTATGAACTTATTTGAAATAAGTAATAGCAGATGAGGTCCAAGTAATTAAATTTTTAATACCGGATAATGGCAAAACAAAAAAAGGAAGTAGTTGAAGAAGTCTTAGAGAAAAAACTCTGGAAGGCAGCCGATGCTTTGCGGAAAAACATTGATGCAGCCGAATATAAGCATGTGGTGTTGGGTTTGATTTTTCTCAAATACATAAGCGATGCGTTTGAAGAACTCTACAACCAACTGAAAGAAGGCAAAGGCGAATATGAAGGTGCAAACCCCGAAGACAAGAATGAATACACAGCCGAAAAAGTTTTTTATGTGCCGCCTTCGGCACGGTGGACTTGGCTGCAAGGCAGAGCCAAACTCCCAACCATTGGCAAAGACATTGACGATGCCATGGATGCCATTGAGAAGGACAACCCTTCTTTGAAAGGTGTTTTGCCCAAAGTATATTCACAGGAACGGCTTGACAAAACCAACCTTGGCGGACTGATTGACAAAATTGGAAACGCCACCATTGGCACTAAGGAAGCACAGAGTAAAGATGTGTTGGGCAGAGTGTATGAATATTTTTTGGGTGAGTTTGCTTTAGCGGAAGGAAAAAAAGGCGGACAGTTTTATACACCTGCAAGTGTGGTGAAACTGTTGGTTGAAATGTTAGAGCCGTATGAAGGCAGAGTGTTTGACCCTTGCTGCGGTAGCGGTGGAATGTTTGTGCAGAGTGAAAAATTTATCAAGAGCCACCAAGACCATTACAAAAAAAGTGGTACGGGCAAAAAATCTTTTGCCCCAACAGACAGGATTTCTATTTACGGACAGGAGAGCAACCAAACCACATGGCGATTAGCAAAAATGAATTTGGCGATAAGAGGCATTGACAGCAGCAATGTGAAGTGGAACAACGAAGGAAGTTTTTTGAACGATGCACACAAAGACCTGAAAGCCGATTACATTATTGCCAACCCACCGTTTAACGATAGCGACTGGAGTGGTGAACTCTTAGTGAAAGATGCACGATGGGTTTATGGTGTACCGCCAAGTGGAAATGCAAACTACGCATGGATACAGCATTTCCTTTATCACCTCTCTGCAAACGGACAAGCAGGATTTGTTTTATCAAAAGGTTCGCTTACTACCAACACAAGTAACGAAGGTGAAATAAGAAAAGCACTCATCGAAAACAATTTGGTGGATTGCATTGTAAACCTGCCTGCCAAACTTTTCTTGAACACACAAATACCGGCTTGCCTTTGGTTTTTGAATAATGGTAAGGGCGGAAAATCTTCCGCCCCAACGAAAGGCAAAATACTTTTTATTGATGCAAGGAATTTAGGGTTCCTTGTAAACCGAAGAACAAAAGAATTTACCGATGAAGACATACAGCAAATTGCAAACACCTACCACAACTGGCGAACAGGCGAAGGCAAATACAAAGACATTGCTGGTTTCTGTAAAGTTGCAACTGTTGAAGAAGTAAAAAACCTGAACCATGTATTAACTCCCGGCAGGTTTGTTGGATTGCCCGATGATGAAGACGATTTCAATTTTGCTGAACGCTTTGCTTCATTGAAATCTGAATTTGAAAAACAGGTAGTCGAAGAAGAGGCATTGAATAAACGCATTGCAAGCAATCTTTTTAAAATTAATGTTATCCAAAAAGAACCTGCCTGAAACAATGAATTATAATCCACAAATACATCACCGTAAATCAATTCGCCAGAAAGGATATGATTATTCGCAGGCGGGATTATATTTCATTACCATTTGCACACATAACAGGGAATGTTTGTTTGGAAAAATTGTAGGGGTTGAAAATTTTCAACCCGAAATGATTTTGAATGAGGCAGGGAAAATCGCAAATGAATGTTGGTTGGAAATTCCAAAACATTTTCCAAATGCGGTTTTACACGAACACATTGTAATGCCGAATCATGTTCATGGAATTATTGAATTGACAGATGCAACGCATGTAGGGGCAGAAAATTTTTTGCCCCTTCAAAACAATATGACCCAAACCGTAGGGGTTGAAAATTTTCAACCCCTACCACAACGGAATGAATTTCAAAAAATGATTCCCCGTTCAATCGGTTCTATTATAAAGGGTTTTAAAATTGATGTTACCGTAGGGGCAAAAAATATTTTGCCCGATGTGAAAATATGGCAACGCAATTACCACGAACACATCATCCGCAGCGAACAATCCTATCAAACCATTTCCGAATACATTATTAATAACCCGGCACAATGGAACGAAGATAAATTTCATAACAACAAATGATTATGAAAACAAACAAAAACTACATCAAGCAATAAAAATTCCTAAACAACATATTGATAACCTATGAGCAATACAAAGAACCTGTCGAATGGTGAATGGAAGGAATATAAATTAGCCGATTTATGTGAGTTGATTGGAGGCGGCACACCAAAAACTTCTGTTGCAGAATATTGGAATGGTAACATCCCTTGGTTATCTGTAACCGATTTTAATAACGGAAGAAAATTTTGTTTTGATGCTGAGAAAAAGATTACTGAAAAGGGATTGAATGAGAGCAGTACAAAAATTTTAAAAGAAGGGCAATTAATTATTTCGGCAAGAGGAACAGTTGGAGTTATTTCAATGCTTGGAAATGATATGGCTTTCAACCAGTCTTGTTATGGTATTGATGCAAAAAAAGAAATAACAATAAATGATTTTCTATACTATTTACTTAAAGATAATATAGTGGCATTTCTCTCTGCATCTTACGGCGCAGTGTTTGACACCATCACGAAAGAAACATTTAATCAAATTACAGTATCCCTCCCCCCCCTCCCCACCCAAACCGCCATAGCCGAAGTATTAAGCAGCCTTGATGATAAAATAGATCTGCTGCACCGCCAAAACAAAACCTTGGAGCAATTGGCGGAAACGCTGTTTAGAAAATGGTTTGTGGAAGATGCGGAGGAGAGTTGGGAGAAAGAGGAATTAGGGAAACATGTTGTAATAAAGAGAGGTGGCTCCCCAAGGCCCATTCATGATTTCATTTCAGCAACAGGTTTAAATTGGTTAAAGATATCTGATGTGACAAGTGTTGATTCACCATTCATCTATGATATAAAAGAAAAAATAAAAGAGGAAGGATTAAGTAAAACAGTTCTTTTGAAAAGAGGTTCTTTGATTCTCTCCAATAGCGCAACACCAGGAATTCCAAAAATTCTTGATGTTGATTCATGCGTCCACGATGGTTGGTTACATTTCCCGAAATCAAAATTTTCAAATGAATTTTTGTATTTATTTTTTAAAAGTATAAGACCAGAACTTTTGCAACTTGGTAATGGAAGTATTTTTACAAATTTAAAAACAGACATTTTAAAAGAATATGTTCTACCAATTCCAGACGAAGTATCATTAAAGGAATTTGATGAACAAGTAAAATCAATTTTTGATAAACTCTATTCCAACTCCCACCAAATCCGCACCCTTACCCAACTGCGGGATACGCTGCTGCCAAAGTTGATGAGTGGGGAGGTTCGTCTTAACTATGATTCATCTGATTTTTATGATTATGGTGATTCAAAAAATCAGAGCAACCGCAGCAGTCAAAAAAATCACCGTTCAGACAAATGAATACAATGATAAATGAACAATACAAATATTCTGAGCTGACTTCAAAAATCATTGGCTGTGCAATGACGGTTCACAAGGCATTGGGCAATGGGTTTCAGGAAGTAATTTATCAAAGGGCATTAGAAATAGAGATGAGATTAGCGGGTATTGGATTTAGCAGGGAGTTTGAGATGCCAATATTTTATCGTGATAAGCAGACAGGAACAAGAAGGGTTGACTTTTTGGCTGAAGGCGTTGTGTCTGTTGAGTTGAAAGCCATTACTAAACTGGAAGATGTTCATTTTGCCCAGGCAATTAATTATCTTGAAGCATACAATTTAGAAATTGGTTTGTTAATAAATTTTGGTGAAACAAGTTTGAATTTTAAACGGCTCACCAATAAGAAATTCAAATCAGGGCAATCTCAAAAATCAAATGAATCATAGTTCAGACAACTGCCGGTAGTATAGAAAAACTTTACGACTCAAAAACAATAAAATAAAAATGTCAAAAGAAAAAAATAATTCATCCGACATTATTTTTTACAGTTCTCCAGAGGGAAATGTAAAAGTGGAAGTGATGTATTTGGGTGAAACCTTTTGGCTAAATCAAAAAAGATTAGCTGAACTGTTTGGCGTTGACAGAAGTGTAATTACAAAGCATCTTCAAAACATTTTTGGCACAAAAGAATTAGAGGAGAATTCAGTATGTGCAAATTTTGCACATACTGCTGAAGATGGAAAAACTTACCAGACCAGGTTCTACAACCTTGATGCAATCATAGCCGTGGGTTACAGGGTAAACAGTTTTCAGGCAACACAATTTCGTATATGGGCTACTAAAACCCTTCGTGAATTTATCATCAAAGGTTTTGTGATGGATGATGAACGGCTGAAACAGGGAACAAGATTTGGCAAAGATTATTTCGATGAATTGCTTGAACGCA
>CAYRJA010000023.1:0-27937 GCA_964424455.1 uncultured Bifidobacteriaceae bacterium
TTTTTCTTTTATACTTACCTGCCTTTACTTGTAGTTTTCATGCAACAATACCGAAATTAATTGTCTTTATTTTTAGTGTTTGCCAGATTTTGCGATCAAGATCTGCCTTTGCAACTTTTTCAACCATCCATGTATTAAAATTTCTTTTTTCTGCAAACACATCAACAATAACTATCCTGCCATTTTCATTTAAAAGCTCTAATAAGTTGTCAAGGACTTTTTCCCATTCAAGAATTACAGATAACCCGAGAACACAAATTACTCTGTCAAATTTCAGTTTATTGTTAGTAAGTTTTTCAATTGAATACAGATTTAGTTCGCGTGCATCGGATTGAAACAGATTAAATTTTTGCCAGTTGTTTTTTGCAATTTTAGTTTGCGCTTTCTTAAGCATTCCGTCAGAGAAGTCGGTGCCGTAGATAGACACATTTTTACCTGTTGCCTTTATGTGTCTGAAATTTGCACCTGTTCCACAAGCAACATCAAGGATAGTATGTTCATCTTTTATGTCAAGTAATTCTACAGCCCTTACTCTGCTGTTAAAATATAATTTTTCAAGCGAGTTATCATAAAAATTTGAAAAAATGTCGTACCATTTCATATCGTATCATTAATAAATTTCTTCTTTTATGTGACAGCTAATGATTCGCGTTTTGGCGATGTTATTGTCTATGCATATAATATTATACTACCATGATATTGACTAATCTCTTTTTACTGTAACACTTACGATGATTGTAACAATAAGACTCTCGGCAAGACCGATGAGATGGTAAGGGTTCAGGAGAAAAGCGTAGTCTTTAACAAAGAGAGGAATGGTTATAATGGAGTCCAATACAAGACTGACAGCAAAAAAAATCAGGCAAAGATACAATCCTTGTTTTGCGCCTGTCTTTATCTTCGGCTTATTAAAATAGATCAATGCAGGAATAAGAATTGTAATGGGAAATAGGATATAATGAACTATGCTAACATCTGTATTAGTTATTCCAAAGCCAAACATAAGAACACTCACTTCAAAGAATACCAGTACCCATGAAATTGCTCCTGTCCAAATTGCTCTTTTAAAGTCCATATACAATTAGTTTTTATTTGCTAAAGTAATTTTAGCATTGGGTTAACGTCAGCCCTCCTAAAGACTTTTACTTAACTCAAAATTATTAAAAATAATATTTCAGCAAAGCATTAGTTGGCTTTTCAGCAGTTAATAAAATAAACTTTTAGAACGGCGAAAATTTAATGATTTACGACTTGCAGAAATAGGAGTAAATCGAAGCAATCAACTGTCAGCAAGCAAAGTTTAGTAAGATATGCAACACAAACACTTTATCAGGTCAACTTTGCAACTTGAAAATGTATAAGCATGTATGTTGGTTTTAACTCGTTTTTTTGTAATTCAAAATAGCCCATCCATTCAGTACTATTGCAAACCCTACCATTATCAGAAAATGGTGTTGGATATTTACAAAACCACTTCCCTTTAGTACTATCATGCGCATTACTTCTATGAAATAAGTTATCGGACTAATTTGGGTAATCATATAAGCCCATCTTGGCATACCATCTAAAGGAGTGAATAGTCCGCTCATCAATACGAAAATCATCATGATGAAAAAAGCAACAGACATTGCTTGTTGTTGTGTTTCTGAAAAGGTGGAAATGAGCAATCCTAAGCCCAAGACAGCAATGAGATAGATAGCTAAGTATGAGTATAGTAATAAAATATTTCCTACCGGAAATATTCCATACACTAACCATCCTACACCAAACAGCCCAATACTAAATATTATCATACCGATAACCCAAAACGGAATGAGTTTACCTAAAATAAATTGATGTTTTTTTATGGGTGTTACATTAATTTGTTCGATGGTCCCAACTTCTTTTTCCTTGACAATATTCAAGGTACACATATAAGCGCCAATCATAGTTACCAACAATGCCAGTATTCCCGGAACCATATAGAAACGGTAATTCATGGATGGATTAAACCAATTGGAAGTAGTAACTTCAATCATCTGTATCGGACTGATCTTAGGAAATTGCACCCATTCGGCTCTCACCTCTGCATTGTAGTCGGCGATAATCTGATTGAGATATACTCCTCCCAAATTGGCTTTTACACCATTAATAGCGTTAACAGCTATAAATAGTTTTTGTACATCTTCCCGTATTAAATTCTTTTCAAAGCCCTGTGGAATTTCTAAAATCAAATCAGCATCGCCGTTTTCAATTTGTCGGAATGCCTTATTGAATCCACTTGTGTAATCGGTAAGTCTAAAATACCCGGATGCTCCAATTTTATTAATCAGTTTTTGCGAATAGTCAGTATGATCATGGTCAACAATAGCAATATTGATATTCTTTACTTCATAATCGGCAGCCAGAGGAAGTATGAGCAATTGCATTATCGGAGCAACAAATATCAGCGGTAACAACCCTTTGTTCCGAAATACTTGCCGGAATTCTTTTTGTAGTAAAAACTTCAATGTTCTCATGCCAATCGGATTTTAAACTTTTTGATATTGATGACCAGCAGAAACAAAGTCATTCCGAATAATATCAGGGTATCTTTCCAAATTGCAGAGAACCCTAATCCTTTTATCATAATAGATTTTACAACGTTGTAATACCATTTGGCGGGTACGATATCGGAAACGAGTTGTAATGCATAAGGCATATTTTCCAATGGAAACATAAATCCTGTAAACAGAATGGTTGGCACTAACATACCCATCAGGGAAACCAACATGGCAGATTGTTGGGATGTTGTAACATTTGATATCAGCAAACCCAGAGATAGTGCAGTAACTATAAATATGGTACTTACTCCATAGAGCAATATGATACTACCATTGACAGGCATTCCCAATACAAACACACTCAGCAGTAAAATAACCGTCAGGTTGATAAGCGACAATGCCAGGTATGGAACTGCTTTTGAAACGAGTACCAGGAAAGGGTTGAATGGCGATACTAAAAGCACTTCCATTGTTCCGATTTCTTTTTCCTTAACAATGGAAACGGATGTCATCAGTACACATACCAGAAGTAAAATCAAGGATATCATACCAGGTACAAAATTTACAGCCGCCTTTAGTTCTGGGTTGTAAATCATTCTTACTTCTGTATTTATGCGGTAAGGTAATTTCTGTAGCTGCATCTGTTCATTCTGGTAATCCATAATAATTTGTGAAGCATAACCACTTACTGTAGTAGCTGTATTTGGGTCGGAAGCATCGGTTATCAACTGTATCTGTGCTTTGTTCTGATGTAATAGATCAGTATTAAATCCTGAAGGAAAAACAATAACCATTTTTACTTTCCCCTCCTTAAGGGTTGTTTCAATTTGTTGATGGCTTAGTGTTTTTTTTTCTATTTCAAATTGTTTACCTGCTTCAATCTTACTGATGATTTGTTGTGATGCATTGTCATGGGCATAATCGCAGATAATGATTTTTGAATTTTTGATTTCGTTAGTCAGTGCAAAGCCGAAGAGGATAATCTGCACAATGGGTAAACCAAAGAGCATCAATAACGTTTTTGGGTCACGCAGGACATGCAGAAATTCTTTTTTTACAAAAGCAATAAACTGTTTCATCGTTAATCTGACTTTCGTTTTGCGCCTCTGGCTAATTCGTAAAATACTTCATCCATGGAGGATACTGAATATTTATGCTTTAAGTTTACTGGTGTATCCAATGCTTTTACGACTCCGTCCACCATCATCGAAATTCGATTGCAATATTCAGCTTCATCCATATAATGGGTAGTTACAAAAATGGTAATGCCTCTGTCTGCTGCCGAGTAAATCAAATCCCAAAATTGTCGCCGTGTTACCGGGTCAACCCCTCCGGTGGGTTCATCCAGGAATACAATTTTAGGTTCGTGTAATACAGCAACCGAGAAAGCTAATTTTTGTTTCCACCCCAAGGGCAATGAAGCCACTAATTTTTTTTCTTCGCTTTGCATTCCTAATGTTTCAATTAGTTCATTACTTTTTTCCTTCAATTGTTTATCAGGCAGACCATAGATGCCACCAAAGAATTGTATGTTTTCTTTTACTGTTAAATCTTCATACAACGAAAAATTTTGACTCATGTAGCCAATGTTTCTTTTAATCTGTTCGGTCTGCTTATAAATATCATAGCCCGCAATAGTTGCATTTCCTGAAGAAGGTTTGGATAGCCCGCAAAGCATCTTCATTGCAGTTGTTTTACCGGCACCATTCGCACCAAGGAAACCGAATATTTCACCCGAATACACTTCAATCGTGACTTCATGGGCAGCAATGAAATCGCCAAATCGCTTTGTTAGCTTGTTTGTTTTTATAGCTACTTCATCGTTCATATCAGTTCATTAGATTGATAAAGCAATCTTCAATACTTGGTGTGATAGGTTTAATTTCAATATCTTGGAAATTGCTATCATGTAAACTTTGTATCAGTTCATTTTGTGAACGCTCATTGTAATTATGAAATGTGATGTGATGAAAATCACCAAATGAGTAACAGCTTTTTATTTGTGGAATATTTTTCAACATATTCTGAAGCTTGCTCATATTGTTTGCTCTTACGGCATACAGCGTGTCGGGGAATTTTTTGATAATAGTATCCGGCGTGTTAATGGATATAATATTGCCGTTTTGCATGAGTCCAATTCTTTCGCAAAGGTTAGCTTCGTCCATATAGGATGTCGCAACCAGAATTGTAATACCTTGTTCCTTTAATCCTTTTAACATTTCCCAAAACTCTTTTCTTGAAACTACATCTACACCAGTAGTGGGCTCATCTAGAAATAATACTGTTGGGCGATGAATGAGAGCGCAACACAACGCCAATTTCTGTTTCATCCCACCGGATAGCTTTCCTGCCTTGCGTGCTTTGAATGGCTCTAACAGGATGTAGATATCTTTTATCAAATTATAATTTTCGGCTATGCTGGTATTGAATACCGTGGCAAAGAAATTTAGATTCTCCTCTACGGATAAATCTTGATACAACGAAAACTTACCAGGCATATAGCCAACATTTTTACGAATGGTTTTGTAATCTTTTACAACGTCATAACCATTTACTGATGCAGTACCACTATCCGGTAATAATAGGGTTGTAAGTATTCTGAAAATACTTGTTTTACCTGCGCCGTCGGGACCAATCAAACCAAATAATTCTCCTTTATTTACATGGAATGAAACATCGTTTACGGCTTTTATTTCACCCTTACTGTAAGTTTTCACTATGTTATTTAATTCGACATCTGCCATGGTTATTTGAAATTTATTTCACCATACATACCTATTTTATATGTACCATCATTTTTTACTTTCACTTTAATTGCGTAAACCATATTTGCCCGTTCGTCTTTGGTCTGAACGGTTTTTGGCGTAAACTCTGCTTTGTCGTTTATCCAAACTATTGTACCTGTTGTTTCTTTGTAGCCGCCTTTGCCATCATCAGTAAACACTTTTACCTGTTGATTTAATTTTGCCTGTGACAGTTGATTGCCTGTGATGTACGCTCTTAAAATAATAGTTGATAAGTCAGCAATTTTGTAAAGAGGTTTTCCGGTAGCAGTCATTTCGTTGGCTTCGGCATATTTGGTCAATACCGTTCCGTTTATCGGGTTTATGAGTTTGCATTTTGCCAATTGGTCATTCAACTGTTCCACTTGTGTGGTTACTGAAACAGCTTCTTTACTTATACCATCTGTGGAAATATCCAATGAGGATTTTTGTGCTTCAATTTGTTTCTTTATCACATCAATTTGTGCGTTAATGTCATCTAATTGTTTTTGAGGTGCAGCATCGCCATTAACCAAATTTGTAATTCGTACTTTTTCTTTTTGTGCAGTGGCAAGATGCGATTGCAAAGCCGCTAATTGAGCCGCTTCATTGGGCTTTTTACTAAGAATAGCATTTACCTGTGCCAATAGTTGTTTCTTTTTCAAATACAATTGTGTGCTGTCAATATAGCCGACAATTTGCCCCGCTTGAAGCGTTTGCCCTTCTTCAATTTCAAACTGCTTAATCGCACCTGTGGCTTCTGAAGAAATAATTATTTCCTCTGCCTCAAAACTTCCTGAAGCGTCAAAGGAAATTTTATTGTTGTTGCAAGCTGCAAATAATATTACAATGCCTGTTACAAATACGATAGTTCTTATTTTTTTCATTGCTTTTATTTTTTGATGTTGTTAATTACCTGTCGTTGTTTGATAGTTGTATTGAGCTATTAAGAGTTGTATTTCGTGCAAAATCATATTTTGTCGTGCTTGGTCCTCTGCATTTACAGAAATAAGATAATCATTGGTGGTGGCTGTTCCGTTTTCCAACTGAATATTCGTTGCGTTTTTCACACTTTCACGAAGCGAAATAATAATGCTGTCTGTTTCAATCAATTCCTGTGCTTTTGTTATTTCCGAACTTTGTTGTCGTAAATTCAGATTGGTGTTGAATAAAAATGTTTCCAGTTGAATATTTATGGAGCTCTGATTCACAGCAAGTATTTTCTTTTCATTATTGTAAGTATATAAACCTGTCAGATTCCAATTTAAGCGTAATCCACCAATGTAATAACCTTGCGCATCGTTGCTCAACATATTTAATGCAGGTCTGCCCCAACCACCTTGAAAGAACAAACTGAAACGCGGAAGGTTTTTCGCTGTAATCAACTTGCTTTGCAAGCCAAAAGCTTTTTTCTGCAATTCATGAAGTTTTATTTCGGGACGATTTATTGTATTGGAAACAAGTTGCGGTGCAGGTTTCAATAGTATAGTATTTTCATCAACCGGACTGTTAATAAAATGGGATAACATTTCTGCATATCCTTTTCGGGTTGCTTTCAATTCAATGATGCGCTGATTTACTTTCAGTAATTCCGCTTTCAAATTGTTTAAGTTGCTTTTGATTGCTGTGCCGTTTTGAATTGCAATGTTTGTTACATCAATACCACTTTGAATATCTTTTTTGAGCAAATCAGTTTGTTTCAGTTGTTCATCAATCAACAGTATTCCAAAGTAAAGTTGGCAAATGCGTTCTCTCAATTTGTAGATTTCTACTTCAACTTTTTGCTTTTCCACTTCGGCATTTGTTTCAATCAAAGTTTTATTGTCTTGCACAACAAATAAATCGGTAATGGGTTGTGAAACCTCTCCATATAGTCTGTATTGCTCCTTGTTGATGGTAGAAATGTTCATATTAGGCAACAAGATTGGAATTTGTGTTACTGCCGATTGATAAGTTGCCTGCCCTGCAATGTTGAACTGCGGTAAATAACCTTTGTTGGCATTGTCAACAGAGTATTCTTTTGATTTTTCTATCAATCCATATTGCTTTATCAAAGGAAAATTACTTTTTGCCTTTGACAAACAAGTATCAAAGCTCAATGAATTGTTCTGTTGAGCCGAAGTCCAATGCGTTGAAAGTAGCATTATAACAATCAGCCAACTTGCAGCCATTTGTTTAATTTTAATCATGATATTTGGTATTTTGTTTTAATCATTCGATTAATAAATGAGTAAAATTTTTTACTTTGCTTTCAATGTTGCTTTTATCCAAACAGGAATAAGTTTTTTTCGCTGCTGCATTAATTCATTAAATTGTTTGTCATTCAGTCCGCCAATTCCTTGTAACAAAGGTTGTGCGACAAAAGGGAAAACGACTAAGCTCAGTAAGTTCATCAAAAAGTGCAATGGATTGGGTTCAACAATTTTTCCTTTCACAACAGCTTCCTGATGTTGCTTAAAAAATGAAGAGTTCATTACTAATTGTTTAATTGGCAATTTCTCTAATAACCCTTCTGAGTTGTTACGAATTTCGCTCAACATAAAAATCGGAAGATTGGGTTCTTTGGCAATAAAATCAATATAATGGGAAGCAATCAACTCAACTTTTATTTCCAAAGAACTTTTCCCGTCATTTAATATAAAAGCCATATTCTGCATAAACTCAAAAACAGTTTCAAACATTATAGTTTCAAACAGCTTTTTCTTGCTACGGAAATAATAATTGAGTAAAGCAAGGTTGATGTTCGCTTCTTCGGCAATGTCCCTTGTACGGGTGGCAGCATATCCTTTTTTATGAAACACTACACGGGCAGCAGCTTTTATTTTTCCTTCTGTTGTCATGTCTAATGCTTTCACTTCATTCTTCTTTACCATTTTAGTAAATGTGTTATTGGGGACAAAAATAGAAACTATATTTTTATTTGAACAAATATTTTAATCATTTGATTAAAATATTTCTAAAAATGTATTTAATAAAATTGGCTCGTTAAGTTTGCGAAGATTTTTTTGTATGCCAGGTAAATTCAGAAGCGCCAATAAAATGATGTAAAACTTCATATCAGTTGTGGTGAAAAGTAAGAGCATTCTTTATGTAACTGATGAAAACTTTTTTACTTCTCACTTTGCCAATTTGTAAATGACGAGAAAATAATCAGTATCGCAGTGAGGAGTCTCTCATTCAAATATGAGGATGCTTTCATTATAAATATATCATAACACTTCCGGATTTTTATAAACTAAAAGAGTGTATGAATAAGTATTTTTTTGTTATTACAATTATTTGATTTCATTTGCACAGAAAGTTATTTTGTATTAATAATTATTAATCGTTTTGCTCTACACTATTTGCCCGAACTGCGGGTTTTCAAGCCCTAAATTAGCGCGCCATTGCCCTAATTGTCATAGGGTACAGAAGTCTAACTCTCACACAATAAAATTGTTAATTACAGTTATTCTGATACTGCTTCTGGTTTATCTTTTCAGTGTCGTTTTTTAATGAGGTATTATCTCGTCGGCAATCGTTCTGTCGTTGCTTAGCCGTGGTACTTTGTTTTGTCCTCCGAGTTTTCCTTTTGATTTCATATAGTTACGAAAAGCATCTTTCGGCAAAGAAATGATTTTCAATGGCTGAAGAATATTCCCTTTCAGCAAATCAGCATAGTAGATATTTCTCTTTTGCATCAAATCATCCAACCGCAAACGGAATTCATTCAAATCAGCAGGCGATTCTGCAAATTCAATTAACCATTCGTGATAAGGAAGTTCATCTGTTACATTGATATGAGGCGCTACGGTAAACTCAGTGACTTGAACACCTGTTTCATCACATACTTGTTTTAATGCAGATTCCACTTCTTCGGCAATCACATGTTCTCCGAAAGCAGAAATGAAATGAGAGATTCTTCCTGTTACAACAATCCGGTACGGATTTTTAGAAACGAACTTTACAGTATCGCCAATCAGATATCCCCAAAGTCCGGCATTTGAATTAATCACTATCGCATAATTCACTCCTAACTCTACATCTTTAATCGTAATCCGTTTTGGCTTTTCAGAATGAACTTCATCAGCAGGGATGAATTCAAAGAAGATTCCTGAATCAATATTTAATAATAAACCTTTTTCCTTTTGTGAATCCTGAAATGCAATGAATCCTTCTGAAGCGGGATAGGTTTCAATACTGTCAATTACTTCACCGATAGTATGAAATAATTGAGTTCTGTAAGGATCGAAATTCACTCCTCCGTAAACAAGCAATGAAAAATCCGGATAAATCTCTTTTATTGTTTTCTTTTTTGTTTTCTGTAACAGTCGTTCAAAATAAAACTGAACCCATGGAGGAATACCGCTAATCAATGTCATATTCCGGTTGTAGGTTTCTTCAACAATTTTATCCACTTTCTTTTCCCAATCCTCAATAATGTTTGTCTGGTAGGAGGGAAGTTGATTCCCTCGTAAATACCCGGGCACATGATGATTTACAATTCCTGAAAGCCGCCCGGTAAGAACACCATTTATATCTTCCAATTCAGGACTGCCGGAGAGAAAAATCATTTTCCCATTGATAAAATCTGCATTGCCTGTTTCATTAATATACATAAGCAACGCATTGCGTGCAGTATTGATATGATTGGGAATAGAATCTTTGGTAATAGGAATATATTTTACACCAGAAGTTGTGCCCGAAGATTTGGCAAAGTATATCGGCTTACCTTTCCATAGCACATTTTCTTCTCCTGATTTTATATCGTGTATGTATTGTTTAAATTTTTCATAATCGTGGACAGGAACACGCTCTGTAAAATCACTATATGAATTAATAGCGCTGAAGTGATGCTCTTTGCCAAATTTAGTATGCTTCGCCTGTTGAACAAGTTGATGAAAAACAGATTCCTGTATATGCACTGCTTCGCTGTTCCATCGCCGGATTTCCTTTGCAATCTTTTTTGCGAACAATTTTGCTGCCAATGACTTTATTCCCATTTGACAAATTTAAAATCTAAAAAAACAATTCGAATGAAAGATATTCAGTATGTATAGGGTTAGTTTCCACTTTATCATGCTGATGAATACATAGTCAGTTATGTAAAGGTTGTAAAATTTGATGTAATACATGGATTAGGGTGTATGAATATTTGCAGCAACAATTATATTACTCCGTAGGAGCAAAGGCTTGGTAATAACTTGAACGAGAAGGTTATTGCGTCCCTTCGGGACGCTCCAGGAGTATCTATATTGGATTTTTACCAAGCTCTTATGCCTGTGGCATAAGTAATCCCTGCAATTATTCATACACCCATGGATTATAATATTCATTTATCATATTAAATAGCACATCTGTCATATAAATAATGGTATTGAGCCGTTCAGTATTGAGAAGGCAGGTTGTACAGCCAATTCTTTTTTATATTGTATTTCATTTTTTACCTGAACTTCATTTACTTGCATTTCAATTTTTCTGAAAAGAAGACAGATGAACAAAACTCTACAACTGTTTATTATATTTTTTCTGTTTAGTGTTACAGAGAATGTATTTGCACAGAACAATGCAATAATAAAAGGGCGATTTGTTAATAAAGAAACAGGCAGCCCTGCAGGTGAAGTGCAAATTACATTGCCTTTACAAAAGCAGATAACTACTGCAGATGCAGAAGGCAGATTCACCATCAGTCAGATTCCGTTTGGTAGTACAGTGATGATTGTGGAAGGATTGAATTTTAAAACGGACACCATTACTGTTACAGTTAATGAAGCTGTTGTTGATATTGGTACAGTTGAACTGGAATCATCCGGTGTTACTCTATCTCAGGGAAATCAGACTATTCCCACCATCAGTATGGATGATAATAACGGAAATGATGAAGATGAAAGTACAAAGTCACAAAGTGTAAGCAGTGTTTTAGGCGCTTCACGCGATCCGTTTGTAAGCGCTGTTTCATTTGTATTCAGTAATTTCCGTTTTCAGTTACGCGGCTACGACCGTACCCAGCAAACAGTATGGATTAATGGTACGCCGATGAACGATATAGAGACAGGGAATGCACAATGGAATCTGTGGGGCGGATTGAATGACGTATTTCGCTCTCGGGGAAATACGCAAGGTTTAGAGCATGCTGAATACGGTTTTGGCGGATTAAATGGTTCGGCATATATAGATGCAACCGCATTGTCGCAGACCAAGCAAACACGGCTGACCTACTCATTGTCAAATCGTCAATACACTCATCGCATCATGCTTACACAAAGCAGCGGGTTAATGAAAAACGGATGGGCTTATTCCTTTTCACTTTCTACCCGATTGGCTAACGAAGGATATGTGCCGGGAACATTTTATGAAGGCTATTCCTATTTTGCAGCAATCAGCAAAAAAATAAAAAACCACCAGATTAATCTTACTGCATTTGGCGCACCTGTTCAGAGAGGGAAATCTTCTCCTACAACCAAAGAGGTTTATGATTTGGCAGGTACTCACTTTTACAATCCTAATTGGGGATTTCAAGGTGATGAAAAGCGAAATGCACGAGTAGCCAATAACTTTCAGCCGGTATTTATTCTGAACTATCAATATACCCCTTCTGAAAAGACATCGTGGAATACAACGATTGCCTATCAGTTTGGGAAAAGCAAAAACTCAGGAATTGACTGGTACAATGCCTCCGACCCGCGCCCTGACTATTACCGTTATTTACCAAGTTACCAGACAATTAATGGTAATAATATAGGAGCAGAAGTATTGACGGATAAAATAAAAGCTGATCCCGAACACGCTCTGCAACTGAACTGGGACAGGATGTATAATGATAACTATATGAATACTGAAACCATTTTCAATGCAAATGGTGAAGCAGGCAAAACTGTAACAGGTCACCGTTCTCTTTATGTATTGAGTAATGATGTGGATGATGTGAAGAAATGGAGTTTTAATACCAACCTGATTCATTCACTCAATAGTCATATAACGCTTTATACAGGAATTACATTAGTCACTCAGCAGACAGAGAATTATCGTCAGTTAGATGATTTGCTCGGCGGCGATTTCTTTGTCAACTACAACCAGTTTGCTGCAAGAGATTATGTAGGGAATCCGTTGTTCTTTCAAAACGATATTGACAAACCTAACCGCATTATTAAAGTGGGGGATAAGTATGGCTATGATTATATTAATCGTTTCAATACAGCCGGATGGTGGGGGCAATCTGCTTTTGTATATAACAAGTTTGATTTTTTTATATCGGCAAATGTTGAAATCAGTTCATTCCTTCGCGATGGATTATACAGGAACGGACTTTTTGCAGATAATTCTTTTGGGAAGAGTAAAACATATTCTTTCACTACTTACGGTGTAAAAGGTGGAGCAACCTATAAGCTGAACGGACGCAACTATTTATTCCTCAATGGCTGTTACAGTACAGAAGCGCCAGCGCCGGACAATACTTTTATATCTTCCAGAACACGAAATACCACTATTTCCAATCCCGAAGTTCAAAAAATACAGAGTGTAGAGGGTGGATACTTGCTTAGAATACCTAAAGTAAGCGGCAAACTTACCGGATATGCAACAGAGATAAAAGATATGTCCGCCATAAAGAGATTTTATAATGACGATCCCGATTTCAGAACCTTTGTGAATTATGTGTTACAGGGAATAAATGCACGATATACAGGAATTGAATTTGCATTGGATGTAAAAGTTAATTCCCTGTTCTCTGTTACAGGAGTTGCAGCCGTTGGTCAGGCATTCTACACAGACCGCCCTCGTGTGACAGTGTATAAAGACAACGATACCACCAGCGAGGTGAGTTCACGGGAAGTGTATCTGAAAAATTATTATCTCCCGACAGGACCGCAAAGCTGTTACACTTTAGGGTTGAATTATCGGGGAAAGAAATATTGGTTTGCTAATCTGAATGTAAATTATGCAGACCGCAATTATGCAGATGTAAATCCTGACCGGTTGACACCTGAGGCAATAGACATGGTTTCACCGGATTCTGAAATGTGGAATAAAATTATCGGACAGGAAAAATTGCCTTCTGCTTTCACCGTTGATTTGTCATTAGGAAAATCTTTCCGGCTGTCAAAAATATTCAAACAACTTCCTTACAACTCACTGTTGTTTCTTAATGCCAGCATGAGTAACCTGTTAAACAATCAAAATATTGTCACAGGCGGATTTGAGCAACTTCGTTATGACTTTGTTGGAGGAAACCCTGATAAGTTCCCCAACAAATACTTCTACGGATATGGAAGAACCTTTTTTGTGAATGTTAGTTTTAAATTTTAAAAGAATAATAAGCAACTAATGAATAAACTCATCATCTCATTACTTATCATCTCTGTTGTTTCTTTCAGCGCCTGTCTGAAAAAAGATTTTGACAGTCCGCCAGACCAAAGTGGTAATGACCCTAATTTAACTGTAACAAAAACTATTGCAGAAATCCTGCAAATGGGAACAGACAATGTACAGATTACAACAGATGAAATTATTTACGGCATTGTAACAGCCGATGACCGTTCAGGAAATTTTTACAAACAGATAGTGATTCAGGATTCAACCGGAGGCATCATTTTGCTTCTTGAAGCAAATAATCTGTACAATGATTATCCGGTGGGAAGAAAAATTTATGTAAAGTGTAAAGGATTATATCTCGGCAACTACAATAAGTTGCCACAACTTGGCTATGTGCCAGATAATACCGGATCGCTTAGCTCCATTCCAGCCGGTTTGCTGAGTGATTTTATTGTGAAGGCAAATTATCCGAATACTGTAACACCTGTAAATGTCAGCCTGTCAAGTATTACAACGGTCAATAATTCTTTACTCAACCGGTTAATAAAGATTGATAATGTTGAATTTGCCTCGAACAGCGCCGGACAGTCTTATGCTCAGCCGGCATCACTCAGTTCAGGTACCGACCGGACAATAGAAGACTGTAACAGCAAAACCATGATTCTCCGCACCAGTGGCTATTCCAACTTTCAACCCGTTCTTACTCCGAAAGGGAAGGGGAGTATTACAGCTATTTATACTTGTTACAAATCAACTCCACAGTTAATTATTCGTGATACTTCTGATGTTAAGTTTTATGATTCCAGATGTGCGGGAAGTATTATCCCGATAATGAAAAAAGATTTTGAAGATAATTCAATTACTTCCGGCGGATGGATAATAAAGAATGTAACAGCCAATGTACCATGGATTACCAACACGGTAGGTGCATATAGCGGAAAGTCTTATGGACAATGCACCAACTTTTCCGGAGGTTCAAACACTGCATGTGAATCATGGTTGATTTCTCCTTCAGTAAATTTAAGTTCAGCAGTTAATCCTGTCTTTTCATTCCTGAATGCTTGGAAATATACAGGTCCTGCACTTGAGGTTTATGTTTCAACTAATTATGACGGAACTAGTGCGCCATCATCTGCAACATGGACTTTGCTTTCACCTACGCTTTCATCCGGAAACTTTGCATGGGTAAGTTCAGGAGATATCTCTTTGTCAGCTTACAAAACAACCAATGTGCGTGTGGCATTTAAATATACCGGAACGGGTTCAGCAGGAAGTACATGGGAGATAGATGACATCACCATTAAAGAAAATTAAACAATCATTCAATAATTTTATAAACCAAATTCACTCGTTATGAAAAAAGTAGTTTTATCAGTTTTGCTTTTTACAATTGCAGAACTCTCTTTCGCCCAGCTAACATTAAGTGGAACTAATTATCAGGAAAACTTCGATAATATCGGCAGCAGCACAAATATCGGTGAAGGATTACCGGCAGGATGGTACTGTTACACCGGTGCAACTTCTGCTGCATTAGGAACAGATGTTACCTCCAGCAAGTATTATCCGTCTTTAAAAAAATGGACAGCTACTTATGCTGAGTTTCGTAATTGTGCCTCTGCAAATGGATTTACTTATTTTGCTCAGGGAGATAGCGCAGCCCAGTCATCGGCAACTGACAGAGCGTTTGCTGTAAGGCAAACCAGTTCTTTTGGTGATCCGGGAGCAGCTTTTGTTTTAAAAAATGCCGATACATGGGGAGTTTCAAATCTTAAACTGAATTTTCAGTTACAATCATTAGACTCCCTTTCTCCGCGTACCACCACATGGGCAGTAGATTATGCTTTAGGAAACGCACCAACTTTATTTACTCCTGTTACAACTACTGGCACTATGACGACAGGAGGAAATACCTTCTCCAATAATCTGATTAGCGCTGATTTTGGAAGCGCTCTTGATAATAATGTCGGACCGGTTTGGATACGGGTTGTAGCGCTTACCGGTTCAACAGGTAGTCAAAACAGAGCCACTACAGGTATTGATGATTTTAAACTGGAGTGGGACGGAATTGCAACAGGTGTTACAGAACATGATTTGACTTCATCATCATTCAGTATTTTACAGTCAGAACCTAATCAGATACTGGTTTCATATCATTCATCTGAATATGCGGATGTTAATGCAGTGATTTATGATTTATCCGGAAGAAGCCTTTCTTCAGAGTCTATTAATCTTGCAGCAGGTACAAATACATTTGCTATTCCTACAAAAACACTTTCATCAGGAATGTATTTGCTTTCAATAGGTAACGATAAGAATTTGATGATAAAGAAATTTGTGATAAATAATTAATAATACTCTAAACCCTAATAATATGAGTTCCTTGTTTCGACTTCTTGCAGGATTAATCTTGATATTGATTTTAAGTGGAAAATCGTTTTCACAATGTGTAGTTATTAACGAAATGCTGATTAACGGACCTGGAAAGTGTGATGGTTCTTGTAACCCGGACACGGAAGAGTGGATAGAGTTGTACAATACTTGCTCTTCACCGGCTGACATAGGATGCTTTGTGCTGACGGATGGAGAATTTACTGTTACAGTTCCACAGGGTACTACTATTCCGGCAAACGGATACTATGTAATTGGCAGCAATGGTTCTATAGGAACAGGTACAGTAGATCTGAATATTTCAACCTGTAATTGTACCAGTGGTGTAAAAATAGGTACGCTGACCAATCCGAACGATCAGCTTATTCTCGCAGATAAAGACGGGAATGTTCAGAATGGAGTTATATGGGGAGGCGGACAAAACTTACCGTTGAATATTACTGCAGCTCCTTCAGGAGGAAGTTGTCCTCAAACTACAATTTCAGCTTCATCTTCTTCTTCCTTTTTTGAAAGTCTTCCGTCAACGGGAGGTAATGGCTGCACTATTGCCCGCGTGTGCGACGGATCAAAGTCATGGGAAGAACGCTGTAACAGTACAATTTCAATGGGAACAACAAATGGAGCATTGCCGCTGGTTAAATTCTCGGCTTCAAAGACTACTATTTGTAAGGGCGAATGCCTTTCCTTTACAGATTCAACTGTAGGTGCAGCAACATGGAAATGGACTTTCAGCGGATCAGACAGCGCCACTTCATTGCTCCAATCTCCTTCCAACATCTGTTATAATAGTAATGGTAATTATGATGTTACACTTTCAGTAACTACAGGTTGTGGTAAAGATTCTTCAACAAAGGCAAGCTATATAAAAGTGGGAGGCAGTGGACAAATTCCTGTTGTAACAGCTTTACGCGATACTATTTGCGACGGAACTCCGGCAACACTCTCTGTTACAGACAGTCTGGGTGTATTACAATGGCAGTCCTCCGCTCAACAGACCAACTTCGCAGATATAAGTAGTGAGAAGAATAAAAATCTGTTTTCATTTCCATCACAAACCACGTACTACCGGATTTATGTTACAACAAACGGAATCTGTACGGACACTTCAGCTCCTTATAAAATAGTAGTAAATCCATCGCCTGTTGCTGACTATAGTTTTGAACCGGTAACCGGAAATGAGGATCAACTATCGTTTAATTCATCTGCAAGTGTTGGCGCTACTGTTTACGATTGGGATTTTGGCGACGGTGAAGGCAGTTCAGATCCTAACCCGATTCACAGTTTTGCAAAGGATACCTTTTACCATGTCTGCCTTACCGCTTACAATGGCTCTAACTGTTCATTTACTGTCTGCAAAGACATCAAAATTACTTTTACGGGTGTTACAGAAAATCTGAATGTTCATAATGAGATGAAGATATATCGAAACCCATATAGTGATTACTTCTTCATTGAGTCAAATCAGTTGATAAAAAGTGTGACAGTATATGATGTATTGGGCAGAAATGTTTTTACGCTGAATAGCACGAATAAAACGAATACACCAATATTAATTAATGCACCATTATTATCACAGGGTGTTTACTATCTGAAAGTTAATTTTACAGATGGAGAATTGGTAAGAACTTTAGTGAAATGGTAGAAATTATTTATTCGATTTATTAAATGGAAATTTTAAAGAAGGCGCTTCTTAGCTTATTGTTATTTATTGTATCGGAGTTTGCTTTTTCACAGGATACGGCTTTATTTATGAGTTATAATTTGCTGAATTATTATTCCAGCACTCAGGATTCTACAGTTCGTAATCCATATTTCAGGACTATTATTCAGCATACCCATCCCGATGTATTGGCAGCAGTAGAAGTTGTCAACAATATTTCTTCTTCTGAATTTTTAAAGAATGTACTGCAAAAGGTAGATGCATCTTACACCAGAGCGCCTTTCTCAGGGAACGCCTATGATACAAACAGTTCGCTGTACTACCTTTCATCACAGTTTTCCTGTAATTCAAATGTAGCTATTCATACATCCACATCAAGAGAAATAAATGATTACACTCTGATTCATAAGGCAACAGGAAAAAAAATTCATGTATATGTTGTTCATTTGAAAGCAAGTTCCGGTAGTGATAATGAGCAAAAGAGACTTTCCGAAGCAGATTCATTACGGGCTGTAACAGATGCTTTGCCTGCCAATACTTCATTTATCGTTTGTGGCGACTTTAATTTCTATGGTTCAACGCCGGCATACATAAAGCTAACAGAATCGCATACAGGAACTCAAGGGCAGTTTTTTGATGCACTCGATATGCCGGGCATTTGGGATTCACCAGCTTATACAAAATATCATACCCAATCTACACGCCGGAGAAGTTTTGGGTACGGTTACACCGGCTCCACAGGTGGATTAGATGATAGATTTGATTTGTTCTTGTTTTCAAAAGATATTGTTTCAAATGGTTCAATTCACTTTGTTGAAGGTAGTACTAAAGTTATTGGCAACGATGGCAACCACTACAATGATTCAATTAATCA
Organism: uncultured Bifidobacteriaceae bacterium; assembly: GCA_964424455.1. Taxonomy (GTDB): domain Bacteria; phylum Bacteroidota; class Bacteroidia; order Chitinophagales; family UBA10324; genus CAYRJA01. The sequence goes on from CAYRJA010000023.1 coordinate 18,496, forward strand.
ACTTCCAAATACTGCCGTGTCAGTAGCTGTTGCTAATGCTCTCCACTATGCTTCTGATCATTTGCCCGTTCAGATAAAACTTGTTTACGGGAAAACATCTTCAATAAGAGATATTTCTGCTAGTAGTAATACTTTTATAGTGTATCCTAATCCTTCTGACAATGAATGTTTTATAAAATCAAACTCAATTGAAAGTTTTGATTATTTGCTTTATGATTTAACAGGAAGAATATTGAATGAAGGTACAGGTTTTAAATCAGTTATCGTTCCTCTTGAAGGCTTATCTAAAGGAATTTATTATCTGAAAATATCCTCTGAAAAAGAATCGGAAGTATTCAAGTTGGCTCATTATTGAGCAGATAGGTTATAGCACATTATGGTTGAAGCCCTATCTTTGCTTCTCTAAAATTTACAAAAGTGAGTAAGGGAAAAGTTTTAGTGGCGATGAGTGGCGGCATTGACAGCACTGTTGCCGCAGTGATGATGCATAAGGAAGGTTATGAGGTAATTGGCATGACCATGAAAACATGGGACTATGCTACATCGGGTGGTGGTAAGAAAGAAACCGGTTGTTGTAATCTTGATTCTATTAATGATGCCCGGAATGTTGCAGTGGAATTGGGCTTCCCGCATTACATAGTTGACATTCGTGAAGAGTTTGGCGATGCGGTAATAGATAATTTTGTCAGTGAATATATTTCGGGTCGAACACCGAATCCATGTGTACTCTGTAACACCCACATTAAGTGGACAGCGTTATTGAAAAGAGCTAAAATGATGGGATGTGAATTTATTGCTACCGGTCATTATGCTCAAAGACGATTCGAGAATGGTAGATATATTGTTTCCAGAGGCACAGATACATGGAAAGATCAGAGTTATGTGTTGTGGGGCTTGTCACAGAGTTCATTGGCGATAACTCAATTCCCTCTCGGGCATTTCCGCAAAACAGAAATAAGGAAAATGTGTGAAGACTGGGGATATAAAGAACTCTCTAAAAAAAGTGAGAGCTATGAAATATGTTTTATTCCAGACAACGACTATCGCGGATTTCTTAAACGCAGGGTTCCCGATTTAGAAAAGAAAGTAGAAGGTGGTGATTTTGTTACAAGAGACGGGACAGTAGTAGGTAAGCACGAAGGCTATCCCTTTTACACGATAGGACAGCGAAAGGGCTTGAATATCGCACTCGGCAAACCCATGTTTGTAACAGATATTATTCCTGAAACAAACACAGTAGTACTTGGAGAAATAGATGAACTGAACCGTAATGGGATGATAGTTGCCGGATTGAATCTGATAAAATATGATAGTATTCCGGACGGATTAGAGGTGATGGCAAAAATCCGTTACAAAGATGCCGGCGCTCCTGCAAAACTTTATAATGATGATGGGAAAATCAGAGTAGAATTTGAAGGACATGTAAAAGCAATTGCTCCCGGTCAGTCAGCCGTTTTTTATGAAGGAAATGATGTGATAGGAGGAGGGATTATTCAACAGAGTTTTGATATTAAAACTCAGCCAGCAGTCATCAGTAATATAAGTATACGGTTCATTAATCAGACAGCAGAATGATTTTAAATTGTTGAAATCGTTATTGAGATGAATAAAACCTCAACGGTATTATTGACCCGATGAAATTTAATATTACTTTTCTCTTTCTCCTTTTTGTTTCCGTTAATTCATTCGCACAGAAGGAAGCATCTATATGGTTTTTTGGCAACAAAGCCGGAGTGGACTTCAGTTATTCAAAACCGGTTGCTGTAACAACCAGCCAGATGAGTACCAGCGAAGGAAGCGTCAGCATGTGTGACCTTAGGGGATTTTTTATTTTCTACACAAATGGTGTAACAGTGTGGAACCGGCATCATAAAGTTATGCCTAATGGAAAAGGATTGAAAGGTCACGACTCTTCCAGTGAATCAGCTATTGCCATTCCCAATCCAAAAGACATCAACCTTTATTACCTGTTTACCTCCGATGCAGGAGGGTATGCTAATCCGCCCAATAACGGAGTAAGTTATTCAATAATAGACATGACAAAAGACGGAGGAATGGGAGATGTGGTAAAGAAAAATATTCCGCTTATTCCATCAGCAGCGGAAAAGCTTACAGCCGTAAAACACAAAAACGGAATTGATTATTGGGTGCTTGCTCACGGATGGAATACTAATAACTTTTATGCTTACTTAGTTACAAAAGATGGAGTGGCAAAACATCCGGTTATTACAAGTATAGGCAGTATTCATTCAGGTGGAAGGTCAGCCGATGGAAACTCAATCGGATATATGAAATTTTCTCCCGATGGAAAAAAAGTAGCTGTCATGCTTTATGAAAGTAAATATGCTGAACTTTTTGATTTTAATAATGAGACAGGTATGCTTTCTAATCCCAAAACTATTCTGATTCCTTTTGATAAAATGGCGTATGGCTGTGAGTTTTCACCAAACAGCAAACTGCTGTATATCAGTATTTATCTGACGAATGAAATTTATCAGTTTGATATAACGTTGAATACGACAGCAGACATTATGAATTCTGCCGTACTTGTTGCAGCATCACTCGAAAAGAAAATGGGTGCACTTCAACTTGCCATTGACGGAAAAATATATGTAGCCAAACGCTCAGACTATCTGGGATGTATTACTTCTCCGAATACAAAAGGAGTAGGATGTAACTATATTGAGGATGCTGTTTACTTGAATGGCGGCAGACCAAAACTTGGTCTGCCGAACTTCATTACAAGTTATTTCAATAAGCCATAAAAGACTAAGGCCAGATACCAAGCGCCTGGTAAGAATCAGCTACTTTACTGATAGCTACTACAAACGCAGCCGTACGGTGGTCTTTAATCTTTTTGTTGCCTTTTAGTGTATTGCGGATGGCATGATAAGAACTAATCATAGTTTCTTCCAAACCGGAATTTACCAAATCAATTTCATCCGGACCATGAGTCAGCATGTTTCTTTCACTTTCTGACATCCTTTTTCCGGTAAACTCCTCTATGGCATCAATAAATCTCAGATTGGTGTTTTCAGTGAAACGCTTGTCCATTCGACCGAAGCGAACATGTGACAAATTTTTCAGCCATTCAAAATAAGAAACTGTAACACCACCGGCATTCAGGTACATATCAGGAATAACCATTACTCCTTTTTTCAAAAGAATAGCTTCTCCTTCCGGTGAAACAGGACCATTAGCGGCTTCCGCAACTATTTTAGCTTTTATCTGGGCAGCATTGTCACCTCTTATAACATTTTCTAAAGCGGCGGGTACTAATATGTCACAATCAAATCCAATCAGAGCATCGGGGCTGTTGAACACTTTTGCATTCGGATAAGTCCGCAATGATTTGTTCTCGGATTTGTACTTCATTACATCCATCAGGTCAATCCCCTTTGGATTGTATAGTGAACAGTCAATTTCTGAAAGTCCTACGAGTTTTGCTCCGGCTTCATAAAAGAAAAGGGCTGCATGGTATCCTACATTACCCAAACCTTGAACACATACTCTTTTACCCTCGATTCCGGTTGTAAGTCCAATCGCCTTCATATCTTCTGCAACGCTGCATGCTTCACGGGTTCCGTAAAATACACCGCGTCCGGTGGCTTCTTTTCTTCCGCGAACTCCTCCCTGGCTGATCGGCTTACCTGTAACACACCCATAAGCATCCACCTGACCGGGATGAAATGCTGCATATGTATCAAGAATCCAGCTCATCTCGCGTTCGCCGGTTCCATAGTCAGGAGCAGGAACATCAATGCCGGGACCTATAAAATTTTTCTTGATCAACTCTGAAGTATAACGACGCGTTATCCGTTCAAGTTGCTCTACCGTATATGCCTTGGGGTCAATTTTTATTCCGCCTTTAGCTCCGCCGAAAGGAACATCTACAATTGCGCATTTGTAAGTCATAAGGGCAGAAAGCGCCATTACTTCATCTTGGTTTACCGCAAGCGAGAAACGAATTCCTCCTTTACAAGGAACTTTGTGCTGACTGTGTTGAATACGAAACGCTTCGATTACCTCTACACGGTCACCTATCTGAATAGGGAAGTGCATTTCGTAAACACTGTTACAAACTTTAATCTGGTCTAACAGACCTTTAGGGTAACTTGTGAAAGCCGCAGCTTGGTCAAAGTACCTCTCTACATTCCCAAAAAAACTGTATGCTTCTTTGCCTCCGTTTTTGCCGGAACTTTTTGTTGAACTTTTCTTAGCCATTTTTTATGATTGTTTATTTAATTTGAATTTTTCTCTTTGAGTTTTTTCTCTAACTTTTTAAGTCTTATCTCCTGTGAAATCAAAAACAGTATGATACCGATAAATATGGTAACGAGTACACTGATGACTACATATATTTTTCCTGACTCACGCAGATAATCCGCCATCTCTGGGCGGGTAGTTTCCTGTAATAGAACGAATAGAAACAGAGTAATAATTTTCATTGATTTGAATCAGAGTCAGGAACAAATAAATATTTAATCAGGTTCACAACTCATCATCCTCAACTATTTAAGCGGGCACAAGATAGGAAGGATAATTTCATTTCTCCAAAATAGTATCAGAAGAACTTTCCAACATCATTACCTTTCTTTGGATATGATCTATTCTTGCAGAAACGTTAGCAAGCCAAAACCCAAGTAATGTCCACCCGGTAGCAGCAGGGTAAAATACCATTCGCATGGTATTATCAAGATCGTAGCTGTTAAAAGCCGGATTCCCTCCGTTACCCGGATGAAGTGAATCAGTCAGGCGAGGTACAATAAATATCATAGGAATAAATACAGCATAGAAAAGGATATTGGCAACGGCTGATACACGCGCGCGCTTATCAATATCATCCATTGAATTACGGAGAACAAAGTAGGCAAAATAGAGCAGCAAGCCCACGGCGGCTGTCATTTCTTTCGGATCATTATTCCACCACATTCCCCATGTGGTCTCAGCCCATTGCATCCCTGTTACAATACCGCAGAGACCAAACATTAAACCTGCCTTTGCAGTTGCAGTTGCATAAGCATCAGTTCGTTGATTGGCATGTATGAGATAACGGATGCTATAATAAGCAGATGCTCCAAGCAATGCTGTCATGCCAAACCACATGGGCACATGGAAATATAAATTTCGGATAGATTCGTTTAGAATATCAAGTGCCGGAACAGGCATCAGGAAACCGGCTATTATTGTGTAACCAACCAGAACGATTGCCGTAATTTTCCACCAATCCTGCTTTAATGAAAGTTTCATTTCTAAAGAAGAAAGTGCGAAGATAACAGGTAATTAGTTGATAGAAGAAATGAAATTAAAGATGCAGTAATGTATCTGTTACTTCGCTTTATAACCCTCTGATGTAAGAATAGCTATCACTCTTTCCCGCAGGTTACCTTGTATCAGAATCATTCCATCCTTGCAACTACCGCCCGTTCCACACTTTGTTTTCAAGGTTTTGCAGAGTGTTTCCAAATCTTCAGGTTTACCGATAAATCCGCTGATAAGTGTTACAGTTTTCCCCTTTCGCATTTTATTATCTAATGTTACTTTCAACTTCTGCTGAGTGTTAGATAGAGTATCCTGATCTCCTGACGGTTGTTCAGTATATTCAAAATCAGGATTAGTAGAGTAAACCACTCCGATGCGATTTTTGTTCTTGTTGGACATTTTTAAGATGTTATTTCTATGAAGTAAATAAATGGATACTGTTTTTTAGGGACAAATTACTTTTAGCGAAGCAGGGTGGATACTGATGTCTATATCTTCTGTAACATAAAGCGGCTCGCCATCCACTTGCATTTCAATATTGCCTTTAGAAAAGATTTTAATATGCTTGATTTTCTCTACTGTTACATTTTTGTTTTTTTGAATCTTTCCGTTGAACAAATCAAGCATTAAAGGAATGCTGGAAAATTTAGAATGAGTACGGACTAAGATTAAATCCATCAACCCATCATTCAGTTCAGCAACGGGTGCAATTTTTAAGTTGTAACCAAACTGGTTGGAATTGGAGATGTTAATAAGAAAGTATTCCCCATTGACTTTCTTCCCATCAATTTCAAGTGAATAAATCTGAGAATTATATCCAAAGAAATTTTTGATGACATGAAGAGTATATCCGGTAAATCCCCGAATCTTACCATGATGAAAGCTGTGTGCCACCCTTGCTACAAATCCGGATCCTGCGTTGCTGAAAAAGAAACGATCGTTCAATTTACATACATCTATTGTGCGGACTTTATTTCTGTTAAGCAACTGAACTGCATCATTAATTCTAAGAGGAATGCCAAGATGTCTTGCTAATCCGTTACCTGAACCCAACGGTATAATACCGAGCAGTACAGAAGTGCCTGTTACAACTTTTGCAATTTCATTTAATGTGCCGTCACCACCTACAGAAACTATTACATCAGCCTTTTCGCTGATCGCTTTTTCGGCAAGTTGAGTAGCGTGTCCGGGTCTTTGTGTAAGCTGAAGTATATAATCGTACTTGGTACTGTCAATAGTATGTTTAATAATTTCAGGAAGATTTATTTTACTGTGTACTCCTGAAATAGGATTGATAATAAATACAATCTTTTTCTTCATGTTACTATTCTTCGTCTTCCTCTGTCTCCGTGTCACCGGATGCTTCACCTGCTTCCATAATTTGTTTTGCCTTTTCATAATTATCGTGATGAACCATAAGACGGACACCGCCAAGCAAACTATTATTTACGGGAATAAGATCTATTGAATTTTCTCCGAGTATCACCGACTCGATACCTTCAGCAGCTAACGCACCTTTAAGAATATGTGCATCCGGCAGGTAAGAAAAGGTTTGAAGCAGTACGAAGTTAGAATAGGGTTCTGTCATTTGATGAAGAATTAAGAGTAATTTTTTTTATAAACAGACTCAAATTTAGAAGCAATAATTTCAGAAGAAAAATTTTCAACTGCAAATTTCCGTATATCGTCTTTGTTGTAACAGTTAAAGTTATCAAGCATCCAATTTATTTCACCTTCTAATTCAATTTCATTTCCTGAAGACACTAATCTCCCTCTGGAATCATCCACATATTCTGTAACACCGCCAACCTTTGTAGTGATAACAGGTTTGCCACATGCCCATGCTTCTGCCATAACAATACTCATTGTTTCAAATTTGCTAAACATCAGAAGTGCAACAGATTTATTTAACAACTCTGCAATTTCTTCCGGTTCTTTTCTTCCGGTTATAAAAACGAATGTATTCAACAGATTCAACTCGGAAGTTACTGCTTCATATTTTTCTTTGTTTTCAGAATCACAAACAACAAGCAACTGAAAATCACTTCTCTTTATTGATAACTTAGAAATGACATTTAAAATTCCTTCCATATTCTTTTCAGGTCCGAGCCCTGAAATATGAATGAGTTGCTTTTTCTCATTTGGCTGAATATTAGTTAAAGGTTTGAAAATGTCTGTATTCACAACATTCGGAATGACAGTGTAATTGTTATTCAAGCCATGTAGCTTCATTTGCTGTGCTAATGAAGCGGAAACAGTTGTAATACTGACGGCATTACTGATAATTTTCTTAGTGAAATATTTCATCAATAATCCGTTGTAGCGACCATCTTCAGGGTAATATCCGCTCCAGTGCTCTGTTACAATATATGGAATTCCTTTTTTTCTTTTTAGCCATAAAGCAAACAATCCTGCGGGGAATGTAACCTGCACGTGAACCAAATCAGGATGCTGATTCTTACCATATACTTTATTGTATCCTAATAAAAATAACTTTAAATATTTCCGCAGTTTAAATAAACCTGATAGGAGAGAAGTTGGGTTTTTAGAATAGTAAATAACAGTCTCAGTTAATGTTCTTTTCTCATTGGCAGATTGTGTGAGATGAATGTCTTCGGTGCCTTGGTCGGAAATAACAAACAAAACATCTACATCAGCAAAAGAGGAAACAGTTTCTGCATAAGAGCGAATAAAATTTCCGTTAGTCGGATTTATTTTAGACGGGTACCAACTGGGAAGAAATAAAATCCTTTTCCGCTCCAAATCAACTAACTAATTTTTTTGTTCGAAGCCGGATAGAGTTCCCAATAACTATTACATCTGAAAATGCCATACTCATAGCGCCTATCATTGGACTGAGGAAACCCGCAGCTGCTACCGGAATAGCTAATACATTATAAAAGAATGCCCAGAAAAGATTCTGTTTAATAGTGAGCATGGAATGTTTGCTTATAAGAAATGCTTCTCTCAGATAATTCAGATTTCCATTCAATAAAATAATCTGGGCAGAGTCCACTGCAACCTGCGTTGCATTGCTTAAAGAAATTCCAATAGTTGCTTTTGCTAATGCGGGAGCATCATTAATTCCGTCGCCGACCATTGCAGTAGGAGCTTCTTTGACCAGTGAAGCAATAAATTCCAATTTTTTTTCGGGCATTTGTTGAGAATAATATTTATCCACTCCAACTTTACCGGCAACCCGCTTACATGCTTCTTCTCTGTCACCGCTCAGCATGATAGTTTTTACTCCTTTTGATTTCAGGAATGAAATAACAGAAGCAGCTTCGGGTTTTATTTCATCTTCAATATCAATCCATCCAAACAAAGTGTTGTTCTTTTTGATGTAAATATTGTGTGATGAATCCGTTGTTAAATCTTTTGCAATAGTGTATGAACCTACTTCAAATTTATTACCTGATTCGTCTTCACCTGTAACACTCAACCCCTTTTGCTCCTGAATGTTTTTAAAATGAAGTGGCGGAACATCTTTAAACTCACTTAATAATGAAACCGCTATAGGATGAGAAGAAAATTTTTCTAGACCTGTAACAATTCCTTTCAGTTCCTCTTTATTTCCGTTAATCGCCATTATTTCTTTCACTTTAAATTTTCCGGTAGTGATAGTTCCTGTTTTGTCAAATACAATTTGTTTAACTGAAGAAAATATTTCTAAAGTCTGCGAACCCTTAATCAGTATTCCGTTTTTTGCAGAGCGACCGATACCCACCATTACTGCCGTTGGTGTTGCCAGTCCCATTGCACAAGGACAAGAGATAACAAGCACAGCAATACTGTTCATCAGTGATTGTTGAAATGAAACATTAAAGGTAAAGAAGCAAAGAATAAATGTGACGGCTGAAATCAGAAGTACAGCAGGTACAAACCATGCAGTAATTTTATCAGCAAGTTTTTGAATAGAAGGTTTGTTCTGCTGAGCATTTTTCACTAATTCAATAATGCGTGACAGAGTAGAATCTTGCCCGACAGCAGTTGCCTTTATTTTTATTGATCCTGCTACTAAAATAGTTCCTCCCACTACTTTACTCTGTAACACTTTTTCTACAGGAATACTTTCTCCGGTTAGCATAGATTCATCGGCTGTGCCACTGCCCCATACCACTTCTGCATCAGCAGGAATTTTATCTCCGTACTCTTTCAATTGTTTTTCTGTTTGGAAAAT
>CAYRJA010000023.1:27947-33533 GCA_964424455.1 uncultured Bifidobacteriaceae bacterium
GAAGATAATTTCCTTTTTTAATTTCAGATGAACTTATTTCAGAAATAACCTCAAATAACGGGTTACCGAAAAAACTAATCAGTTTTGCTTTAGCCGGTTGAAGGTTCATTAGTTCTTTAAGAGAAGAACGGGTTTGCTGAACGGAACGGTGTTCAATTAAATTACCCAGCAGAACAAGAGTTATAATAGTTGCAGATGTTTCAAAGAAGAGATAGTTATTATTACCCATAACAACCGCTCCGATAAAACTATAAACATAAGCGGCTGAACTACCAATAAAAATCAGCACATCCATATTCGGAATTCCTGATAATAAAGAGTGGTAGGCGCTTTTTCCAAAATAAATACAACCTATTATGAAAACGGGTGTTGCCATTATTAACTGAAACACAGGAGAGTGTAACAGATGAAATGGAAGTATCATGTGTAACACAAGTGGCACGGTAAATGCAAAGCTTATCCAGAATTTGGTGCTGAGTTTATCCCATTGTTCTTTCAGCCACGATTCTTTTTCAGCATGTTCGTTCTTTACCGTATAGCCAAGTGAATGGATTCCTTCAGTGATTTCATTGATAGGAATATGACTTTCATTTTCAAAACTGACTTCGCCCGAAGCAAAATCCACTCTCACTTTAGTCATTCCTCTTTTTTCCAGAAAGCGATTAATGGTGAGAGCACAATTGGTGCAGGTCATCCCCTCAACATTCATTTCTATATGATGAGAATCAGGCATTATTTAGAGGTTAAATTTTTTTTCAAAATTAAGATTTGAACAGGAGATGAACGAATAATGATTATTAACAGTAAGTTTGCATACGCAAAATAAAATTTTATTCATCAAAATTAACAGCTATGAAAAAAAATTCCCGTAGAGAGTTTATTCAGAAATCAGTTTTGGCAGCAGGCGCTGTCGGATTAATGTCTTTTAAGTTGAATGAATTTAACTTTCCTGCTCCTGAAAACTTTAATTCACTCGCATCAACCGATAAATATCCGTTTGAATTACCCAAACTCAACTATGCATTTAATGCTCTTGAACCATATATTGATGCAAAGACAATGGAGATTCACCACGATAAACATCATCAGGCATACATTGATAAATTAAATGCAGCGCTTGAAAAATATCCGGAGCATCAGACAAAAGACATTAAAACACTTTTTGTACAAATGCATGTACTGCCGGAGGATTTAAAATCAGCATTGAGGACGAATGGAGGTGGTCATTATAATCACACTATATTTTGGAAGATGCTCACTCCTGAAAAAAATACGGTTGCTTATGCATCAGCAGGATTACTCAAAGCAATTGATGAACAATACACTTCTATGGATAAATTTAAAGAAGCGTTGAATAATGCTGCGTTAAGTGTGTTTGGCTCCGGATGGGTTTGGGCGATAATTGATGCACAGAAAAAAATTCAGATTGTAACATCTGCTAATCAGGAGAACCCGATAATGGCGGATGCAAAAGTAAAAGGGTTGCCGATTCTTTGCATTGATGTGTGGGAACACGCCTATTACTTAAAATATCAGAATATGCGATCTGATTATCTGAAAAATATATGGAATGTAATTAACTGGAAGTTGGTATCAGTTTACTTCGGGTAACCACATTCTCTGTTGAGAGTACTCTTATGAATATAGAGAGTATTACTTTCCGGCTATCTTTTCATTTTTATTTTCATACATCACTTCCGATTGTTTGCGTATAGATTCCTGATGGATATAGTCGAATATTTTCAACATCAAATCCGTAGAGAGATTTCTTTCTGAGGCAAGAAACTTTATATGATTCACGATAGTGTTCCATCGTTCAGGTTGGTAAATAGCCATACCATTTTCTTTCTTAAACAAACCGATTTGTTCGGCGTAACGCATCCGTTCAGCAAGTTTGTCTAAAAGTTGTTCATCCAATTTATCAATGATTGTACGGAGTTCTTCCAAAGGAGGTGTTACAGTATCATTCCATCCCCCTTTACGAATCATTAAACTGTTTAGCAAATCATGAAAATATGTAGGGGTAATTTGCTGTGCAGCGTCGCTTAATGCATTATCAGGGTTCGGGTGTACTTCAATCATAAAACCTTCATAATTCAGGTCGAGGGCTTTTTGCAGCACACTTTGTAATAAATCAGTATTTCCGCAGATGTGACTGGGATCACATAATAAGGGTAAATCAGGAAAGCGTCTTTTCAGTTCAATCGGAATTTCCCAAGTGGGTTTGTTACGGTATTTTGTTTTTTCAAAAGCTGAAAATCCACGATGAACTGCTGCTATATTTTTGGTTCCGGCATTCATTATTCTTTCAATGGCACCTATCCATAATTCCACATCCGGATTTACAGGATTTTTTACAAGTACAGGAATATTTATACCCTGCAATGCATCTGCAATTGCCTGTACTGCAAATGGGTTTACTGTAGTACGCGCACCAATCCAAAGCACATCAATATTATATTTCAGTGCAAGTTCTACATGTTGTGTGTTTGCCACTTCCACTGTAACAGGCAAGCCAAACTCCTTTTTCATTTGTTGAAGCCATTTCAATCCCTGCTCACCAACACCCTCAAAAGAATTTGGACGGGTACGCGGCTTCCATATACCGGAGCGGAAAAGATGAACATTAAGACGGGATAACTCTTTTGCCGTAGTCATCACTTGCTCTTCTGACTCTGCAGCACAAGGACCTGCAACAACGAAAGGATAATCACTTTTTATATTCCACGCACTTAATTGTGTGAATTCCATAGCACAAAAATAAAAGTTCTGATTTATTTGATGTTACAAAACCTTACCGGATATCTTAAAAAAGCAAAATTGAGATAATAGCCTTATATTCATATCGCTAAATCTTGATTATGAAAAATATATTTCAATTTGTCATTGTGGTAGTGTTTTGGTCCGGTCATCCTGTTCAGGCGCAAACTATAAGAAGTTTACCTATAGATAATATGCTGAAGGAAATCAACCAGACAAATGATATTGTTACAGTTCTGAATTTCTGGTCAACATGGTTTGAGGAAAGTACTAAACAACTTCCGGTGTTCGATGAATTGAGTTCTATGTATGCAGATAAAAATGTCAAAGTCATTCTTTGTAATCTTGATTTTAACTATAACATAGATACAATTGTAAAACCCTTTCTTTTACAACATCCTGTCAAATCAGCAGTATGGCATGTAACAGAAAGCGATTCCGATAAATGGAAAAATAAAATTGATGTGCGATGGAATGGCGATATTCCTGCAACCATTATTTATTTCAGGGGGAAAGTGGTGTACGTTAATAACGGTACAGATGATATTGAAAAATTGAAACAGGAAATTAATCAGTTGCTGAAATAATCAATCACAGCGTTTTCTAAAACAATAAGCCGGATGGTATATTTATTCATCCGGCTTTTGCTATAATAAAAATTAATCGTTCTCTGACTGATTTTGCTTTAGCGCTTTCAAAGCAAAACCGATATGTACTTCATCGCGGATTAAATCATTGGGCATTCCGGGATAGACAATGTTCCAATCTTTTCTGTTGATATTAAATTTTGCTTTTGCTTCAACCGTATTACCGGAGATGTTAATGAATGCAGGAAATGTGATATGCTTCGTTACATCTTTTATAGTCAAGTTTCCACTAATGGTATGAGTAGGATTCAGAACTTTATACTCTGTTATTTCTGCCTGATGGGTATCATTTGCTTCTGTTTCGGTTGTGCCTGAAAATGCTTTTACTTCCGTAATTGTAAACAGGGCAGAAGGGTATTTAGCTGTTTCAAAAAAATCTTCTGAAATAAGATGTCCTTGTAGTTTCTGATTCATTTTATTGTCGAAATCTTCGGGACCGGTTACCTTTAAATCTTCGGTTGAAATATTTACTTCTCCACCTGTAATATTATTATCCTTAACAAAAACTTTACCTCCTGTAACAGGGAAAGTTCCGACATGGTGGGCGGTTATCTTGGTGCCAATCCACTTGAGAGTGGTAGAAGGAATGTCAACAATAAAGGCATCGCCTGTTGTGGAAGCTTCAGTAACTTCTTTAGCGTCAGAAGTCGTTGCGGTGTCGCTTTTCGGAGCTTGTGTGCAAGAGGAAACGATAAATGTGGTAAGGATAGCGATTAAAAACAAGTTTAGTCTTTTCATGAAAGTGATTTAATTGTGTAAAGTGAAACATATCATACAACCAAATATATAGTAAAGTTCCAACGTATGAAGATTTTGTATAAGTTAATTATAAATGTACAGACAATGGTGTTGAGTATAAAAGTACATTCTCAATTTATTGATTATGTATTACGATGATTGCATAATGAATCTATAACCGACTGATTATATTTTCTTATTCGTCTCTGTATTTCTTTTAGATTTGTTGAGGATATTTTATAATAAATTGGCAATGTTTTTGAATTACAACAACGAAATATTCAACCAATGAGAAAGAATTTAATACTTGTTCCTCTTCTTGTGTTTCTGTGTTCGGCTACTCCAATGCTGGAGCCGGCAGATGTGCTGGATGATATTGCAGCAGGGATTCGATCAGGGAATGCAGTTTCATTAGCTCAGTATTTCGATAACAATGTTGATATTACCATCTTAGATAAAGAATCAGTTTATAGCAAGGCACAAGCACAGATGGTGATTAAAGATTTTTTTCAGAAGTATCCTGTAACTTCATTTACCTTAATTCATCGGGGAACTTCTGCTGAAGGGTCGCTATATGGTATTGGCAACTTAGTTACATCATCCGGAGTTTTCCGAACTTATTATTTTGTAAAAGCAAAGAGTGGAAGCTACCTTTTACAGGAAATCAGATTTGAAAAACAAAAGTGATTTTAACTTTCAGTTTCAGCAAACAAGAAATATTATAACGAATTAATGTTCATTTTTGCAGTGAGTATTTTATTGCATTCAGGTATTGCATAAATTGTATTCTCTGTTACTTGTTGAATGAAATATGAAATAGTTTTCAGTACAATTATTACTCTTCCTTAACACAACAATTTCTATGATAGATTGGAAAAAGTTTATACAACAGGCATTAGAAGAAGACATACAATCGGGCGACCATACTTCCCTTTCCTGTGTTCCTGAAAATCAAATTGGGAAAGCACAATTACTAATAAAAGATGAAGGCATATTAGCAGGAGTGGAACTTGCAGAAAAAATATTTCATCATTACGATAAAGAGCTTCAGCTAAGAGTTCTTATCTCCGATGGGAATAAAGTTTCAACAGGTCAAATTGCTTTTGAAATCAGCGGAAGTGAACGAAGTATTTTAACTACGGAAAGATTAGTGCTGAACTGTATGCAGCGAATGAGTGGTATTGCAACCTTTACCAATAAGTTTGTAAAAGCTATTGAAGGAACAAAAGCTAAAGTTTTAGACACACGAAAAACAACTCCACTATTTCGTGCAGCGGAGAAATGGGCAGTGCGTATAGGTGGAGGGCATAATCACCGATCAGGGTTGTATGATATGATTCTGATTAAAGATAATCACATTGACTTTTCCGGAGGGGTACAGGCAGCAATCCATTCAGTGAAAAAATATTTATCAGAAAATAAATTATCGTTGCCGGTTGAA
>CAYRJA010000024.1:0-33430 GCA_964424455.1 uncultured Bifidobacteriaceae bacterium
GCCATGCGGCAAATATAATACTTTTAGACTATTTATGAAATAAAATTGGTATAAACAGACAGATTCCTCACTGCGTTCGGAATGACAAATAAAACAAAGGGCGGCACCCTCTACAAAAAGCCGCCCTTGTAAATAAAATGAGGTACCTCCAAAACACCTCATCTATATTCTGTTATCTATCTGCTCACATTCACTTTAGCAGTGTAAATATTGCTGCCCGATGTAACACGAACAAAGTATGTCCCTGCTGCCGTGGTTTCAGGAAGCGTAACGATTTCGTTGCCGTGTCCGTCTTTGATTTCACTGATGTTCGTCAATACCGTCTGTCCTAACACATTCATCACTTCTATCTTCACCTGTACTTCATCATTGCTCATCCGGCTGATGTCTAATGCAAACTGTCCGCCGTTCGGGTTCGGATAAATACTGATTGCTTCACTGTTGTCCGCGGAGATGATTTGTGACGATGGTATTTCAGGTTGTAGCATATCCTGTTCTTCCTCTCTGCATCCTGCTGAAAGTGTAGTGATGTTCTGAATCGTTGAGGAAGGTCCGCCTATTACATAACCATTGCACACATAGTTCGCCTTCACATAGCACGACATTTCATAGCCCTTGCCTAACCAGTTTACTTTCAGATAAGGACTGACGGGCGATATTGGTGAACTTACCGGATAGGAATTCCATGTTAATGTTCCTGTTCTTTTCATGAAGAACTGATAAGTGCTGACCTGATTCTCCGAACATATTTCTCTATTCCATGAACCGGTGAATCCGCTACAGGTCGGATTACTCAATACCAGATTACTAATCGGATTGCATAATGGTTTTATTGTGATTCCACCCGGATACATCACCATGTCGCTTCTTGTGCCGGATGTACACCAAGAGGCAACGCCTACCATAAAGGTCTGTCCCGGCTGTCCGACATGTATTTGGAAGTTGCCTCCTGTTACATTGTATTTGTAACCGTTTGCAATGGTTGGCGTCAGTCGCTGGATAAATACAACATAATTGCCTGTCGGGCTGCCACTCATGCTTACTTCTATCTGTCCGGGGCAGATACTCTTCACTTCGTCTATGCTGGGTGTGGATATACAGGTTGACAATGGTTTTACTATAGTATAAACCAATGTGCTATTCTGACCAAAGTCACCCGGTGAAGGGCAATCTTTATGAACCACATACACTTCATAAGTGCCGCCACGATACAGCCGGTTGGTAATGGTTACCGTTCCGGTGTTGCTAACGGTGGTTACATCTACATAACTATAGGAACCCTGTATAGTCACTTCACGATAATAAACACGGTAACTGCCTGCATCGCCGTTCCAGTCCACTTTCAACTGTTTGTTTGCCGGAGAACTGACTGCTACTCCCGTAGGTACTGCACAGAGTGTTTTTACATTAGATAAAGTTCCGCTGGCGCTGCACGACAAGCCGGTTTGTGTTACAGTGATATTGTAGCTTTCGTTTGCTGTTAATCCCAATATAGTATAGGGTGGTGTTACAGCATTGGCATTGCCACTGGGATTGCCGGTGTAGCTGATGTCGTAATTGCCGCCACCTACCGGTGTCCAGTCTAAAGTAATATTTGTACTGGTCTTTCCCGTTACACTTACAATAATGGAAGGGCTGCTGATATTCACTATTGCCATGGTACTGGCTACATCCCAACAAGCATTGGATTTTGCCATCATACGGTAATAGGTAGTAGAAACCGGTGCAGCGGTATATGTTGTTTTTGTCGCCCCCGATATATCACTCCACCCGGTTAAGCCGTCCGGAGAAGATTGCCACTGGTAAGAATTACCTGCTGCACCAGTAACAGTCAGCACTTTGGATGTGCCACTGCAGATAATGGATTTAGCCGGGTTTATCGTACCCCCAACGGGCACTGTTGCAACAGGAACTTCAACACTCGCCGTACATCCGTTAGAGCCCATACCTGTTACAGTATAAATTGTAAGCAGGGATATTTGTGCAACCTCTGTTGGTGATGATGCAGTACTCGGTGTGAGATATGTACCGGGCGACCATGTGTAACTATCCGCCCCACTTGCGGTTAAAGATGCGGAGGCGCTACCGGTACAAACGGCTGAAGACGGAGTAACAACTAATGGCGGCAGGGGCTTAACTGTCAGAACAGTTGTTGAAGAATTGGTGCAGCCATTAATATCTGTTCCTATAACTGTATAGGTTGTAGTGACTGACGGCGATGCTATAGGGGATGAAACAGTATTATCATCGAGATCAGAATCGGGTAACCATGAGTAACTCACTCCTCCGCCACACGAGAGTGTTGCACTTTCTGATAGACAAATCTGAGCACTAACGGGATTAACCACCGATGCAGTTATCGTTGGATTAGCATTTGCTGTAACAGCGCTTGAAGGAGAAATTGCTGTGCAGAAGTTGGAATTGGTTACAACAACCGTATAGTTAGAGTTGGATGTGGCTGTGTAAGTACTATTAGTCGCCCCATTGATATTTCCTCCTGTATTTTTCCACTGGAATGCTGAAATCGTTCCGCTGCCCGCTGTTGATCCCGACGCATCAAGAATGATTCCGGGACTCACACAACCGGTTGTACCACTGATAGTCGCTGCAGGATTGAGATGGGCTGTTACTGAACTTGCTGAAGAAGCAGCAGTACTGCCACATGAATTAGTAATTACAACCGTATAGTTATCTGTAGCGGTTGCCGTGTATGTGCTTAAAGTAGCTCCACTAATGATACCTGCAGTATTTTTCCATTGATAACCGGAAATAGTAGCGCTGCCTCCCGCTAAAGAACCCGTTGTTCCCAAAGCCACTCCCGGACTAATACAACCGGTAAGTGTGCCACTGATGACTGAAGTGGGTGCAGTACAACCGCCCGATACTGGGAATTGCACAATCACCTGACTGCTGTTGGAGCAGAGCCAGTCATCTGAACACCGGGCTGTAACAGAGAAGGTGGTTGTTTCCGATACATTCAGTGTTATAGAAGTATATGCACTATTGTAAACGGGATAATAGGCATTAAACCCTACCCCATCCCAGAACCGGTAACCATCTGACCAGGAATACTCAAAGTTCCCGGTAAATGCGATTCCGCCGGTTGAATTGGCTGTAAGTGTTACAGACAAAGGTCCCGCCACATTTAATATACCCGCTACTCCATTTGCTTTGGCAGTTACAGAAGGCGCCTGGTAATCTGCCGTAAGCCCGACTGCACTGGATATGGTAGGACTTCCTGCACAATTATTCGCTAATGCCACACTATAATTGGCAACATCTGATGCTGAAACATTACTGATACTTAAAGTAGCAGTAGTTGAACCTGAAATATTGCCTCCATCTGTAAGATCTATTCCGTTCTTTCTCCATTTATAGGTAGCTGCCCCTCTGGCATAAACTGTAAAGGTAGCTGTTTGTCCTATGCATGCCTTTATAGGCAATGGCTGACTTATAATTACAGGAGCTACTGATGCAACTGTAACAGCGCCGCTTGTTGTACATGCTGTATTCGACTGATTCCGGGCTACTGCAGTATAGGTCTTCACTGTAACGGGTAAATATCCCGGATAGAGATTTTGCCAACCGGATCCAAATGGAGAATTTATACTGCTCCATGCGGATTGATATAAAGCCGTATTGCCCGAATTCCATGTAGTATTCCACCATGAATTTCTTGGAGCGCCATCGTTCCATGCATAATTAACAGTCCCGATAAAAGTACCGCCGACTGCGCCAGCAGCTAAAGGAATTGTACCTGAACCACAGGAGTAAATCCCTGAAACGCCAGCGGCAGTCGGAATCAGAGTGGGCGATTCAAACATGGAAGTGTTTGTCCAGGAAACTGCGCTTGAAGCGGGATTTGTACACGAAGAATTTTTCCATCTGGCATTTACTGTATAACTCGTTGTTGAAGCGGTAATGGATGCTTTAGGAATTATGATAGACACGTAAACAGAATTCCAAACAGGGGATGCAGAACTGAAGCTACTGCCATTCCAATAATTTGTTCCATTGTACCAGTTGTATTCCAGATAATCAGACCCAGGCGCTCCTGCACCATTTGGGTTGGCAGATAAAATATTATTCCCTTCAGTCTTGCATTTATTAGAGGATCCTGCCACACCATTAAATCTTGCTGTAAGTGTTGGTACAATACAATTAGAGGTAGTGGTAACACTGATGTTGTCTATACCAATATCTGAAGTTCCTGAATTATCCCTTGTTGCTGTAAACCTGATGATGGTAGTAGCGGAGTTTGCCCCAAAATTTCTGGAAACGCTTTGCCATGTTCCTCCCGTACTAACTCCAAGGTTAGCCCCTAAACTGGTATAGGTAAGCCCGCCGTCTTCTGATATGGCAAGAGCCAGATTATCAGTACCATCAGCATTGATGTAATCAAAGCTAAGGTTTTTTGCTTCTGTTCCTGTTGCATCAATGTACAAGTACAATACTCCTGTTTGAGCATTGGTAAATGCACCATTTACATTTGTATGAAATCTTGCCGAATGCGATGAGCTGCCTGCTCCTGATGGAGAATATGCTCCGCTTGCCGGTGAGTACCACCCGGCAGTGGCTCCGTTGTCTTCGCGCATCCATGCAAAATTGCCATTGGGTGTTTGTTGCTTCCAGTGGTTATCAGGAACATTCTGTGCCGATGATTGACCAAGCCAGGCGGATTCAAAATCCTTGGTGTAAGGCAAACTTGCATAAGAAGGAGAGTAAATTGTGGGAAGCCAATTGTAAACCATTGTGCTGGTGGTGCTAATGGTACCCATCATCTTTGCAGTATTTAATGCGGCTCTTGTCGGGCTTGCCCATGATGCCCATGCTCCGCTTGAACTTCCTGTTGATAAACAATAATAATCGCTTGCCGAACCGCCTCTTAAACCTACCGATGGATTAGAACCTAAATTATTTGTTCCATCGTATCTTATTTGAATTGAATAGTCCGCCTCATTAAACCAAACCTGAGTTTTTGAATCTGTAGTTAACTGAATAACAAATGATCTGTTAGGGACAGTACCTACAATGCCATATCTTACAATATATGAAGCTGATGGAGTATAATCTGCAGCAGTATTATTATAGAACATGGAGATGACACCAACAGCCGTTGGATAGGTTTGTATTCCACTTGCCCCTGTTCCAAGTGGCTGTGAGATATAACCATTGCCTTCAATCGCCGGCACTACCCAATCGCCAATGATTATATAACCTGCCATGCACACGGTAAATCCATAATTCCTCAGGTTAAGCGTAAGCGGTACGCCATTGGCATCAGTGGTGTAGAAAGGAAAATCAAATGGCATTTTGTTCTGCGGCACATATTGTCTTGCCGTATTATAGGTTAATGTATTCAGTGTAACATCAGCAGCTATTGTAGCGCCCGGGTAGTTCCCTGTTGTAAGATCTTTAAAGGCGCTTGATAAAACAGAAAAACGATATTGACTTACCTGTGCCCTTCCCTGTACTGTAACAGCAATAAAGAAAACAGTCAGCAGAAAAAGTGTTACAATTTTTTTTTCTGACCAATAACTACAAAATGGAATTGTAAAAAGTGTTCTCATTTATATTTCTTTTGAAACGAATATCGTTTTTATCAAACAGGGAAGCATTGATATAAGTCAAAAAATTGGATGCAGATTCAGAATTTCCCTCTGATACGGCTTAATGTTTCCTGCGTAATACCTAAATAAGATGCAATATATCCAAGCGGAACACGACCCAGCACTTCAGGATATCTTTGTGCTAGCAAATGATAACGTTCATTAGCCGAACTAAACTGAATAGCGTCAATCCGTTCTGCGAGTTGTAAAATGGTATTATAAGCAAACAATCTTGCCAATCGCTCCACTTCGGGATATTTATCAAAAAGATTTTCCAAATCCTTGTGAGATACAGACAACAATATGCTGTCCTCAAGCAATTCGATATTGTAGCGACTTGGCCTCTGAGAAAAAAAACTATCTACCGCTGTTATGAGATTATTCTCATTCGTAAACCAACAGGTTACATCCTTTTCATCTTTAAAATAATACATTCTCGCTAATCCTTTCTGAATAAAATACACCTTGTTGCAAGTCTTTCCTGCCTGATGAAGAGAATAATTCTTTGAAAGTTCCTCGCGTTGTAAATATTTAAGTATTTCAACCGCTGTTTCGGGTTTTATTTTTAAAGAAGAGTTAATAAATTCAAGTATTTCCATATCGCTGCTTTCTGGTTATTACAAAGAAATGGATTTTATTTCAAAGAGAAGAATAAGAAGTTCTTTCTAAATAAGTGCGGATAAACTGATGATCAAAAAAATTATCGCGATAAAGAAATAATTTATCTATGAATCCCTGATTCATCAACTCCAATTCTTCCAAATAAAAATAGTTGTTAGGTATATAAACTAACTACAACAATAAATCGCCTTCATTTTTCTATCAGGAGAAAATCAGTTTTTCTTTATTATTTTATTTTCCTGCACAGTTCCATCATCAAAAATGAATTGAAGTATGTATAATCCGCAGGAAACTTTTTCTACATCCATGTTAAATGGATGCAAATTGCCGGAGAATGATTGAACAATTATTCGTTCACCCAATAGATTATAGAGAATAGCAATTCCTTTCTCATCTCTTTTAAGATCTACTGAAATAAAATTATAAGCCGGATTTGGATAAACAGACACTCGATTTTCCACTATAAGTTTTTCAATACCGGTACAAACATTCACGGTGATATACATATTCTGAGCAGGAGAATCGCCACAGGCATTTTTAGCTGTAACAGAAATATTCCCGCTGGTGACGGAAGCTGTTGCACTGATACTGTTTGTAGTGGAAGTTCCGGTCCATCCGGAAGGAAGCGTCCATGAATAAGAAGTGGCGCCGGTTACGGGAGCAATAGAATAGGTATTAGTACTTCCGGAGCAAATTGAATTAGTTCCGGAAATAGTGCCGGGCACTTCTGGCGTGACATTAACTGTTACTTTTACAGGACTGGTAGTCGCAGATTGCCCGCTTCCTGAGCAGGAAACTATTGCCTGAAAATAAGTAGTAGTCACAATATTATTTACCACTGCCGGATTACCTGCTACAACATTTGCCCATGGACCAGACGCAGATGGACCCGATTGCCACTGATAATCTATACCGGTACCTGTTGAAGCGCCGGTTAAGCTTAGTGTAACAGAACCAATGCTACAAAACTCAGCGGGTGAAGTGTTTGCTGTACCTGCAGCAGGTGTACCGGAACAGGAACCTGTTCCCGTATTTGTCCATTTATAGATAGTTCCTGATTTTGGATAATCCACACCGGCAACATAGGGGAAGTTATTCAAATAAGGCATTGCAGCATACGCATCATTAACTGCATCAATAGAATTATCCCAACTGCTTCCTTTTCTCGCATTAATATCTGCGCTCGAAGATCCTCTCAATCCAACCTGTGGAAGTGTTGATGAAGAAATCAGATTCGTGAAAGAACCATACACAACTTCAATATTATTGGATGTTTCATAAAGCCGAATCTGAAAATTAATTTGTTGTGGCGATGCACTCTGATCAACCTCAGTAAAATCTTTCCATTGAATCACAAAGATTCTGTTAGGTGAACTACCTAAAGTAGCGTATTCCACAGTTGAAGTATTGGTTCCGGCAAGATCTGCACTGAAAGCAGCTATTACTCCTTTAGAGGAGGGTCCATAAAACATATCATCGTTCCCGGTCAGGGGTGCAGAACCAATGTGGTTAGAACTTCCCAGGCAAATCCATCCATTGGAACAAACTGTTACAAGAACTGTATTGAGATTAACAACACCGGCATTTCCATAATAATTAAAGGTAAAAGGAACAGTGCCTACTGTGAGTTTTGCCACATTATCATCTACAGAAGCGCCTGCAAGAGCCGAAACAGGAGTTCCACTGATGGCAGTATAAGTGCCAGCCGACTGGCTGAAGGTATAACTTGTGTGTACCTGTGCTGTAGTTTGATTAATAATTATAATACAAATAGCAGCAGTCGCTAATAATAAACGGTTGAAATTTTTTAAGCGATTAACTAAGATAACATTGATTGGTAGGATTTTTCTCATTTTATTTTTGTTGTTGAGTGATTAAGAATTGTTCCGCTATTATCCGTACAAATATCAATAGCCCTTTTGACTTAAATCAAAAAAACATGAATTGCAAGGTAACAGATTTTATTTCATTAAAGTAACATTCCCTTTGGTAAAAATAATTTTATCAAGATCTGTTACAGCCGTTGCGTAAAAGGCATAAGCGCCAACCCCTTCATCCTGCCCGTTAAATTTTCCATCCCATCCAATATTCAGATAACGGGTTTCAAACACCAACTCACCCCATCGGTTAAAGATTTTTAAATCAATAGATTTTATATCCTTGTAGTGAGGGAGAAAGACATCATTTATTCCATCATGATTCGGTGAAAAAGCATTCGGGAACAAAATGTAGGGACCTGCTTCCACATTCACAATCACATGATCCGTATCAGAGCAACCGTATTGATTATAGGCATAGACGGTGTAGGTGGTGGTAATCATTGGCGAAGCCGTAGGGTCTTTCAGATGAATATTATCCAACCCGACCGCTGGTGTCCATACATAGTTTGTTCCTGTTCCTGTTACATTTAATTGCACGGAAGAACTTGCTTCTATAGTTACATCTTCGCCGGCATCCACAACCGGCAGTGGACGGATAGTTACTGTAACAGTCAAGTTTACACTGGCGCAGCCGCTTCCCGGTGATGAAACGGAAACAGTATAAGTTGTACTCACAGCAGGAGAAGCAACAGGATTGGCAATAGACGGATTACTCAGTCCCGTAGCCGGTGACCATACATAATTAGTTCCTCCGCCGGCAATTAGCTGAACTCCTCTGCCTTCACACAGATCCGCAGCGGGGGAAACTTGCGCCTGCAATTGATCGGTTACTGTAACAATTACTTCGTCCTGAGCGGAACACAAACCTCCGGCATTGACTGTTATTGTGTAAGTAGTAGTAACTCCGGGGTTCGCCAGCGGGTTCGGACAGTCTGTACAGCTTAATCCGGCAGCGGGTGACCATGAATAGGTATTAACATTTACACCGATCGCATTCAACTGAACATTACTACCAGAACAAAAACTTACATCCGCACCGGCATTAATGGTTGACACCGGATACACGGTGATGGGCACGGCAGCAGTGCTGCTTCCGCATCCGCCGCCTGAAACAGAAACTGTAACAGTATATGTTACACTTGCAGTAGGCGAAGCAACCGGATTGGCAATAGAACTGTTACTTAATCCTGATGACGGCATCCATTGATAGCTACTTCCACCCGAAGCCATCAACTGAACGGTTTCGCCGGTGCAGATAACGGCGGTATCCGGTGTGGCGCTCGCTACGATCTGACTATTGACTGTTACAACAATTTCATCCACTGCCGGGCAGGGAGTACCGGCATTGACTGTAACAGTATAGGAAGTAGTATGGGATGGTGAAGCAATAGGATTCGCACAGTCGGTACAATTTAACCCGGCGGACGGCGTCCATGCATAAGAAATAATATCCGTTCCTGTAGCATTCAGGTTAGCATTGCTGCCGGTGCAGATGGTTATATCGGGTCCGGCGCTGATGGTAGGTAAAGGCGTAACTGTAACAGCCGCTGTTGCCGTACTGCTCCCGCATCCGCCCGGTGCGGAAACTGTAACAGTATAAGTCGTACTGACAGATGGTGATGCAACCGGGTTGGCAATAGTAGGATTGTTCAATCCTGCCGCCGGCAACCAGTTGTAAATACTTCCACCTGTTGCCTGCAACTGAACGGTGCCTCCGTTGCAAAAAGAAGAATTGACTGGTGATGCGGTTGCAACTACCGCAGAGACAATATTTACTGAAATGGTATCCTTTGCTTTACACCCGTTAGGGTCGGTTACTGAAATATAATAAGTAGTGGAACCTGATGGGTTTGCAATAATAGAAGAGCAACTGTTGCAACTTAATCCACTCGATGGGCTCCATGCAATTATGCTGCCGGGTGGAACACCTGTTAAGCTAATCGGAGCGGAATTGCCCGAACATATAGAAATATCCGGTCCTGCACTAATGGTTAAGCTGCCTTGAGTAACAGTAATAGTGTTTGAAAAACTATCAGTTCTACAGTCATTACTGATATAAAATTTTATTGTGTAGGTACCTGAAGATGAAAAAGTGTGGGAAGGATTCTTGATTGTTGATGTGTTATTTGCTCCTGACGCCGGGTCACCGAAATTCCACAGATATTTTAAGTTTCCGTTTATGGTGCTGTCTTTGAAAACCAATGTACCCGTACCTGTACATCCGGATGGATAAGTTAAAGTTGCAGTGATGGGTGGAATCAAAAAACTTTCAACCATTCCGGGTAACCCTGCCCGGCTAAGATTATTTCCGGTCGGATTAATGTCCAATGCATCTTCAATATAATTACAGGCAGTTCCTGCGGCATTGGGATTATTAATTACATCTAAATACCCCAGCCCTCCTGCATAAGATTCTTTGGCAACATAAACTTTTCCATCAGGCCCAATTTGAATGGCGGCTACACTAATTCCCTGTTGAGAACTCAGCAAAGTTCTTGATGCTAAAATTGCCGAAGCATTTCCAGCATTCATATCATACTGAAAAACATAACCGGTATGAAAAAAAATAACTGCCCCCTGACTTACATAAAGTTTTGAATTGTCGGGAGAAAAAGAAACCCCGTACAAACGATTACCATTACTGTATGGATATAAACTATTATCCGTAATAGGATTGGATACAACTCCTGTAGCATTATCGAAATCAAAAATCTGCAGTATATTAACATAGTAGCAGGCAACAGCAAGTTTTTTTCCGTCAGGAGAAAATTTCATGTACCCAAGTGTTTCCGTATTTCTTGCGCTGCCGGTATTAGTATGGGTAATTCCCGCATAAGTAATAACAGGGGGCTGAACACCGCTTGCCGAAACCCTATAGGCATAGAATGCATTGGAATTCCACTCATGAACCATTACCCAATAATCAGTTCCGTTACAATGCCTGACGGCACACAATTTTTCTGTCGTAGGTGAAATTAATTTCTGATTTAATACTGTTACTGCACCATTTCCTCCGTTAAGCGTCATATCAACAATGCTATATGCTAATCCTCCATATCCGGTTGTTGATGTGGACATATCGCCCGCCTGTGAATCCGTGGTGAAAATGTAAAACTTAGTTGAACTGCCCGGCATAGGAACTATTATGGCAGCCTGGCTCGAAGAAAAATTTCCTAAAAGCCCTGTGCCATTGGGCATTACATTATGATTTCGGTCCCAAACACTTGTTCCGTCCGTATAAAATAACAACTGTCCTGTTGTTTTGTCTGCTATGCTTGCACAACCTTCAGCAGTATTTAGCTTTCCATTTGAAAGAGGAATTGGTGCCCCTGAATTAAAATCCAGTCCTGCATACTGTCCAAAATACCAAATGTTAGCTTCCTTTTGTGCATACGAAAAATTTGAAATGAATACTAATAGTAAAACACAAAATAAAAACCTCATCATTATTTTTTTATTAATAAGCAACAAAATTGATGATGCTATATTGCGATAGAAACGGAGAATTCTGTTTGACATAAATCAAATAAAATTACTGTATTCTTACAAGTAAGGTTACAAAGAAAAGATATTTCTAATTTGCGCCGATTATGGTAAATTTAAAAAGAGTCTTAGTCTTTTTTTTGTTGTCTCTGATATACATTCCTTATACAAAAGCTACTCACATTATTGGAGGCGAAATTTCCTATAGAGCATTAGGTGGAAATCAATACGAATTTATAGTTAAAATATACCGAGATTGCTATTTAGGCACTACTGAACTGGATAACCCCGCTTATTTCACCATATTCAACGCAAGCAATACTGTAGTGCTTAATCCTAGTGTGTATCTTGTTTCAGATACCATTATTCCTGCAAAATCAGACAATCCCTGTCTTATTGTACCACCAAACCTTTGTGTGGAAGAAGGAACCTATATTTTTCAGGCAACCTTGCCTCCTTCATCCGGCGGTTATGTTATTGCATACCAACGATGCTGCAGAAATAATTCAATTGTGAATCTTTCAAATCCGGGAAATACCGGCGCAACTTATGTCGCTACCTTAAATGATGAAGATTTATTAGTGGCTAATAATAGTCCGATGTTCAAAAGATATCCTCCAATTGTTATTTGCTATAACCAACCTTTAGTTTTTGATCACTCTGCCATGGAAGCGGATGGCGATAGCTTAGTCTATGAATTATGCAGCCCCTATTTAGGTGCAACCTTTTTTTCCCCTATGCCAACAACTGCCAGTAATCCTCCTTATTCTAATGTAAATTTCCAGTCTCCATATACTTATCTGAATCCAATGGATGGTTCACCTGCTTTAAGCATTAACCCTAAAACCGGATTACTTACCATAACACCTACGGCATTGGGGCAGTTTGTAGTGGGGGTTTGTGTAAAAGAATACAGAAACGGAGTTTACCTGGGAAATCATCTGAGGGATTTTCAGTTTAATGTGGTGAATTGCGAACAGACTGTTACAGCTTCTATTCCGGGAATAATAAATAACTGCTCTGCGTATGATATTCAGTTTCAGAACTTCAGTATTGGAGGTACAAAATATCATTGGGATTTCGGCGTGCCCGGTGTTACCAATGACACTTCTAATCTGCAGTTTCCTTCTTTTACTTTTCCTGATACCGGAGTTTACACTGTTACACTCACTGTTAACCCGGGAAGTGCATGCAGCGATTCCGCTTCTTCAAAAGTTTTTGTTTATCCTTCATTAAAAGCGAACCTTATAGCGCCAAACGGATGCAAGGATAAGCCCATTAAGTTCTCAGATAAAACCACCGTAAATGTCGGATACCTGAGTAATTGGAATTGGAATTTCGGAGATAACAGTAGTCCCTCCGATCTGCAGAATCCTTTTCATACCTATTCTAATGCCGGCAACTATACTGTAACACTTATTGTAGAAACAAATCATGGCTGCCGTGACACTGTCTCACAAAGCATTGTTGTCTCGCCGGCTCCCACTGTTACCATATTTCCTCACGACACTATCATCTGCACACTGGATAATCTTCCGTTAATTTCAACTGTACAGGGGGCTACTTCTTATCAGTGGACACCCGATTACAATATAAGCAGCAGTACTGTCCAAAACCCAACGGTATCTCCAAAAGCAACTACTACCTATCAGGTTATTGTTTCAAACAGCTATGGCTGCACGGCAAGTGATTCTGTTACAGTAAAAGTTTTTGATGTTTTGGCAGATGCCGGTATTGATCATACCATTTGTCCCGGACAAAATGCTCAGTTGTCCGGTACCGGCGGCGCTCATTTTATATGGACTCCCCCTACAGGTTTAAGCAACCCGAATATTGCAAACCCTGTGGCAAACCCTGTTACAACAACCACCTACACGCTTACTGTTTCCGCAGGATCCTGTTCGGATTCAGATGTGGCGGTGGTTACAGTTAAAACTTTCCCTTCTCTTATTGTTGGTCCTGATCAGTCTATTTGTAAAGGGGATACTGCTGCATTAAATGCCTCCGGTTGCACTACCTACAATTGGATGCCTTCTGCCACTGTAAAGAGTCCGGCAGAACCCAATACAGTTGCCTACCCCAATCAAACAACTACCTATTATGTAAGCGCTACTGATTCAAACAAATGTCCGCTCACCTTAAAAGACAGTATTGTTGTTAATGTATTCCCTGCAGGTGTAACAGGAATCATGGGGGACACAACTATTGTATATGGAACTTCTGGACAGCTATTTGCCTATGGCGGTGCTTCGTATTCATGGTATCCTGCTGAGGGGTTGGATAATCCAACTATTGCCAGTCCGATGGCAAGCCCGACTGCCACCACCACTTATTATGTTGAAATGATTACACACAATGGATGCAAAGTCATTGACAGCATTATTCTGACTATAGTTTACGAACCAATTGTAAAATTTCCAAATGCCTTTTCTCCTAATGGAGATGGGAAGAATGACTTCTTTCGCCCGATGGTGGCCGGATTGTTAAGTGATGTTCATTTTAGAATTTATAACCGGTGGGGGCAACTGATTTATGAAAGTAATGATGCAACTTTAAAAGGATGGGACGGAACGTTTAAAGGTATTCCGCAGGAAACAGGCGTATATGTCTATGTGTTTGAATGTATAGCCACAGTCACCGGAGCTGATAATAAAATGAAAGGAAATGTTTCGTTGCTTCGATGAAAAATTTGCAAGGGATTCGTTTCGTAAAATTTTCCTTGCATAGCTTGGGGACTTTGATGCTGTAACACCGCAAAGTCCTCTGCGGGAAACTTTGCGGAAACGGAAGCCCCTGTTAGCAGCATACTCTACTTTTCAAAGTCAAGGTTTACTGGTTCTTTGCTCGGCATATAACTATCACTGTCCTTTCCTGTTGTCGGAACAGAGTTGTCAACGATTTCAAACTTAATGTCGTCAAACCAAATTTGTCCTGTGCCAACAAGTAAAGCGCCATAGGCAAGATTTGAAGTATTGAGAGGAACATCTAAAACGATTTCGTATTTCGTCCAGTCAGTTGTTCCTTTAATTGACCTGTCCTTTTTTCCATCTTTCATGTTGTCAAAACCTAACGACTTGGCTGACCCTTTTTCGTCAATGCGAAACCAAAGGCCTGCCCAGTCCGAAACATCTTTTGTCTTAACCATGCCTGATATGCGAACTCTTTTACCTAGATAATTGTCAGGCAAACAGTTTTGCATTAAAGTTCCAAAACCGTTAATTTTTTTGTCAATAGACTTAATGGTTGCTGCATTCTTACCATCTTGTCCCGCACCTTTGTCAATGCCCATGTCGTAGCTTTTGGGGTGACTCCCTGCTTTGAACCAACCTGTAGGCAAGTCAAAGGAAAAAAGTGTTGCTGTTAATGCGATGAGTAACACTGTTGTTAAAATTGATTTTAAAGTTTTCATTTTTTGAGATTATTTTTTTCTGCTTACTCTGTCATCGGGTTTTCAGCGTTCTCCTGTTTGTGTCAGTAGTGTTGTTAAAGAGTTGCCGCCATCTTACAAATATGCGAAACTCGTAGAAATTCTATAAAATATCTTCATGCCGACAATGCTTATCCAATACGGCTTACACTCAGAGAACTCCGCGTTTAATCTTGATTTCACTGAGAATAAGGATTCGAAAAATGTCATATAATTGTCACTTCTCTTTTTTTAGGGCAATAATAATTCTATGATAAGGGTTTTGCACACATCAATTTAATTTTAAATTTGCGACTTCATCAAAAATTAAACTCTATGCAGAAGAAAAATAACTTGGCGGCGTGGTTCCCAATAATCGTTATTGTAATATGCTTAATTGTAGCTTTTAGTATTTACGAATTTGTCCTCGGAAGTCCTTCAAACTTCGTTGACGAACTCAGAGAAAAACCTAAGGCAGGAAACATTGTCGGAATAATGTACAAAGGCGGTTACTTGGTTCCGGTGGTATTAACCATGATGTTGATGGTTATTGTTTTCTCTATTGAAAGAATACTAACTATTGCAAAAGCGAAGGGAAGCGGCAACATCACCAACTTCGTTCGTAAAGTTCAATATCATCTTACCACAGGAGATTTAGCGGCTGCACAAGCTGAATGTGACCGTCAGAAGGGCTCTATTGCCAATGTGGTTAAAAACGGACTCAAGAAGTATCAGGAGATGATGTCCAATACTGAGTTGACGCATGAGCAGAAAGTATTAGCCATTCAAAAAGAGATTGAAGAATCTACTTCTCTCGAACTGCCGATGCTACAGCGTAATCTGCCCTTCCTCGCTACCATCTCTCCGCTCGGAACATTGGGCGGACTTATCGGAACGGTGTTGGGTATGATTCGCGCTTTTGCTGCATTAGGGCAGAGTGGCGCTGCGGATTCTGTAGCTCTTTCTATAGGTATTTCTGAGGCGCTTGTAAATACTGCAACAGGAATTATCACTTCTGCACTTGCAATTATTTTCTACAATATTTTCAGTGCGCAGATTGATTCGCTTACTTACCTTATTGACGAAGTCGGTTATTCAATTACCAATACTTTCGATTCAAAACAGAAATAATTTCTAATGACGAAAATAAAAATGCCGAAAAGCAGCGCTGCCATTGACATGACACCAATGGTGGATATGGCTTTTCTGCTCGTTACATTTTTCATTCTCACCACTCAGTTTCGTCCGGATGAACCGGTGCAAATAAATACACCGAGTTCTACTACTACTTCAACTCCTCCGGAACACGGAAGAGTAATGATTTCGGTTGCCAATGACGGCAGGGTTTTCTTTGACCTTGATAATCAAAACTTCCGTTCCAGTTTAATTCAAAAGATGGGAGAGAGTTACGGAATAACTTTTAATCAGGATGAAATCAATGCTTTTGCCACAGGCAGCAGCATTGGCATTCCGATGGCTTCAATGAAAGGTTTTTTAGATCTCCCGCCGGAAGACAGAAAAAAAGTATTGCAGCCGGGTATCCCTATTGATTCTACAAAAAATCTTACCAATGAATTGGGAGTATGGTTAGTGAATGCCCGCATAGCAGGCAATAATCCTGTCATTCTTATTAATGGCGATGCTCAATCGAATTATCCTGCTGTGAGGAATGTCTTTAATACATTGGAAAAAAATAGAGTACTAAAGTTCGGGTTAATTACTGCCGACGAAGCTCCGCCGGCTGATTTACCGAAATAAAACACTATAGAGAAATGGCTGAACTACAGGAAGGCGGGGATGTCCGTAAGGAAAAAGGGAAAAAACGAGGAGGTGTCCGGGCTAAAAAAATGTCAACCCGGATTGATATGACTCCTATGGTTGACCTCGGATTTCTGCTCGTAACATTTTTTATCCTCACTACCACCATGTCGAAACCGAAAGCAATGCAAGTGGTGATGCCTGAAAAGGATATTAAAGATTCCACTCAAATGTCAAAAATACGCGAGTCGGAAGCAATGACTATTCTGCTTGGCTCGCACGACCGTATTTTTTATTATTATGGAATGACAAAGCCACAGGTGGAGGTAACCGATTTCAATAAGATTAGGAAAATTCTCATAGATAAAAATAAAGAGATAATAGGGTTACAACAGGCGAACGGATGGAAAGATAATGGTGTTTATGTTGGTATAAAACCAACTGATGATGCCAAATACGAAAATGTAGTGAATATGCTTGATGAAATGAAGATTACGGGAATAAAATCTTACGCAATCATTGACCCAAGCAAAGAGGAGTTAGAGATGATACCTAAATAATTTTATGGAATCTAAAGCGTTTCTAACTCTTATAGAAAACTTAAACAATGAATAAAGAACAAATATTAACGGCTGACTTAGATGACCTTGTTTTTGAATACAAGAATAAGGAGTATGGTGCATACTGGCTGAGAAAAAATTATCAGAAGCACCTGCGCATCGCAGTAATAGTTGCCGTTATCATTTTTGTTCTCAGTTTTCTGATGCCATATATCGTTGCATTTCTTACTCCTGCTGAGAAACCGGTTCCGATAAAAAAAATAACCTATACTGAGTTGAGTGAGCCGCCGCCAATTGACAAAAATACTCCACCGCCACCGCCGCCGGATTTACCACCGCCACCGCCAAAAACAATTAAATTCACTCCACCCGTAGTTAAACCGGATGAACAGGTGAAGGAAGAAGATGTGCCGCCACCGGTTGAGGAAGTTCAGAAATCAGAACCGAGTTCTGTGACAACAGTGGTAGATCCTAATGCTACATATAGCGCGCCGCCAACAGTAGTGGAAGCGCCAAAAGCTCCGCAGATTTTTACTTTCGTTCAGCAGATGCCGGAGTTCCCGGGAGGTGAAAAAGAGATGATAAACTATCTCTATAAAAATATCCGTTATCCCACCGCAGCACGAGAGAATGGTATTGAAGGGACTGTTATGCTCGAATTTGTGGTGAATGAAGATGGAAGCATCTCAGGCATCAAGGCGCTGAGACAGGTTGCAGGCGGTTGTACTGAGGAAGCTATCCGTGTGGTAGGTAGTATGCCCAAATGGAAGGCAGGAATGCAAAACGGTAATGCCGTAAAAGTATATTTCCATCTGCCTGTTACATTTAAGCTCGGCAGATAAGAGGTTGTTATAAGAGAGACTCATCTGGTTTATAGTTTGTTTAAAGAACATGCTATAAACTGATGATATAAATAAATTCCACTTAATGAACATTTATATCATTCGAAATGCTGTAATGGTCTTTCTGTATCTTCTTGTGGGTTGCTTTGTAATTTTATCTTCAATTTTTCAGAACTCGTTTACTACAGGTCAGCGATACTCATTAGGAGGATTATTTTGTGCTTATGGGATATACAGATTGATAGCCCTTCTTAGGAAAATTTTTAGTAACAGATGAGAGTGTTAATAAATATTACTATTTTTTTTTTACTCT
The DNA here is from genome assembly GCA_964424455.1 of uncultured Bifidobacteriaceae bacterium. GTDB lineage: Bacteria > Bacteroidota > Bacteroidia > Chitinophagales > UBA10324 > CAYRJA01. Next base: position 18,473 of record CAYRJA010000024.1, read on the forward strand.
CTCTGTTTGGGTTGACTTTTTATTCATGTAACACAACTCCGGTAAAGCCGGAAAGAGATACACCCGTTTCAGGAAAAATTACTGTTACAGTAGATGAAACTTTCGGACCGGCTATTCAGGAAGAAAAGATAGTTTTTGAAAGCATTTATGACAGCGCAAAAATAAGAGTGATAGAAAAGCCCGAAGCTGAAGTAGTAGAAGATTTCATTAATGATAGCATAAGAGTAATCGTTCTTCCCAGAAAACTAACAGAAGGAGAGTTAATTCATTTTAAAGAAATAGGACTGATACCGCAGCACACCTTCATAGCTTATGATGCTTTAGCGTTTATAGTAAATAATAACAACCCTGACACTACTTTGACAAGAACTCAACTGGAAAATATTCTGTCAGGAAAGATTGAACGATGGAAGCAACTTAGCAGTAATTCAAAACTTGAAGATATTCAGATTGTTTTTGATAATAACAAATCAGGAACAGTCCGCTATGTGCAAGATTCTATAATGAAAGGGAAACAACTGTCACAGAAAAGTTCTGCCCTGAATACTAATCGTGAAGTAATGAACTATGTTACAGCCAATGAGAATGCGATAGGTATTATTGGCGTAAACTGGATAAGCAACACAGAAGATTCAAGTGTGCAAACCTTTCTGAATACATTTAAAGTTGTATCTGTTTCTTCAAAATCAGATTCTTCAAAGTTTGTAAAGCCGCTTCAGGTAGAAGTATTGAGAAACAATTACCCGTTTACACGTCAGGTTTATATGGTAAGCAGGGAAACCTACATGGGCTTAGGCACGGGCTTTGTTTCTTTTGTAGCAGGAGACAGAGGGCAAGTCATCATTTCGCGCGCCGGACTTTATCCTGCACGAAAATCAGTAAGAATGATTGAAGTAAAAACAAAATTTGATTAATAATATTGCAACCAAATCAACGAAACTAATTCAGATGAAAAAAGGAATAACTTTATTGGTAATACTTGTTACAGTTCTTAACCTCTCTTATTCACAGAGCGCTTTGGATGGATTATCAGCGATGGATAAAGAGAATTATGAGTCAGCCAGAGATATTCTTAAAAAGGTAACACAATCAGGCGGAGGCACAGATGCAATGAATTGGTATTATCTCGGTAATGCATATTGCTTTCTTGGGAAAAATGATTCGGCACGATGGGCTTTCACACAGGGAACCAATGTCAATCCGAAAGCGACTGCCTGCTTAGTTGGAATAGGAAAAACCTACCTAAACGAAAACAGAGTTGCCGATGCAATGAAATATTTTGATCAGGCAAAATCCACAGTCAATGTAAAAAAGGATATAACCATTGCGCTTTACCTTGCTGATGCCTACACTCACTCTGTTTATCCGAATAACGATGAAGCAGTCAGAATTCTGAAAACGGCAGAGAATGATATATCCAATAAAAACCCCCAGCTCTATATGGAGTTGGGTGATGCCATGATTGCATTGAACAGAGCAGGAGAAGCCGTTTCTGCTTATCAGCGTGCGGCAGAATTAAATCCTTCTTTAGCCCGCGCACATTCTCAGATTGGTTATATCTGGTATCTGGCAAGAAACTTTCCGTTATCTCTTGCTTCATTTGAGAAAGCAATTTCCATAGATGCAACTTTTGCTCCGGCTTACAGGAATCTTGCAGAATTATATTACTACACAGGACAGTATGAAAAAGCGAAAGATACTTTTGCAAAATATTTAACACTTGCAGATAAGAATGATGATACTAATTACCGGTATGCTCAATTTCTTTTTCTTACTAAAGAATATGATAAGACACTCACAGTACTCAAGGAGTTGGAAAAACGCGACAGTTCAAAAGCCATTATGTTCCGGCTCATGGGTTATTCCAATTACGAAACAGGAAATTATAAAGAAGGTCTTTATGATATGAATAAATTTTTCAAAATGTCAGATTCACAGAAATTGCTTTCTTCCGATTACGAGTATTATGGAAACCTGTTGATGAAAACAGGAAAAGATTCACTTGCCTTTCTGAATATTGAGAAAGCAATTCAGTTGGATTCCACCAAGTATGATTTGTACAAAGAAATTGCTGACACTCTTTATAAAAGAAAAGAATTTGGAAAGGCTGCGCTCTTCTATAGTAAGAAAATTAACAGCACACCTAAACCCACAGGAGCAGATTACTTTTCACTTGGACTGTCTTACTACTTTGATTCAGCTTATGTGAAGGCAGATTCTGCCTTTAAATCTGTTACAGTAACCAATCCTGACTGGCCCAGTGGCTACTTGTGGAGAGCAAGATGTAACATGGGCTTGGAAAATATTGATTCGGTAAAGGGAATGGCAATTCCATACTACCAGGCGTTTATAGAAAAAGCAATGAGTGATTCAGTAAAGTATGCATCTAAAATGTCAAAGGAACTCTCTGAATCATACCGAACACTTGCTGATATTTATTATAAACTCGGAAACCCTGACACGGCAATTCCTTACTATGAAAAATATATAGCGCTCAATCCGAATGATACAGGTGTAAAGGAAATGGTAGAGCAAATTAAAGCATACATAAAGAAAAAAGGAGCGCCAAAGCAGTAGGTTAGATAAAATACTCTTTTCAATACTGCTTTACTTCATTTATTTTAAGTTGAAGGCATAAGTAATCGAATTCCATTCTGGATTTTCAGATGTTTGATTTTGATTATTTTTTATATTAGCAACAAAAAAATAAATGATATGAAACCAGTTATACGCAACATTCAATTCACACTATTATCAATCTTTGCTTGTATAGTAATTATTTCAGACTCAAACGCTCAATACTGTACTCCATCTGCCGCCAATCCCTGTACTTCAAACGGATACAATGAAACAATTAATCGTTTTGTATTGGGCAGCATTGATAATTCTTCAGGATGCTCTCCTGTAAACTATGAAGACTTTTTTCCTAATACAGGAACTGTAACAACACTTACCAGTCCGGGAAATTATCCGGTTTCCATCACGGTAGCCCATGCTGACTTCATGAGTCCTTATTCTGTAAATGTCTGGATTGACTTAGACAGTAATCAGAGTTTTTTGGATGCGGGTGAATTGGTATTTCATAGAAATCAGGCAACAGACTGTGGCAGTTTTAGCTGTAGTAATGTGGTGAAAAGCGGAACACTCACGATTCCTGCAGGTGTTACACCCGGTATAAAACGACTTCGTGTAAGATTGTGTTACAAAGGAGAATCAAGCAATCAGAATGTTCCATGCGGAATGATTGATTATGGCGAAGCGGAGGACTACCGTGTAATAATTTCAGGAAGTTCAACCCCAACTATTTCAACCGGAACCATTTCAGGCAGTCCTTTTTGTGCCGGCACTTCTGTATCAGTTCCATTTACAGCAACCGGAACCTTTAACAGCGGGAATATTTTTACAGCACAGCTTTCAGATGCAACCGGAAGTTTTACCACACCTGTTACACTTGGTACTTTAAGCGGAACCGTATCCGGAACCATATCGGGAACGATTCCCGCCGGAGCAGCCACCGGCTCCAATTACAGAATCAGAGTAGTCGGCAGTAATCCGGCTGCAACCGGCACCGACAATGGAGTGAATATAACCATCAATGCAACTGTAACACCCTCAATAACTGTAAGCGCAAATCCATCCGGCGCTATTTGTGCCGGAACTCCTGTAACTTTTACCGCTTCAATTACAAATGGAGGATCAATCCCATCTTATCAGTGGAAGAAAAATGGGAATATTGTCGGTACAAACTTGAACTCTTACTCAGATAACACACTATCCAACGGAGATAATATTGTTTGCGAATTAACATCAAACGCTCTGTGCGCTTCTCCGTCAAAGGCGACTTCATTCGCTGTTGTTGTGAGTGTAAACAGTTCTGTTACACCATTAATCAATATCAGTTCTAATTCCGGCACATCTATTTGTACAGGAACAACTGTAACATATACTGCTGTTTCATCGGGCGGCGGCGCTACTCCCTCTTATCAGTGGAAAAAGAATGGCACTGTAGTCGGGGGAAATATTGACTCCTACACTGATAACAGTTTGGCAGACAATGACAGCATTGAATGTACAATGACTTCTTCTACAGGATGTGCATCACCGGTATCAGTAACATCAAATACAATAAAGATGAATGTAGGAATTGCGGCAGTGGCAGGAACAGTAAGCGCTGTACGCGATACAGTATGTGATGGAACTCCGGGCACTTTAACTGTAACAGGTTACTCCGGCAGTATTCAATGGCAGGAGTCTAATAGTGCAGCAGGAAATTTTATCTCTGTACCCGGTCAGACGAATTCAACTTATATCGCTCTTCCATCTGCCACTACATACTACCGCGTTTATGCCGGCTCGGGTATTTGCATTGATTCCTCCAATGTGCTGAAGTTAGTGCTGGCTCCATCACCTGTTGGAGATTTTACATCAAATGTTACAGGAGGCAATGGAAAAGAAATCGCTTTCAACTCCGGAGGAAGTGTCGGTGCAAGTGAATTTGACTGGAACTTCGGGGATGGCAAAACCAGCTCTGACCCGAATCCCACTCATACTTATGCTGCTGACGGTACATATCATGTTTGCCTCACTGTGTACAACGGTTCTAATTGCTCATTCACAGTTTGTAAAGACATAGCTATTGTAACCACAGGCATTACAGATTTATCGGGCGTAAATCACTGCGTCGTTTCTCCCAATCCATTCAGCAATCAATTATTCATTCAATTCAACGGAGAGAATCATCAGATAGAGTCGGTAGAGGTTTATGATTTGCCGGGTCGTTTGTTACTCACTGAAAAATTTGGAAGGGAAAACAATAAACTTCTGCTGTTAGACCTCAACAACTTTATGAATGGTATGTACATACTAAAGGTAAAAACTTCAGCAGATTTGTTTGTGAAAGCGGTTATTAAACAATAATACTATGCAAACTTTAACCGGATAACATATCCGGCAAGTATTCTTATGTACTGTTAAATTATTAAGATTTTTTAGCTATTGCCTGAATTTAGTAAGCAACAGAGGAGAAATTTAGAGCATTTCAGAAAATACAATCTGACTACTCTGTATTTTCATTCATATTCCTGCTGAAAATATCCCGCAGGTTGTTAGTTTTGCCGACCCTACTTTTAAAAGGGCTTTATGTTTTAATGGATAAGAATACAGTTATTGGTTTTGTACTTATTGCGGCTCTGTTAATCGGATATAGTATTTTCAATATGCCGTCAAAGGAAGATCTGGCTCAACAAAAAAAGACTCAGGATTCAATAGCATTGGTTCATCAACAAAAGCAACCTGAAAGAATAAAAGATACATTACAGAATTCTAAAGACTCAGTTCAGGTAAAACCTAACGCAGAGATTAGAAAGGATTCAGCCGCAATGGGATTATTCAGCGATTCAGTATCAACGGAAAGTTTCATTACGATGGAAAATGATCTGATGAAAATTACGCTGACTAACAAAGGGGGAAGAGTTTATAGCGCTGAATTGAAGAAATTTAAAACATGGGATGGCAAACCATTGGTGCTTTTCAGTGGAGACAGAAATTCATTTAATTACTTCTTTTTTGCAGGTAATAACCAGCAGGTCAATACAGGAGAACTTTATTTCATTCCCCAAAGCCAGTCAGTTCTGTTAACAGGAAAAGATTCTGCAACCATTGTGCTTCGGGCAACTATTGCAGAAGGAAAATATTTGGAGCAGACATACGAGATGAAGGGAAACTCTTACCTGATGGATTATCATTTCCGGGTTGTAGGGTTGGATAGTATCATTCAACATAATGTTCAGTACCTGACACTTGCATGGAACTCCACCATTAATAATTCTGAAAAAAATATTACTGATAACAGAGGGTATTCCACGGTTTACTACAAGTTTAAGAATGACGATGCAAGTAGTTTATCGGTAAGTTCCGATGAAGAAAAGAAATTAACCGGTAATATTGAATGGGTCTGTTACAAAGAACATTTTTTTAACTCAACCTTGATCTCAAAATCGGGATTTGATAACGGAAATGCCACCATAAAAATGGAAACTGATTCTTCTATAGTAAAATCAATGAAGGCAGAACTGATTCTTCCCTATGCGCATGAACCGGAGAAAGATTATGCCATGCAGTTTTATTTCGGTCCGAATAACTATCTGGATTTGAAAAAACTTCATAACGGAATGGAAGAAATTGTACCACTTGGATGGGGAATTTTTTCATGGTTTGCATCGCCGGTAAATAAATATTTCATCATCCCGCTGTTTCATTTCTTTACCAAGTATATAAGTAATTGGGGATGGATAATATTAATCATGACCATATTGATTAAAATTATTCTCACACCGCTTACTTACCGTTCACTTCTTTCCGCGGCTAAAATGAAAGTAATTAAGCCGGAGATAGATGAGCTGAAAGAAAAATACAAAGATGATCAGGCGAAGTTCGGACAGGAACAGCTCAAGTTGTTTCAAAAAGCAGGCGTAAATCCTTTAGGCGGATGCTTGCCTATTGCGTTGCAGTTACCGATTCTTGTAGCAATGTATAGTTTTTTTCCAAGTTCAATTGAATTAAGGCAGCAGTCATTGTGGTGGGCAAAGGATTTATCCACCTTCGATTCCATCTATAACTTTCCTAACCATTTTAACATACCATTTTATGGCGACCATGTAAGTTTATTTACAATTCTGATGACTGTTTCTCAAATAATTTATGCAGTATATAATAATCAGTTGACAGGGGCTACAGGACAAATGAAATGGATGCAATATCTTTTTCCGATAATGTTGCTTGGTATATTTAACAATCTTTCAGCAGCTTTAACTTATTACTACTTTCTTTCAAATGTTGTAACATTTGGTCAGCAGTGGATAGTTCAAACCTATTTCCTTGACCATGAAAAAATTCATCGACAGATTCAGGAACGGAAGAAGAAGGCACCAAGTAAAAAATCGGGTTTCTTAGCGCGATTGGAAGAAGCGCAGCGAAAGCAACAGGCGAGAAACAGAAATAAGAAATAGCAGCACCTTTTAGCAATCATGCAGATATAATTTTTTGATTGCCGAATAATTTTAAATTTGCCCACATAAATTCACATTTCCTTCATTAATTCAATCAGTTATGAAACATTCCTTTCTTTTTTTTGTGGCAGTATGTATCTCTGTAAATGCGTTTTCACAGAGTGCAAAATCTACAGAGTTGTCGCTCACTAAATTTGACAAAAATCTTGTTAAGTCAGCATCTAAATTTTTTGTCAGTAATCCTGATGCCATTGTTCCCTTTTCAAACGCTCCGTTAGTGGGTGTAGAAAATGAATCGAAATCTTTCCCACAGAATAAAATGCGTGGCGAGGATTTCCGTTTAGGAGGTACCACTTTTGATTATGTTGTTTCAAACCAACAACTCAGCAATGGACCTAATGGTGCATTATCTGCTGTATGGACTGGCTCGTCGTGGGTTGGAGATATGTCTGATACGGCTAATCTTTTTAATGACAGAGGAACCTATTATCGCTACTTCAATGGTACAAGTTGGGGACCTGAGCCAACTTCAAGGATAGAACCGATTTATGCGGGCTATCCGGCTTCTGTTTTTACCGGACATGGCGGTGAATTTATGGCTTCAAATAATTCAAAGCACTCAACTACAGGAGTAGCAAGCAGACCTACTGCAGGCACCGGCACATGGAGTTATAAAGACTCTACTGCTTCGAAAATGATAGGACCAAGATTAATTTCATGGGGCAACACAGTTCATTTATTAGGATCAAACACAGCGCCTGGAGGACGGAACTACCCTGTCTATTCACGATCAAGCGACGGTGGCGCTTCATGGGATATTGTAAATAAGCAGATGCCGTATATTGACACAGTCTGTACGCCTTTTATGTGGTCTTATGCTTATGCAATGGATGTAAGGGGTAATACGATTGCAATTGTAGGAGGTGGAACCACCAACAGTGTTTATCTCTGGAAGTCAACAGACGGAGGCAATACATTTGATACTACTCAAATCTGGAACTTTCCTGTTTGTCATTTCGACGGAAAAACATTTTCAGATGCTGATAGTGATGGCATAGTAGATACCGTTTCAAGTTCGGATGGATACTATGCTATATTAATTGACAATAGTAATAATGCCCATGTATTTATGGGATTTACAAATTTAACTGATGCAGATACTGCCGATGCATCATTCACTTATTTTTATGGACCGGGCACCAGCGGTATATTACATTGGGAGGAGACAGAAAAGGACTCACTCAATTTCATAGGGCGCCTTATTGATGTTGATGATGATGGAGTTTTGGGTATAGGAAGGGATTATCCTATCTATGACTTTGGCAGCCAGTGTTCAATGCCAACGGTTTCAATGGATACAACAACTAATATAATGTATTGCGTGTTTTCCATGGCAGTTGAAAATACGGATATATTTGGCGATCCGACGGATCCTAATGCTCAGTCCTACAGAGACCTTTATGGGGTTTATTCAACCGATAATGGAAAAACATGGTCAGAGCAGGTGAATCTGACTAACACCGCTGCATTTAGTAAAGAAAGTGTATATCCTAATGCCGCCCGCTATACCAATAATGGAGAAGTGGATGTAATGTGGATGCAGGATGGAGAACCGGGTAGTTCATTCGACAGTCATCAGAAAGTGCCGGATCCGATTCATTTTAACGACATCATGTATCGAAACTTTAAGTTCGATGATTTTACCGGAATTAAACTGGTTAAATCTCCTGTTACAGAAGAATTAACAGTGTATCCAAATCCTTCAAATGGGCTATTTAACTTGTCGGCGTCCGAATTGCAAAGCGGAAAAGCAACTGTTACAGTTACCAATATACTCGGAGAAAAGGTAAAGTCCATAAGTAATGTTACAGTAAAGAAGAATATGTATATAAACCTGTCCGATGTCGCTTCAGGTGTTTATTTTGTAAAAATAGAAACCGGTTATCAGGTGTTTACCGGCAAGCTAATCGTCAGTAAAAATTAATTACAGAGAATTTTATAATGAATGTTAAGAAACTGCCCCAATGCGGGCAGTTTCTTTTTTTATGGGAAAGCGGGTAAACAGAAATAATATATGCTAATAAAAAAGCGTTCCGGTATTTTTTTGGAACGCTTCCGTGACCCCGACAGGAGTCAAACCTGTAACCTTCTGATCCGTAGTCAGATGCTCTATTCAGTTAAGCTACGGGGCCATTTATTTAGGGAGGGCAAAGAAACAAACTAATCTGCTTTCTTCAAAGTTTCATTTCGGAAACAAGGCAACTAAATTTTTATCGGTGAATTACTTCTTCTTTACTTTAGAAAAGAAGATTTTAAAAGAATATGGTAAATAAGCACTCCTGCTATTCACCAAAGCATGTAGATAAACGGATTTGGAACTCAGCACGACTTTTTAATAAATTTATCACAAATTTATTTTATGCTACAGGAAGACAAATCCATTGAGAAAATTTATTACACCATAGGTGAAGTAGCAACTATGTTTAACCTTACGGTTTCCAATATCAGATTCTGGGAAGCAGAGTTTGATATTCTGATGCCTAAGAAGAATGCACGAGGCGATCGTTTTTTTACAAAAAAGGATATCGAAAACCTCCGGTTGATACATTACCTGCTTAAAGAACGCGGCTATACTATCAACGGGGCAAAAAAGAAACTGAAAGAAAGCAGGGATGATGTTCGGGACAGAATAGATATGGTAAAGAGTTTAGAAAAGATAAAATCATTTCTGATTGAAATGAAAAGCGAACTCAATAAGCGAACTGTAACAGAAGACATAACTGACGATGCAACTGAAGAAGTTGCGATAATAGAATCGAGAGAGATAACAAGCGAGATAGTAGCTGAAATAGACGAGCCAATTGTAACAGATGATATAGAAACGGAAGTCATCACTGAAATACCTGATATTGTCAGTGAAACAACCGAAGAAATAAATTCAGAGACGGAAGAAGAACAAGAACATAAAAAATCTCTTCCTCCCATTTCTCTTGATTTGTTTTCACCTCGACCTCAAAATGAAGAACAGACACATACCGGGCACATGCCGGGTGATGGGTGGGTGTATTGATTAACTCAGTTTTCCGTTAGAACTTAACAACGACTCGTGCATTAATCCTTCGTGAAGTAAGATAATTCGGAACGGCATATACAGTACCGTAATTATCTTTTACCCACAGATAAGAAATAGTATTAGGTATCTGTAACAGGTTGAATACTTCCAGTGATGCCCATATACTGGTGAAGTTTCCCCAGAACTTATTATGATTCTTCCCTTTTGCTCCATCCAGCAGCAGCGTGGAAAAACCAATATCCAGACGGCGGTAAGGAGGAAGGCGAAGCGTATCTCTGTAACGCTGATGGTCAGGAGGTCCGGTAGGGAAACCGGTTCCGAATAATAGATTCAGATAGACTTTAAAGTTTTCATGACCGGGAAGATAATCCTGAAAGAACATTCCCACATTCACACGTTGGTCAGTTGGGCGCGGAATATAGCCGGGAGAAAATTTTGTACTGTCAATTTTGTGCGGAATTACTTGTCCGAAAAGAGTAGTATCGTATCGGTAAGTATAGTTGTATGCAACATCATCTGTAATATCTTCCATCGTTTTCAGAATGGAAAGTGAAATCCATGACTCTACATCTTTAGTAAACTCACCATGCAGCCGGAAATCAATTCCGGTAGCGTACCCTTTGCCATTGTTATTACCGAAGTAACGGATTCGTACATTATCCAATTCATAAGTATTCAGGTCACGAAGTGTTTTATAGAATGCTTCAGTGATAAACTTGAACTGGCGATCCCACATCTGAAAATTGTAGTCAGCGCCCAATACAAAATGGATAGAACGCTGTGCTTTTACATCCGTATGAAGATTGCCCTGTAAATCTCTCATCTCGCGGTAAAAAGGCGGCTGGTCATAGAAGCCTGCTGCTGCACGAAATACAATATCAGTGCTGTCCCATTGAGGAGTGTAAGAAAGCAGCGCGCGCGGACTTACTAAGAGTTGTTGATTTACATCCCAGTAATTGAACCGTGTGCCGAGTGTAAGCGCAAATAATTTATCTTTTGTAAAACTCCATGTGTCCTGAATGAATCCGCTGTACCGGTTACTGTTCAGCAGAGTTTTACTTTTGTAAACATAATTTGACAACACTAAAGAATCGGAGTAAGGAATATTGTATCCTGCCGAATCAACAATGCCCCATTGATTCAGTTTGTCATTAATCATTTCATGTTGATATTGAATTCCCCATTGGAGAAATTGTTTTTTGCCGATATAGGATCCACGATGACTGGTGTTGGCAACAGTGGCATCAAGATAATTTCTTCCCCAATCCTGAATGGCTCCGACACCAATACCGTAAAGCACCTGACCGAAATTGGATTTGCCTAAATCAGTTTGCACTTCTCCAAGAAAATATTCTCCGGTGATGTCATAAGTTTCATCTTCAAGAGTTCTGTAAGCAGATGAAAGAAATTTGAGTGTCAGTTTTTTGTTGGGACGATAAGTAGCGGACACTCCTCCCATTCCTGAAATAAATTTATCAATCTCTGCTCCGTTGAAATACATGTCAAGCTGAATGGCTCTGTTCACTAAGCCGAAAGTGGTAACACGGTCTTGAGGAATGAAAAGAAATTTATTACGGGAGAAATTTCCAATAGCTTCCAAGTGCCATTTTTCAGACAACTCATAAGTAATCAGACTTTGAATATCAGTAAATGAAGGGCGATAATCTCCTTTGGTTTCAAGCGAGCTTAGCAGATACTGATTCGATTTCTGACGAAAACCTATGAGATACCCCAAGCGATGATTTTTTGATTCACCCGACAGTGAAATATTACCGCCCAGCAAACTCATTCCCACTGTTCCTTCAAACTTTTTGGGTCTGCGATATTGCACATCAAGCACACTTGACATTTTATCGCCGTACTTCGCCTGAAAACCACCTTGTGAAAAAAGAATAGAGCCAACCAAATCAGGATTTATAAAACTCAATCCTTCCTGCTGACCTGAACGAACCAGAAACGGACGATAAATTTCAAAATCGTTTACATAAACAAGATTCTCATCAAAGTTTCCACCACGTACTGAATACTGTGACGACAATTCATTGTTAGAACTTGCGCCTAATACTTTCAGAATAGCTTCTATCCCTCCGGTGGTTGAGGGCAGTCCCTCAAAATCTTTAGGATTAATTTTTATAATCGGCTGATCGCGTATTTCCTTATCCCGAATTACAGTTTCAGGAAGTGAATCATATTTCTGAATTAATGAAATATTCAACTCCCGTTTTTCTCCCTCATTCAGCAGAACCGTTTTTGTAACTGTAACATATCCGATAGAAGTGAAGTGAATAACCGCTTGCTTGCCCGCAGGAATACTGATGGAATATTTTCCTTTTGCATCTGTGAAAACACCCTGATTAGTCAATGAGTTTGTTACAGTAACCAATTCAACAGGTGATTTTCTGTCATTCGTCACTTTCCCGAAAACAGTAGCAGTCTGAGCAAATGAGGATATGGAAAACAGAAAACAAAAAACAAAAAACAGTAAAATGAACTTGCAAATGTTATACATACTTACTGCGCAAGGTAACGGACAGATGGCATAATACCATTTCTTTTTTTGTAACATCAGCCCTCAAACGAAGTTTATACAGCAATAGTATTTGCGTAAGTATTTTTCAGAAGATGTATGGTATCCATCGGATTCTTAGAGGAGAATACTGTATTTCCTGCTACAAGAACATCTGCTCCGGCTTTCAGAAGTTTTCCCGCATTGTTCAAATCAACACCACCGTCAATTTCAATTTTTGCTTTTGAGTTTCTGCGGAGAATAATATTTTTAAGTTTTTCAATTTTACTGTAAGTATTTTCTATAAACTTCTGTCCACCAAATCCGGGATTAACACTCATCATACACACCACATCAATGTCAGCAATAATATCTTCCAGCAAATCCACCGAAGTGTGCGGATTAATAGCTACTCCCGGCAGCATTTTCAAATCGCGGATGGCATGAACGGTGCGGTGCAGATGATTGCATACTTCAATATGAACCGACAAAATATCTGCTCCTGCTTTTTTAAATTCAGATAAATATTTATCCGGATCCACTATCATCAGATGAACATCAAGGGGCTTTTGGGAATTCTTCTTAATCGCAGCTAATACAGGAAAACCAAAAGTGATATTAGGAACAAATCTTCCATCCATAACATCGCAGTGAATCCAGTCTGCTTCACTTTGGTTCAACAGTTCAACCGTTTCATTAATTTTTCCAAAGTCAGAAGAAAGAACAGACGGTGATATAATCGGTTTCATCATGCAAAAATATCTTAGTTAAAATTTCAAAGAGAGAACTCAGTTATTAAGCTGTTGGTTTTCCTCCGGGCTTAGCTATTGAATCGCGCATCTCTGTGTCTGCCTGAATGTTTTTCATTCTGTAATAATCCATAATACCCATGTTGCCGCTGCGAAATGCGTCAGCCATCGCCTGAGGAACCTGTGCTTCAGCTTCAATTACTTTGGCTTTGGCTTCCTGTGCTTTGGCTCTCATTTCCTGTTCCAACGCTACTGCCATGGCACGCCGTTCTTCTGCTTTTGCCTGTGCTATATTTTTGTCGGCATTCGCCTGATCCATTTGCAACTGTGCGCCAATATTTTTTCCTATGTCAATATCTGCAATATCAATAGAAAGAATTTCATAAGCTGTTCCTGCATCCAATCCTTTGGCGAGTACAACTTTTGAAATAGAATCAGGATGTTCCAATACTAATTTGTGTGTATCAGCAGAGCCAATAGAGCTTACCACACCTTCGCCCACTCTTGCCAGCACGGTTTCTTCACCGGCGCCGCCAACTAATTTGTTAATGTTTGTACGAACTGTAACACGCGCACGGCAGATTAACTGTATGCCGTCTTTTGCAACGGCTGTTATAGGAGGAGTGTCAATCACTTTCGGATTTACAGACATCTGTACGGCTTCCAGCACATCTCTTCCAGCCAGATTAATAGCGGTTGCTGCTTTCCAGTCGAGTGGAATGTTGGCTTTGTCCGCCGAAATCATCGCACGAATGACTGAGTTGACATTTCCGCCTGCGAGATAATGTGTTTCCACTTCATTGGAAGAAACTTTCAGTCCTGCTTTAGTGGCATTAATCAGCGCATTGACCACTAAAGTGGGAGGCACTTTTCGTATTCTCATAAAGATGAGATTAGTGATGCTGATGCGTACGCCGCTGAATACTGCTGTAATCCAGAGATTGAGTGGAATAAAGTAAAAGAAAATAATGATGGCGATGAGAATGCCAATGGCAAGCAATGCAACAAAGACCGGATCCATAGTTAGTTAGGTTTTAGGTTTAATGAAAATTTTATTGTTTGTAATTTTTATTACTTCGATTATTGTGTTGGGTTCGATGTACTCACCCATTGAGTTTACTTCAAATTCGTTATCGTTGAAATAGCCGGTACCTATTGGTGCAATTTTGCTTTGTGCTTTTCCTGTATCACCCACTTTAATTTTTGTTTCGTCTATCACATTCATTTTTCCTTCGGCTAAGGTATCTTTTAATCCCATCCTGTTCCAGAAACCTGATTTGAAACCATACCAAAAGGAAATCAGGACAGATGCTAATGTTCCTGTAAGCGTAATCCATCCGATAGCGCTTCCATAATGTGAAAATGAAAAATAAACTCCTGCCACCATCAGTCCTGAGCCGAGAAGCGCCACTACTGTAACACCCGGAATAAAAAATATTTCTACAAACAGCAGTATCCAGCCAATCAGCAGCAATGCAAGAATGATAAACCAACTCATTGATTCTTCAGGAATGATTTCGCCAAAGATAGCAGAAAATTAAAAGTTATGTTTCTTTGTTCATTCTGTCATCAGGGCTTTCGGGTCTAAAATAATTGATAGTCAAACTTTAAGTGGGTATAAAA
>CAYRJA010000025.1:0-32735 GCA_964424455.1 uncultured Bifidobacteriaceae bacterium
GGTGAAGTGATGTTTAACTTTTCATCGGTTGCAGCAAAATGAGGTTCGTTGTTCGGTTTTGAAAAACGATTCCACTGACAAACATCCTGACAGATATCGCACCCGAAAGACCAGTTGTTAAATTTTCCTTTTACAGTATCAGGAATAGCATCTCTCAACTCAATGGTGAAATAAGAAATGCACTTGCTGCCGTCAATAACGCGGTTGTCGAGAATTGCATCAGTCGGACAGGCATCTATGCACTTAGTGCAAGTGCCGCAATAATCTCTTATCGGTGAATCGTACTCCAGCTCAAGGTCAATAATCAGTTCAGAAATAAAAAAGAATGAACCGCTTTTAGGAGTTATCAGCGTGCCGTTTTTTCCAACCCAACCTAACCCGCTCTTTTCAGCCCATGTTTTTTCCAGTACGGGACCGGAATCAACAAACACCCGCCCATCCACTTCGCCTATATTATCTTTTATGAATTGAAAAAGCTCAAATAGTTTTTCCTTAATCACAAAATGATAATCTCTGCCATAAGCATATTTTGAAATCTGCGGCACATCCTTACTCTGTTTTTCAGCAGGAAAATAATTGTAGAGAAGGGAGACAACAGACTTTGCACCCGGAACCAACACACGCGGGTCAATGCGCATGTCGAACCATCGCTCCATGTACTTCATCTGTCCGTGCATTCCTTTGTTGAGCCATTGCTCCAGCCGGCGGGCATCATCATCTAATTTTTCCGCCTTTGAAATACCGCAGTAATTAAAGCCAAGCCGACGAACCTCTTCACGAATAAGTTGTGTGCGCTGAGAGATATTCAATGATAAGTATTATTGACTCCAAAATTAATTTTAAAAAAAGGTTTTATCCTATATTTATTGTACAAAAAAACAAATTACTCTATGAAAGTCACAAAGCAAATACTGTTCTCCGTTCTGTTATCAATTATAACATTCTCCTGTAACACCGCTGCGAATAAGGTTACACTCAGCCCTGAGATGGAAGACTTTGTAAATATGTTCGACGGAAAATTTACGGGTGTAACCAATGCCATTCAAAAATATGCAAATGCACCTGACCTGAATACACAGGATATGGACACAAAGGATTTGAAGCGACCTGATGTTACAGCAGTAAGTGAAGAAAACGGGAATACCTGTTACACTCTGTTAACTAATGACGGACTGAAAGACTGTAAATACATTATCTGCTGGAAGGATAAAAAGATTGTATCCATATCAGATATTACACAATAAGTTCAGGGAACAGAACAAGGTCTTTTATCCCAACTACTTATCTTGTAACACTCAGTTTTCTGATAACAGAATTACTTCCGTTTGACAACTCAATGAAATAAATTCCTGAAGAAAGGGTGGAGATATTTTCATTGAGAATATTCTTTCCTTTCTCAAGTCGTAAAGTTCTTGAACTTACTTCCATACCGATCAGGTTAAAGTATTTTAAAGTAGCATTACCACTATTAAATGTGTTGATTAACAATGAAACTTCTGTTGTTGCCGGATTGGGATAAAGCATGAAATCTAATCTGTCTTTTGTAACACCGGCAATATCAGTTGCACGACCTATCGTATTCAATACTGTATTGGTTTTTACCGGAGCATTGTAATCAAAGTAAATGGAGGAAGAATTTTTTATAGGAGTGTTTCCGGGCAAACCAGGTTTTAAATGAACAGAGTACATCGCAATACCGATACTTGCAAGAGGTTGACTGGTGCTGTCCGGTAAATAGATATTATCGAAAGTGTAGGTTATTATTCCATTCTCAGTCATTGTTACAGTACAATCGTGAGAGCTATAGCCGGGGGTAAAAGTTTTAAGATTTACATTACTATCAAGCGTATCAACCACAACCACCTTGAAAGCCATATAAGTACCTGTATTCTGAAAATGAATGGTATAATTCAATACGGAATCGCTGTGCATGATATAACCGGGTATATCAAATCCTTTAGGTGAAACCTCTATGTAATTCGGGTCAAAAGAGCCAAGTACTGTATTTTGATATTGGTTTACATTATCCCACGGTGAATAATCATTCAGCCAGTTGGAAACCGGAGATGCATAAGCGGTGGTATCTTTAAAATTAACCTCTGTGGCAAGCGGAATGTTAGTGGGTACTGTATAACTGATATTGAAAGACTGTTTTGCGCCGGGATTAAGTGACAAGCCGCTTGTGATGCTGTACCAGTCGGGAAAACTTCCGGGATTTTGTTGAGTGAAAAGAGAAGGAGCAAATCCGGAAAGGGAAAGCTGCCCGTCGTGGACATAACCTGCCTGAACGGATGGCTCTGTTACAGTTCCGTTATTTTCAATCACTACCTTTTGTGTGTAGTTCTGACCGGGAACAGGAGGATTATAATTGGTTGTTGAAATTTTTACATCATGAATAGGGTTCACCACATTGGCGAAATCAACGGTGGAAACGCAACCCGAAGAAGCGGTTACATTCACTGCAACAGAATTATTCTGGCAAGTTGCCAAAGGATAAAATGCTTTTACTGTTTCGGAAATAGTATATGAACCGGAAGGTACAGTGAAAGAATAAATTCCGTCAGCATTAGTGAAACCGTATCCGATTCCGCTGCAGTGCATCATAATATTTGCAATACCCGGTTCACCGCTGTCATAAACGCAGTTAGTATTCTGGTCTTCATAAACTCTACCGGAGATAGTGCAGTAACAACTATTGTTGGAAGTATTGTAAGTTACTGTTGTCCATCCATTCTGTACACAGCCCGCTGCATCAGTGATATAGGCATAGTATTTCCCCTGCGACAAACCGGTAGCGGTGGCGTTAGTTTGTCCACCCGACCAATTGTAAGAGTAAGGGGCGGTTCCTCCCGACACGATAGCATCAATACTTCCGTCGTTTGAAAAAATACAGGAAGCCGGTGTTACATTAAATCCTAATTTAACCGGAGTGGCGCTTTTTATCAGTGGATATTTTATTACAGAGCATCCCTTTTTATCAGTTATCATGCAGGAGTAATTTCCTGCGGCAAGGTTATTAACTGAAGAAGTGGTTGCTCCGTTACTCCATGCAAAACTATATGGAGGCGTTCCTGTAAGAATATTAATAGAAGCAGAACCATTGGATTGTTTACACATTGCATCTGAGATAAGAACATTTGCAGTTACCACACTTACCGGTGGTATGTAAACAGTTCCCTTCCTCACACAGCCCACGGAATCTGTAACATTAAAACTGTAGGTGCCTGCCAGTAATCCGGATGCAGTGTTGCCTGTTTGTTGGGGATAGGTGTTCCATGTTGTAATATAGGGAGGCGTTCCGCCGGAGATAGTTAAAGTAGCTGTTCCGGTTCCTGAAAAACAAGAACTTGCAGTGGTGGTATAAGTAACTGTAATAGGAGTGGTTGCAGAAATATTTGAATAAATACTTCCGATACAGTGATTGGCATCTGTAACAGAAACAATATAGGAGCCGGCAGATAATCCGGAGATGGATTGAGTTTGTTCTCCTGTATTCCAGATGTATGAATAGGGCGGTTGACCTCCGCTGCCAAAAGCAATCATGCTACCATCATTTTGCAGGCAGGTAGCATTTGTAGGAGTCGCCTGTACGGTAATAAATGGCTTCTGAAGAATATAAGCATATCCTACTTTATAGCATCCCTGTGCATCTGTTACTGTAACAGAGTAATTTCCTTTAGAAAGGTTACTTATAGAAGGGGTGTTAGCTCCATTGTTCCATTTAAATCCATAAGGAGGTACGCCACCTGTGACATTTTTTACTGTAGCGCTTCCATTGGTACACTGGGCGAAAGTTGTGTCAATCGTAAAAGTGATGGAAGACAGATTTTCAATAAATACAGATCCCTGGTTGCCGCCACTTGTAGTTCCATAAGAGCCATATACACATCCTGTGGCATCAGTGATCTGAATATTGTAAGATCCCGCAGGTAACTGACCGGGATTTCCTGAATAGACTAAGGTTCCGGTAGTGTTGTACCAATCGTAAGTAAAGGGCATAGTACCACCTGTTACAATAACTCTTGCTGATCCTAATGTGGGGCATACTGCCTGCTTTACAGAGTCAATTCTGAAAGTGAATGGAGGTGAACCCGGATAACTTCCCTTTACAAGCGAAGAGGATGAATTCACATAAACAGCGCCGCCACTGTAATTAAATAATGTATCTTCAAGAGAATTGACTGTATGTGTGAAAGTCTTTCCGCCTACATACCAATATAATGTAATAGGAGGTGTAACACCAGTTATCTGTGCGGCTAAAATTCCATCATTATTACAAGGTTGCTTTACTAAGGTAAAATTGAGGTTGGTTTGTGCATTCGAACTATAAGATAAGGAAACAAGAAGGAATAGAACTGTAACACATTTGGCAACAGTCCGGTACAGGTATTGAGCAACCATGTTAAAATTATTTTGGGTTAGTGATTTTGCTTAAAGACAGGGACTAAAGTAATAATGCTGCCTTTATTCCTGAATTTCGTTTTACACAAATTAATCGAAAATAGGTATCAGTGCTGCCTTTTACTAAAGATAGTGATGTAGTAATGATAATCTACAAACTGGGGTTTCCTGTTTACGGTTAATTTTTCCAGAAAGTATAAAAGCGGAAGAAGAAATGTGAAAGATGAATTTACTTTTTTCCAGAGATGAAAAGAGTAAGAAGGCATTCTTAATACAGGTTTAATCAGTTCAGATTTAAAACCGTTCTTTTCAAAAACTTCTTTCAGGTGGTTAATTGAGCGGTTAATAGTTGAGTTCTCTACATTATACTGAGTTTTATCCTTCTTTAAATTTTCAAACAATATAATTTCCCCGTTGTCATTTAACTGATTGTGAAACTGGGGAAGAATTTTATCAAGCATTGTATCACTAATGTGAGTGATTGTGCCGATAAGAAAGATTTTATCGAAACGAGCATCAGGCAGTTGAAAGCTTTGCGGATCAAGTAACTGAAGTTCTACATTAGATATTTTTTCTGAAAGCAATTTCTTCTTTGCAATGTCAATTAATTCCGGAGTAATATCCACTCCATAAATTTTTGAAACATGAGGAGCAACAGCAAAGGTCATTCTCCCAACACCACAGCCGTAATCAAGGACAACATCCTTTCTTTTTGGGCGGAGATAATCCATCATAAACCGGCGAGTGAGATAACTCAGAATAATATTGGTATGTAATACACTTGGGGTGGAACTTCCATCAAGAACTGCATTTTCATCACCATGATATTCTGCCTTTTTTTTATATTGGGCTAACACATTCTCTATAATCGGGTCTTTCTCATTATTCATAAGTATCACATGAATTTAAATTTTCTTAAAAACAAAAACGGTTGTGTAATAATTCACAAACTGGGGTTTACGCTCTAATGTAAACTGGTCAATCATCCTATGTACGGGCAATAAAATTCTGAATGATATAAATTTATTATTCCATAAACTCATTCCGCGGGAGGGTACACGCATAACCGGTGTAACAGCCACCTTACTGAATCCTGCCTGCTCAATCAATTTACAATATTGTTCACTCGTTCGGTAAACATGTTTTTCGCTGTATTGGGCAATTTCATTTTTTGTTTGTTCAAACAGAAAAATCATTCCATCCTTTTTCAAGGTTCTGTTAAACTCTTTAAAGTAAACGATTGCCTCTGAATCAGAAATATGCTGCATCACCCAGTGAGTAAATATCTTATTAAAATTATTATCAGGGTAGGGAAGTGGGGCTTGCTTCAACCATGTAAAGTTTATATTATGATGATTACTGTTTTTTCTATTAGCAACATCTATCATTTGAGAGGATAAGTCCACGCCTTCAATGTAATTTACAAAAGGAGCCAGAAATGAAGTTACTCGTCCTACACCGCAGCCGAAATCCAATATTTTATCCTCTGTGGAAGGATCAACATATTTTTTTATATAACTCTTCGTAAAGTAATCCCTGTAAATATTAGCATGAGCAGTTTTTTCATCGGGACTCACATCAAGAACTGCATTTGAGTTCTGATGCAGCTTTGCCGAACTGTCAAAGAATTCTTCAACCTTAAGTTTTTCTATTTTATCGTCTATAGCACTCCCCATTTTAGGGCATATTTCGGTCAAAGTTAAGTTTGTTTTTTGTTATTATTATTTTTCTTTTTGCTTCTGTGAATTTATGTGGAAGTGCAGAAGGATCATGCTGCATCACCGGATTATCATGGTTATAGTCATTCTTTTTTTGAGCCAAACATTTTCTACTTTCAATTGACTGATTTGTACATAAAGTTTTCTGCATTAACTTCTTGTTGCTTACTTTCTGCTGAGATGTTATCAAGGTTAACGGCAGCCATGGCATTAACTATAAACAGCTGATTTGAATAGGACACAATTTGTACATGCGGGAAAATTCTTCGAGTGCGTTTCGCTATTATAGTACCTAACAGTTGGTGCTAATTTTTTGGGTACTATATACCTTCAGCAGTAGTTCCCATATTTTTCTTTTTGTTTTATATAGTGTGTAAGTTTTGCTAAATGAATTTAGCTCAATTAAACCAAATCCCTTTTTAAAGGTTGTGATACCTTTTGTAAATTTAACATTATCGGTGTCAATTTCTCGTGCAACTTGTCCAAAATAGAACCGCCTGATTCCTTGTAGTTGGTATTTCTTCATCAACTGCCAATAAATATATTGTCCGGCTCCCACATCATTTTTTAAACTTCCCCCAAACCATGAATAAGCATTTTTTCCCATTTTCAGAAAAAAGGAAGTAGAGAGGATTTCGTCATTAAGTTTTGCAAAATGAATATCAACAAATTTTCCTGGAGCAAGATTTTTAAAAATATGTCTTACGAAATCGTTATTCGGAGCATTTTGCTTGGGAATTTGTTGGTCATAAACGACATTCAGTTTATTAAGAAATAAATCAATATCAATTTTTTCTTCTACTACTTCTATGCCGGCAGCCTGAGCTTTCTTAATATTTCTATTTGTATTCCGGTTAAATCCTGCAAGTACCTCTTCTATTGGTTTATCTAAATCAACATAAGAGGTATTAAATAATGTAGTGGAATCAGGTTCTCTGTCTAAGTCAATCAGCAACTGTTCTTCTCCGTACAGTCCTGCAACGGTATATGTTACAGTTTTTGATTCTTTTAGAAAGGATACTACTTTCTCTTTCAGTAGTTTCCGCATTCCGGCAAACTCACTACTTTCGATAGGAAATTTTGAAAGCAGTTCAGCAAATTGGGTAACTGATCTGGAAATTCCCGATGTTAGTTTTCCAAGTTTTTTGCTTTCCCATAAATATAATTTTACTCCACCCACCAGCTCTCCTGACACTCTTGCTTCAAAATAGACAGGATGTTCCTTAAAAAACAGTTGAACATCATCAAAGAAAGTTGATTGAATAAAATTGCTGTTACTCTCTGCCAGTTTATTCCATTCCTCACTGTTGGCAGGATTATGAAAATAATACTCTACCGTAAAAGTTGATTCCAAGTACTTATTAAACTTTTAATAGCGGGCTAAGATAGTTTGAATATATTTAGAAGTAGTACTGATTCTTTTCGATAAGCTGGTCAGCTATTCTTCTTCTTGCTTCTTTGGTGTTTACTGCTACTGTTTTTGTAAAACGTTTTAATCCCATCAGGAGCATTTTCAGTTCATCACCTTCTGCAAAGGAAGTAATCGCATTTTTACCTTCAATATTTATGCGGTCAACTGTATCATTCAGATAAACTTTCAGAATATCTTTTTGAATAGCGTTGTCAATTTTCATTTCCCCCAACTTTATTACGCGCAACAACAGCGATTCACAGAGATAAATTTCTGAGACTATGTTGGCAATGTTCATCAAAAGTTCCTGTTCGCCTTCTAATTTTGTCATCAGTTTTTGTGCAGCTGCGCCTGCAATCATCAGCGCAACTTTCTTCAAATTGGCAATTACTTTTCTTTCATAAGCAAACGGAGAATCGTCGCCATTGCTCATGTCTGGAATAGACATCAACTCTTTCTGAATAGCCATTGCCGGAGTCAGTAAATCTAATTGACCTTTCATTGCACGCTTTAGCAGCATGTCCACTGTAAGCAATCTGTTGATTTCGTTAGTGCCTTCAAAAATCCGGTTAATGCGGGCATCACGATAGGCGCGCGCCGGCGACATCTCTTCACTGAATCCCATGCCCCCGTGAATCTGAACAGCTTCATCCACCACATAGTTCAGGGCTTCCGAACCAAACACTTTTAGGATGGCACATTCAACTGCATATTCTTCTGCTGCACCCATTTGTGCTTTAGAATAATCATGCCCTTGCTGTAACAGTTCTTTTGATTTTTCCTCAATCTGCATGGAAACACGGTAAAGAGCAGCTTCAACTGTGTAAATACGAATGGCTTGTTCTGCCAATTTATATTTGATAGCGCCAAAGTCAGCTATCTTGTGTTTGAATTGTTCTCGCTGAGTAGCATACTGAATGGAAACTGTACTCATGCGCTTTGCTGCACCCTGAGCAGCAGCACAAAGTTTCAGCCGTCCGATGTTAAGAATGTTAAATGCAATCAGATGTCCTTTGCCAATTTCGCCCAATAGGTTTTCAATCGGAACTTTTACATTTTCAAAAAATATTTGCCGGGTGGAAGATCCCTTTATTCCCATTTTATGTTCCTCTTCGCCAAGTGTTACACCGGGTGTTTTTGATTCAACAATAAATCCTGTAAACTTTTCACCATCAATTTTTACAAACACAGTAAAAATATCAGCGAAGCCGCCGTTGGTAATCCACATTTTTTGACCATTGATGATGTAATGTTTTTTGTCATCACTCAACTTTGCTGAAGTTTTTGCAGCTAATGCATCAGAGCCGCTGCCGGGTTCAGTGAGGCAGTAAGCGGCTTTCAGTTCGCCGGTTGCCAACTTGGGTAAATATTTTTTTCGTTGATCTTCATTACCAAAATAAAGAATCGGTAATGTTCCAATGCCTGTGTGTGCTGCAAGCGCAACAGCAAATGAACCACCGGATCCTACTTCTTCGGTAAGCAAAGTAGAAGTAATAAAGTCTTTACCATATCCGCCGTATTGCTCAGGGATGGAAGTGCCAAGCAGACCGAGTTCGCCTGCTTTATCCAAAAGCGATGTCATTAATCCTTTTTCCTGCATATCCAACGGAATGTTTTTGGGAATAACTTCCGTATTGATAAAATCCTTTGTCATTTGTGAAAGCATTTTTTGCTCTTCACTGAACTCTTCAGGAATAAAAGTGGAAACGGATTCTTTAATTAAAAATTCTCCACCTTTTAACAATTGGGATGATGTTGCTGTTGTTGTCATTATAAATAATTTCAGAGAGTAAAATTAAAATTCAATTCTGATTTAAACACAGAATCGGATGAGAAGTGGTTCAGAAAATTTTATATGAAGTTAAAGAACTTCTATTACTCCTGCAATTCCTTGTCCGCCTCCTACACATGCCGTTACAATTCCTTTCTTTTTCTTCCTTCTTTTTAATTCATGAATGATTTCGATTGTCAGCTTTGTACCGGTGCAACCTAACGGATGACCGATAGAAATAGCGCCGCCATTTACATTTACAATATCCAGATTCAATCCTAATGTACGGATAACTGCGAGTGATTGAGAAGCAAACGCCTCATTCAGTTCGATTAAATCAATATCATTCAGTTTCAATCCTGTTTGTTTCAACACAAGTGGCACAGCTTCTATCGGACCTACCCCCATAATACGCGGATGTACTCCGGCAGTTGCACAACCTATCAAGCGGGCAAGTGGTTGCAGATTCAATTCCTTCACCATTTTTTCTGACATCACTATAACGAAAGCAGCGCCGTCAGAAGTTTGTGATGAATTGCCGGCTGTAACACTTCCTCCATTGGCAAAAACAGGTTTTAGTTTTGCTAAAGCTTCCATAGAAGTATCTGCTCGCGGTCCTTCATCCGTGTCCACTATCCAGTTTCTTGTGTCGCGCTTTTCTTTTTCGTTTATAAAAACTTCTTCTATTTTTATAGGAGCTGTCTGTGTTTTAAAATATCCGTTCTTGATAGCATTTATTGCATTATGATGAGACCGTAAACTGAATGCATCCTGGTCTTCACGCGAAACATTATATTCTTTCGCTACTGCTTCAGCAGTTAGTCCCATATTCAGATAATAATCAGGAGTTGATTTTGCTACAACATAGCTTGGTACAGTCTTCCATCCCGCAATTGGAACAAGAGACATACTTTCTGTACCACCTGCGATGATACATTCTGCCATACCACTTCTGATTTTGGCTGTTGCAATTGCGATGGTTTCTAATCCCGAAGCACAGTAACGGTTGACAGTCATGCCTGAAACATTTATCGGCAATGCACGGACAGCAATCATTCTTCCAATCTGTAATCCCTGTTCAGCTTCAGGAACTGCGTTCCCTACAATCAGATCATCTACCCGCTTGGGATCGAGTTGCGGAACTGTGGCTAACAATTGTTGAATTACTTCAACTGCCAAATCATCCGGGCGGGTAAACCGGAACCCTCCTTTTTTTGCCTTAGTTACGGCTGTTCGTAAACCGGCTATTATGTATGCTTCCATAATTATAAACTTATATAGTAAACGACACAATTATCAGAATTTTAGTTTCCAAAAACAATTATCTTTCAAAATTAATATCCAACCGGGCCGTTAATAAAAATCAAGGGGTGCATTTATAATCTGAGTACAGCCAATACAAAATATTCCACGCCTGACACAATATCTATTGTCTTTTCTGCTGATTGTTTTTATTATCTTTGCATCCTTTTGTATAAAAGGATTACACATGAATAAGAAAAGGATATTGATTGTAACACACGAAATGAAACCGTATAATATACTTACGGAAATAGCTACCATTGCTAATCAGATTCCTGTTTATATGGCTGAACAGGGAATGGAAGTGCGGGTATTAATGCCAAGATTCGGGATGATTAACGAGAGAAGACACCGCCTTCATGAAGTAGTTCGCCTGTCGGGGATCAATATCATTATTGATGAAGATGATTACCCATTGATTATTAAAGTGGCTTCGCTGCCCGGCGCCCGGCTGCAGGTGTATTTTCTTGATAATGATGATTACTTCAAAAGAAAATCAGTTTTTACAGATGAGAAGGGAAAATTTTATGCTGATAACGACGAGCGTATGGTTTTCTTCTGCAAAGGTGTTCTTGAAACAATAAAAAAATTCGGATGGCCGCCAGACATTATTCACTGCCATGGATGGATGACTTCGCTGATTCCGCTGTATATAAAAACGGTTTATAAAAAGGAACCTGTTTTCCTTAACTCGCGTGTAATTTATTCTGCTTACGACAATTCATTTAAAGAAACTTTCAAAAAGGAATTCTTAAAAAAAGCAATTATCAGTAAAGAGTTTATCAAAGACGCAGATTTTACTCCTTTTAAGAAAGCAGATAATACGGCATTGAATACAGGAGGTGTTACACATGCCGATGGGGTGATTTTGGCAGGAAAAAAAATTGAGACCGGAGTGAAGAACACAGTGAAGAAACTGAAGAAAAAGCATATAGAGCATCCGGCAGATAATTATCTTGCAACCTATCTGGACTTTTATAAATCTTTGATGAAAAAGTAGGCATTCTGCTTTCCAATGTACAGAGCTATATTTTCTTTTATCCTTTTGCTTACTATATCAGGTTTTTTTTCCTGTAAAAAATCGGGGCTGATTGGCTCTGATATTTTACCGAAAGGCGACAATCTCTCCGGAGTTTTTACTGATACTCTTTCGCTATTTTCCAAAACAATTCGTGAAGACTCTTTTCGTACGACTGCTTCCGTAAAATACCTTCTCGGCAGCATGAAGGATAATGTCTTTGGAAAAACAGTTACAGGAGTTTACACGCAATTCAAACCGGGTACTTTTAACCCGAGTTTTCTGAACTGCACGATTGATTCGGTGGTGCTGAGTCTTGTATATGCCGGAAGTTATGGAGATGTAAAGAATACACCGCAAAGTGTTACAGTTTATCAGCTTACCCAGCAATTAACTGCAGATTCTGCTTATTATTCAAGCAGGACCTTTGCTTTCAACCCAATTAAAATTGGTGAAAAAGTAAATTTTATTCCTGATTTTTCTACATACCCTATCATTATTGGCGATACAATGAAACCAACGCTGCGTGTCCGGTTGAATGACCAGTTTGGTCAGGATATGTTAGATGCAGACAGTGTAAACCTTACTTCGCCTTCAGCTTTTCAGGCTTTTATGAAAGGGCTATATATAACTTCCGATGAAAACAACCCGGGGAAAGGAATTATTTATTTGGATCTTGCCAACTCCGATTCGCGCATTACGCTATACTATCACAATGCGACATCTGACTCTTTACAGTTTAACTTTCTGATGGGAAGCGGGTGTGCTTCTGTTAATTCGTACAAACACGATTACACAGGTTATCCGGTTGAAGCAGCACTGAACTCTTCTGCAAAATCAGATTCCGTTTTATACATACAATCCATGGCCGGCGTAAAATCAAAGATCACTGTTCCATTTCTGCAATCACTCGGAAGAATATTAGTGAATAAAGCAGAGGTTGAAGTTACACAGATATTTGACCCTGTTACAGATGATTCGGTTTTTCATGTTCCCGTAAGAATGATTTTGCTTGGGTCAGATTCTTTGGGAAGAAATACGCTGATTCCTGATTTATACACCACAGCTCTATTGAAATACGGCAGTAATAAATTTTCTTTTGTGAATGATAAAGGACAAACGGCAGTAAAATATTCGTTCAGTATTGCAGACCAGTTGCAGTTAGTAGTGAATAAATTGCAGAATGGAGAAAAAGATTACGGATTATTTTTAGTGAATTACCAGAGTACAGAATTAGCTGATCGCATAGTACTCGGCGGTGGAAACCGCAAAGATGCAGCGCAAATGAAATTAAAACTGACATACACCAAACTCCCTTAACTTATGTGTGGAATAGTTGGATATATCGGGCCTCGTGAGGCGTACCCCATCCTGATTAAAGGATTGCAGCGATTGGAATACCGCGGCTATGACAGTGCGGGTGTTGCACTGCTCAACGGAGGAATTAATGTTTACAGAAAAGCCGGTAAGGTGAGTGAACTTGCTGAGTTTGTAAAGGGGAAAAATGTAAATACGACTATCGGAATCGGTCATACACGATGGGCAACACATGGCGAACCGAACGATAGAAATGCGCACCCTCATTTATCCAGTTCAGGAAACCTCGCAATCATTCATAACGGCATCATAGAAAATTATGCACCGATAAAAAAGGAACTGAAAGAACGCGGCTATAAATTCAACTCGGATACGGATACAGAAGTGTTAATCAATCTGATTGAAGATATTCAACTCAATGAAAAAGTAAGTGTAGAAGAAGCCATTCGGCAGGCGTTGAATGAGGTAGTGGGCGCTTATGCCATTGTTATCATTTCCAAAAATGATCCTGATAAATTATTTGCAGCCCGCAAAGGCAGTCCGCTGGTAATTGGTATTGGTGATAAAGAATATTTTATTGCCTCAGATGCCACACCGATTATTGAACATACAAAGAATGTAGTTTATCTGAATGATGAAGAAATTGCCGTAGTGACACGCAATGGAGAACTTTCCATCAAAACCATTGGCAATAAGCAAACGACTCCTTATATACATGAATTAGAACTGAAATTAGAAATGCTGGAGAAAGGCGGCTACGAACATTTCATGCTAAAAGAAATTTATGAGCAGCCCACTTCTATTCTTGACAGTATGCGCGGACGATTGAATGTGCAGAACGGTATTATTGCTATGGGAGGATTGCTGGAATACGAACAAAAAATTCCGAATGCAAAACAATTTACAATAGCTGCATGTGGTACAAGCTGGCACGCGGGAATAGTAGGTGAATATTTGTTTGAAGAGTTGGCAAGAGTTCCTGTTGAAGTGGAATATGCTTCAGAATTCCGTTATAAAAACCCGATTGTAAAACCGGATGATATTCTTATAGCCATCAGTCAGTCAGGAGAAACTGCTGATACACTTGCTGCAATTGAGCTGGCAAAAAGCAAAGGAGCTACGGTGTTTGGTGTTTGTAATGTAGTAGGTTCTTCTATTGCGCGTGCTACTCATGCAGGAAGTTTTACTCATGCCGGACCCGAAATTGGTGTGGCTTCTACAAAAGCTTTTACTGCACAGGTAACAGTACTTGCTTTGCTTGCATTAAGTGTCGCTTACAAAAAAGGTACTATACAGGAATCGCGTTACAGACAAATCATTCAGGAGTTAGAGTTGATTCCGGCTAAAGTTGAAAAGGTATTGCAAGCAGATGCACATATAAAATATATTGCAGAGATTTTTAAAGATGCTTCTAACTTCTTGTATTTAGGGCGCGGATATAATTTTCCTGTTGCATTAGAAGGAGCGTTGAAGTTGAAAGAGATTTCCTACATCCATGCTGAAGGCTATCCTGCTGCAGAGATGAAGCACGGACCCATTGCTCTGATTGACGAAGAAATGCCGGTAGTGGTTCTGGCAACTAACAAGAATGCACATGACAAAATCATTAGTAATGTTCAGGAGGTAAAAGCAAGAAAAGGAAAAATCATATCTGTTGTAACAGAAGGAGATGAGGTGATTAAAGAACTATCGGATTTCGTTATTGAAATACCTGAGACAGAAGATCCATTATCTCCATTGCTTTCAGTTATTCCGCTGCAACTACTTGCTTATCATATTGCGGTTATGCGTGGATGCAATGTGGACCAGCCGAGAAATCTGGCAAAAAGTGTAACAGTGGAATAGACAACTATGCAAAAAGTTGTCATACACTCAATTGGGGTGTATGAATATTTGCAGCAACAATTATATTGCTCCGTAGGAGCAAAGTCTTGGTAATAACTTGAACGAGAAGGTTATTGCGTCCCTTCGGGACGCTCCAGGAGTGTCTGTATTGGATTTTTTACCAAGCCCTTATGCCTACGGCATAAGTAATCCCTGCAATTATTCATGCACCCCTCAATTGTTTGGTTTCACTTATACCTAAAAAAATTATTAGCTTTGTAAAAAAAACCTAATGAGAACCACTGACATTACGCTGAAAGATATTGTAGAATTTTTTACCGATTACAAAGACATATTAGAAAGTTACTCACCGAAACAGGTTGCAGAGAATTATGATTTCCCCTTTCTTTTTATTTCTGACCAGTCTAAAAGTATGTACGTGCAGCAATCGGAATTGGAGGAGCTTTTCAGACAGATGAGTATGCAGTACAAGCAATATAATATTACAAAAGCCAGATTTGATATTCTTTTTTCCAGAAAAGTTACTGACCAGATTTTCTATGTTGAAGTAAAATGGGATTTTCTTTACCCCAATGAAGAAAAAGTTTACGATTGCCACTACAACTATACCATTCGTAAAGAAGCATCCGGTAAACTGAAAATATCTTCTCTTATTTCAGTGGATGAGCATATTAAGTTACAAAAACTTCTTTCAGGAAACAGAATAATGGCTAACTGAGAACTCTCTTATGCTACTTACTGATATTTCGGTGTAACATTCATGTTATAGAACATAAACGACCAGAAGTCAGTCTGTTCATCTATAATTTTACTTAAAGGTTTTCCTGCTCCGTGCCCCGCCTGTTTGTCAATACGAATTAAGATAGGCGCTTCACCTTTTTGTGCATATTGCATTCGTGCGGCAAACTTGAACGAGTGACCAGGCACTACGCGGTCATCATGGTCTGCAGTGGTTACCATAGTTGCAGGATAAGAAGTGCTATCCTTTATATTATGATAGGGAGAATAGCCAAGCAGATACTTAAAATATTTTGCACTATCGCTTGATCCATAATCGCTCACCCAACCCCAGCCAACTGTAAATTTCTGAAAGCGCAGCATATCCATTACGCCTACACCCGGAAAACAAACACCGAACAAGTCAGGGCGCTGTGTTTCACAAGCGCCGACAAGCAATCCGCCATTACTTCGTCCGTGAATAGCTAATTTTTCTTTTGTGGTATAATTATTCTTCTGGAGATACTCTGCTGCAGCGATGAAGTCATCAAACACGTTTTGTTTATTCAGCAAGCGACCACCATCGTGCCACTTCTGACCATACTCTCCGCCGCCACGAAGATTTGCTACTGCATAAATTCCATCGTTCTCTAATAAAATATAATTCGATATGCTGAAGTAAGGTGTTAAACTAATATCAAAACCACCGTAGCCATAGAGTAAAGTCGGATGAGAGCCATCTAATCTAATTCCCTTCTTATGAGTGAGAAACATAGGAATCTCAGTACCATCTTTGCTCTTGTAAAAAACTTGTTCTGTTACAATATCATCTGTGTTCACTTTCAAATCAGATTTCTTAAACACGGATGATTGACCTGAAGCAATATCATATTTGTAAATCGTATTAGGCACTACATAAGAAGAAAAATCATAGAATACATAACTGTCATTATGATGTCCGCCAAACCCACCGGCTGTACCCAATCCGGGTAGTTTTATTTCATGTTCAAGAACACCGTCATAGTTATATTGATAAACTCTTGTAGTAGCATCTTTCAGATAGGCAGAAAAAATTTTATTTCCTGCTGTAGAATAAGAGGAAGCGCGCTCCGGTTTTTCAGGAATAATTTCTTTCCAATTCTCTTTAGCCGGATTTTTCAGGTCAACTAATATTACATGATAATTATCTGCGTCTTCGTTTGTAGATACCAGTAGTTTATCATCTATATTATCGAGTACTTCATAATTGTTTTTGAATCCTTTAAAGAGAAGATGAAAATCTTTTTCATTCTTTGAAAGATCTTTATACCAGATTTCTGCCCCATCAGTGCCTTCGCTGATATTGAGAATAAGAAACCTTTCATCTTCGGTTGTTGAAGCAAAGAAGTAACGAAGCGGATGTTGTTTATCTTCATAAATCAGTTTGTCTTTTGACTGCGGTTCTCCAAGTTTATGATAATACACTTTCTGAAATTCGTTCTTAGCTACTAATTCATTTCCACCTTTAGGTGAATCATAAGCGCTGTAATAAAATCCATCACCATGCCATGCCGTGCCGCTGAACTTTAACCAATTCAGTGAATCGCCTGTTACTTTGCCAGTAGTAACATCTCTTACATAAGTTATTTGCCAGTCGGAGCCGGCTTTGTTAACATGATAAGAGCAGTAGCGGTGGTCTTTTGAAAATCCGTCTATGGAAATAGTAGCCGTTCCGTCTTTTGATAAAGTGTTGGCATCAAAGAAAACTTCAGGAGCCCCGGCAGAATCTTTCTGAACCATAATCTGCGCCTGATTCTTTAATCCATCGTTGTAGTTGAAGAAGATATTATCACCACTTTTAAATGCAGATGAATATTTAGGATAGTTGGCAATTTCAGTCAGGCGGTCTTTTATTTTCTGACGGAAAGGAATCTTGTCAAGATAACCGAAAGTAACTTCATTCTCTTGATCCACCCATTGCTTCACATCTGCTGCGGTATCGTTTTCTAACCAGCGATACGGATCAGCTACTTTTGTTCCAAAATAATCTGTTACAGTATCAACCGTTTTTGTTGCAGGATATTTTACTTCTATAGGAGGAAACTTGGTTTTATTTGAATTGTTGCAGGCAAAAAGAAATACCACGCAGACTAATAAGGTTTGAAAAATAGCTTTCATAGGATGTTTTTGAGAAGATAAAAGTAACAGTTATGGGGAATTGTATAGGAACTCTTTTTCAATCAAACATTCCCTACTTTCGCCTTGTAAGATGAAAAAGATTTTATTTATAGACCGTGATGGAACGCTCATTACTGAGCCGGCTGACGAACAGATAGATTCGTTTGATAAACTCGTGTTCTATCCAGAAGTTTTTTACTATTTAGGAAAAATCAGTCGTGAAACAGATTACGAACTTGTAATGGTCAGTAATCAGGATGGGTTGGGAACAGAAAAATATCCTGAAAAGAAATTTGAAACTATTCAGCGCTTTGTGATACAGACTTTCGCAGGAGAAGGTATTAATTTCAAAGCGGTTCATATTGACAATAGTTTTCCGCATGAGAACAAGCCCACGCGCAAACCCGGGACCGGAATGTTGAAGGAGTATCTGAACGACAATTATGATATCAGTAATTCATTTGTTATCGGCGACCGGATTACAGATGTAAAACTTGCTCAGAATCTGAAGTGCAAATGTATTTGGCTGAATAACCAACACTCTCTTGGTGCAAGTGAAATTCAGGAAAAAGCAGATGACATGAAGGATGTTATTGCACTTAGCACAGATAAATGGAAAGCAATTTATGACTTCCTGAAAAAGCCGGAAAGGAAATTTAAACATCACAGAAAGACAAAGGAAACAGATATAGCAATTGAACTGAACCTTGATGGTAAAGGTGAAACTAAGTGTAACACCGGACTTGGATTTTTTGACCACATGCTGGATCAGTTGGGAAAACATTCCGGCTGCGATTTATCTGTTACAGTAAGAGGTGATTTACACATTGATGAACATCACACCATTGAAGATACTGCGATAACGCTTGGCGAAGTATTCAACGAAGCTTTAGGCAACAAGGAAGGAATCAACCGGTATGGATTTTTTCTTCCTATGGACGATGCGAACGCTCTTGTGGGAATAGATTTCTCCGGCAGGGCGTGGTTGGAGTGGGATGTAAAGTTTAATCGTGAAAAAATAGGAGATGTTCCGACTGAAATGTTCTATCATTTCTTCAAATCGTTCAGCGATGCGGCTAAGTGCAACCTGTCAATAAAAGCTAAGGGAAAGAACGAGCATCATAAAATTGAAGCCATTTTTAAAGCAGTTGCACGCTCTATCCGTCAGGCAGTAAAGCGGGATGGAGAAGGATTGCCCAGTACAAAAGGCAAACTGTAACAGTTGTACATTATTAAGATTTATTTTATTCTTTCTAACAAACCACTCACACATCGTGACAGTGATTGTTGCCCCGGCAATTTTATTCCCAAATATTTTTTTGATTGCTCTAAAGCCCTTTCAATATTAAATGAACGCTGAGATTCAGAATAAAATATTCTCTTTTCTTTAAAATAATCAGCAAGGTATTCCTGTTCAGTCTGTCCAGGAGTTGGGATTAAGATTGCTTTTTTACCCAGCACAGCTAAATCCATAATCGTGCTGTAACCGCTGCGTGCAATAATTATATCTGAAGAACAGACAGCATTATTCAGTTCATCAGTATTCATAAATGATGTAACAGATAAATAAGGAGTTATTTCTTTTGTAACAGATTCTTCAGGAGTTCCGCTGATAATTAATGATTTCAATTGCAACTGTTTCAGTTGTT
Organism: uncultured Bifidobacteriaceae bacterium; assembly: GCA_964424455.1. GTDB lineage: Bacteria > Bacteroidota > Bacteroidia > Chitinophagales > UBA10324 > CAYRJA01. The sequence continues at coordinate 19,307 of CAYRJA010000025.1, forward strand.
TAGTTAATAGATTTTCAAAAACAGTTCGCTGTGGTTCAGGACCTGAACAAACAGCAAGTACATCGTATTTCTTTTGAGTATTTTCCTTTGTAACACATCGCGAAAGTATTCCGGCAAATCTGATGTTCTCAGGTAATGATTGAAAGTGTGACAGTTTTCCTGAAAGATTTATTTCACCTTCATTGTCAGGAACCCAATATTCTGTGTATTTGCCAATAAAATATTTGTTTATTCTGTAAACTATTCCTTCCATCCATTTTAGAGAAGAAGGCATTAGAATCCTAAGTTGATGTGTTACAAAAACGGAAGGAATCTTATTACTGTACAACCCATATCGGTTATCAGAAATCACTGCGTCAATTTCATACTCGTTGATTATTCTTTTTAATTCACTGCGTTCACTTCTTATAGTTCTGATAATTTTTGGAAGTTGAATGAACATTGAAACAGGCAATGAAAGATTTTTGTGATAAACAATCCTATAACCCTTCAGTCGTATAATTCTCAGTTGAGGAAATTCTTGTTTCAGTAAATCAAAAGCACGACCATCGGAAGCAATAATAACTTCAGCGTTTTGCTTTAATAATTCGTTAATAACAGGAATGCAGCGTGTAGCATGACCAAGCCCCCAATCCAACGGGGCAACTAATATCTTCTTCTTCCTGTTCAAGATGTTTAATGTATCTTCTTCAACCGGTCTAAATCCCGCTTTGATTCTTTTTGCTTTATAGCATCGCGCTTATCGTAAACCTTTTTCCCTTTTGCCAGAGCAATCTCCATTTTTGCAAAACCTCTTTCGTTAAAAAAAACAGAAACGGGAATGATGGTAAAACCACGCTCTTTGGTTTTTGCAAGTAACTTATTCAGCTCCTTTTTATTCAGTAACAGCTTTCTTTCTCTCAGTGGTTCATGATTATAGTGAGTGCCTCTGCTATATTCAGAAATGTTCAGATTGCGCACATACAAATCTCCTTTATGAAAACTACAATAGGCATCACCCATATTTACTTTCCCTTCTCTGACCGATTTGATTTCGGAGCCAAGTAACATGATACCGGCTACAAATTTTTCCAACAACTCATATTCAAAACCAGCCCGCTTGTTTTTTATAGTAGGAGATTGATTAGCCGACACAGGCATTTTAGTTTAGCTGATAAAATTTTTGTTTCAATTTTTCTTTGTTCAGAACCATTTGTCCTGTTTCACCTGTCGCAATCAACCTGTTTCCTATTCGTGCATTGTAAGTGCAAACAATTTCATTTCTAACTACCGACTTAATTCGGGCAGTAAAAACTACTGTCGAGCCAACCGCAGCTGGAGAATGATGAGATACAGTCAACATAGTGCCGATTCCTTCTTCATCCTTCTCCCGCATATCCAATACAAAAAGACGGCAAGTCCACTCTGCATCGCGTGCAAGCGAATAAGTTGAATAAACGCTATGCAGAGGACCTTCGGCAGGGAAATTAACTGTATCAGATTCCTCCACCCTTTTAGTGTAAGTCTTTTCATCGCCGACCTTAAAAATATTTTTCATGTTTATAGAATCATTGCGTTTGCAAATGTAAAGTTATTTAACAGCTAAAACCGGAATAGACAAACGGTCACGAACTTCATTAATGGTTTCTCCAAATATCAAATCCTTAATTCTTCTGTGCCCATGTCCGCCCATAACCAACAGGTCTGCATTGAATTCGTTGGTGAGTCGTGCAATATTTTTTGAGCGTCTGCCCATTCCTAATTTAATTTCAACAGTATATCCCTGACGACTAAGGAAAGAAGCATATTCCTTCAACCGGTCATCATCTTCTTTAGATTCTTTATCAGAAACTTTTTCGCCGAATAATAAAGCTGCCGGAGATTCGAGAATATGAATCAGACAATAGGTAGAATCTTTTTTTCCAAGAGAAATTGCCTGAGAGATAGTAGCAGAATCCTTCTCTGAAAAATCAACAGCTATGGCAATACGTTTGAATTGATTTATTTCTGAAATAACAACTTCCCCTTCAATATGTAAACCTCTTGTAGTAAAATCTTTTTTATGGAAGAAAGGATGAAATGTAATATAAAGCAAGAGAATACCTATTAGCACTGTTACAGGAATTATTGTAAGGTAAATCCATGTGGCATCTTCTGTTCTGGCAAGCAGCGAAAATATCTCTTCCACTACTAATTTTACATTCAGTGCAACAATTATCAGAGCAGCAAGCCAGGAGAAGAATTTCACCGTATTGCTGATAGTATATTGTCCCATTTTTTTTTTGTCGCTTACGAAATGTATTAGAGGAATAACTGCAAAACCCAATTGCATACTTAGTATAACCTGTGATAATATCAACAGTTCCCCGGTAGATTCAGTGCCATATATCCAAATGACCAGGAATGCAGGAATGACAGCAACCAATCGTGTCATTAGTCGCCTTAACCACGGATTAATGCGCAGATGCAGATACCCTTCCATTACAATTTGTCCGGCGAGTGTTCCGGTTATGGTTGAACTTTGTCCCGATGCAATCAGTGCAATAGCAAAAAGAACAGGAGCAAGTTTTGTTCCGAGTAATGGCTCGAGCAGTTTATGAGCATCCATAATATCTGCTATCTCAAAATATCCGTTACGAAAAAATGTAGCAGCAGCCAGAATCAAGATTCCTGCATTTACAAAAAAAGCAAGATTGAGCGCAATGGCAGAATCAATAAAATTGTAACGAATGGCTTTCCACAAACCTTTCTCACTCCTGTCAAACTTTCTGGTTTGAACTAATGCAGAGTGAAGATAAAGATTATGAGGCATCACGGTAGCTCCGATAATTCCGATGGTGATATACAATGCTGTTTCATTCGGAATGTTTGGTATCAATCCTTTTGCAACCTCTGTTATTTCCGGTTTTGCCAAAAATATTTCTATAAGAAAACTCATCCCGATAATAAATACCATCGAAACAATGAATGCCTCCATCCTACGAATACCAAAATTGAAAAACACAAGGAGCAGCAGGCAATCAAGCACAGCAATTCCAACGCCCCATAACAAAGGAATGTCAAACAAGAGATACAGTCCGATAGCTAACCCTAATACTTCAGCAAGGTCGCAGGCAGCTATCGCTATCTCTGCCAGCACATACAATGGAATATTAATAAAGGCGGGATAAGTTTCTTTCGATGCCTGAGCCAAGTCCCGCCCACGTACAATTCCAAGACGAGTGCAATGGCTTTGTAACAGTATTGCCATCAGGTTAGCCATCAGTAGTACCCAGATGAGTTTGTACCCGAAAGCGCTTCCACCGGCAAGGTCTGTTGCCCAATTACCGGGATCCATATAGCCAACACTCACTAAGTAGGCAGGACCTATGAAAGCAATAAATGACTTCCACAACCCCTTCTTGTTGGTGGTGTCCACCGATGCATGAATCTCTTCAAGTGATTTATTCGAGTGTGGTTTCATATAGTCATGAAGATGTTTTTTGCTATATCAGAGCTGACCTGCACCTTTTCTTTCCGGTTAAGTAACAGACTCATACTTTTGTCATAGTCATATTTATCTAACACCTTTATAGAAGTGCCGACTCCGATTTTCAGTTGATTCAACCGTTGAAGAAATGATGGTTGATCAAGCACTGTAGCAACCTTACCCTTTTCATGAGGATTCATTTCAGACAAAGGCATCACTTCCTGCTGAACAAATTCCCCCTCAGAACTTGGAATCGGGTCGCCGTGCGGATCAAATTTTGGATAGCCGAGAAATTCATCCAACCGCTCTACTAACTGCTCAGAGCGAATGTGTTCCAGTTCTTCTGCCACTTCATGAATTTCATCCCAGTTAAACTTTAGTTTTTCTACAAGAAAATATTCCCACAGACGGTGCTTGCGAATGATGGCTATTGCCTTTTCCTTTCCGCTTGTTGTAAGCACAACACCATTATATTTTTTGTAATGAATCAATTTTTTAGAAGTCAGTCGCTTCAGCATATCTGTAACAGATGCTGCTTTGGTGTTCATTGCCGCGGCAATCTCATTGGTGGTTACATTACTGTCTTCACCGGTGAGTTTATAAATAGCTTTTAGATAATTCTCTTCTGTTCGTGAGAGCATAAATAATTATTTTCAGCAAATATAATTTTATTTTTAGACTAATCTAAAAATGTTTTTATGACATATTATATCTAAGTAGAAGTAAGGAATACTTACCTCCACCAAATAAATCCACAAAGTTTAATTAAAATTCTCTGACAGGTATTCTGCTATTTGCTGTGTTGCACCTGTATTGGCTTTAACATATTCTTTACATCCTTCTGATGATTGAGTGTAAAGTTTTTCGTCTGTAATTAATTTGTTTGTAATTGCAGCAAATCCATTGTAATCATTAATAGAGAATCCTGAATTTAATTCAATAAGGTCAGTTGCTTCCTTAAACCTTTTATAGTTCGGTCCAAAAATAACAGGAGCGCCAAATACGGCAGCTTCTAAAATATTATGAATCCCTTTTCCAAAGCCCCCGCCTACATAAGCAATGTGTGCATAGTAATACAGTGAAGACAGTATCCCGACTTTGTCAACAATTAAAACATTGGACAACATAGCTGTTTGCTTGTTCACTTTGGAAAAAGCTACTGAAGTTGTTTGTATTTTTTGCTGGATGGAATTGATATACTTACGATCAATTTCATGAGGAACGATTATAAATTTCAATTCAGGATTTTTGTTTTCATTAATGTATTGTATCAATAACTCATCATCCTTCTGCCATGTGCTGCCACCAATTATAATTTTATTTTCACCCTTAAAAAGTTCAATTGTTGGAATGGGTATTACCTGAGACGCAATGAACGAAACCCGATCGAAGCGCGTGTCTGACGATAGTGTAGTATTGTTTAATCTGTACTTCTGTAACAGTTTGAGCGAGTTCTCTTCCTGTACAAAAATCTGCTTATACCAGTGTAACAGTTTACGAAATCCCTTTCCATACCAACGGAAGAACAGTTGATCTTTTCTGAAAATAGCAGAGACTAACAGTACAGGAATTTTTCTATTGTGAAGTTCATTCAGATAATGATACCAGAATTCATACTTCACGAAAATGACTAAGCGTGGATTGGTAATTCTGATAAACTCCTTTGCATTATGTTTTGAATCAAGAGGTAAATAAAAAATGTAATCTGCTCCGGCAAATCTTCTTCTCAACTCATAACCCGATGGAGAAAAAAAGGTAAGGCATATTTTATACTGAGGATATTTTTCTTTGAGCATTTCAATCACGGGTCGTCCCTGCTCAAACTCACCAACCGATGCACAATGAACCCAGATAATTTTATCCTCCGGTTTAATCCACTCTTCAATTTGTTTTAAAATATTTTTTCTCCCCTCACTCCACTGCTTTGCTTTTTTATTGAAAGGAGAATAAACCTTTACTCCGATTGCATAAAGTTGTAAAGCAAAATCATAAAGAAGGAGAGAGATGAAGTTCATAATCCATTTATCTGCATATCCTCTGCTAAATATTCTTCAGAGATAGCAAGGAAATTTAGCGGGTAGTTTCAATTTGTAATTTTCAGTCTGCAATTTAATGAGTGTAAAACTGTTGCATATTTCGTCCATAAAATGGCAATATCCATCCGGCTTTCAAGCCCAAAAGCAAATCCAGATACTTGCTGTCATCTTTTTTCATTTCGGTAAAATTCCAGTTGCGACGGTCTTGAGTAAACCCTTCCATGACTTCTATCCCGACATAAAAGTTAATCAGTTTATTTTTATCAAGATGAGAATATCCGGCAAACTGTGACAGTAAAACTCCATTCGACAATTTATCATATCCTTTCCTGTAATCACCATCAAATTGCGGCAGGTTGCTGAATACATCTATGATTTTAATTTTATGTTGTATGAAACCAACGCCTCCAAGCAGCATTATTCCTGAGTTAGGATTAGATCCGAATGCACGGATGATTTTTCCAAATTTAGCAGAGAGCATATAGCCGCGCTCATTTAAATCAATCATTCCGAGAGAGCCGTCGTTAGCCGTAAAAGTTCTGTTTGAATTTGCAAGAGCATAGATGTCTGAATCTTCTTTCACCTTAGATCCAAACAAGTAATTTGCTTCAATACCCAGCAACCAGTTCTTATTTATCTTAAATAAAAAACTGCCGCCGAAAGTATAACTGCTGCCAAACCTGTTCGCCAAATCACCACCCGGAATTTGAGCACAGTAGTTTACACTGAATAATTTCGCACTCACCGTCGTATCCTGAATATTTGACCGGACAGATTGAGCGCTAAGTGTAACAGGCAGCAGAAGGAATAAAAATAGTATTCTCCTCACAGCAGCGAAGGTATATGTTTAGCAATTAACACGAAATAATTTATGACTTTTGCAGGCGATGGACACACAGAATATTTTTCTTCTCGGATTTATGGGTTCGGGTAAAACCAAGTTGGGTAAACGGTTGTCAAAACTGTTGAAATATTCGTTCATTGATCTTGACAAGATGATTGAAGAAAAAGAGGAGCGTAGTATCAGTAAAATTTTTGAAGAATCAGGCGAGGACTATTTTAGAAAAAAAGAATCAGAGTATCTGTGTTCAATAAATAATAAGCACACGACAGTTGTGGCAGTAGGAGGGGGAACTCCTTGCTTTCACAATAACATGGACTGGATGTTACAGCATGGAAAATGTGTATGGATAAAAGTCAGTAATGAAGAACTGTTCAGAAGATTAAAAGACACAAGAGATAATCGCCCGCTCCTCAGGAATTTAACAGATGCAGAATTGAAAGATTTTATTCAGAAAAAACTGGAAGAACGAACATCGTACTATTCAAGAGCGCATCTGATTATTCAGTCAGATGGATTGAAAGAGCAAACATTGGCAGATAAGATTTCAGACTTATATAGAAAATCTCCTGAGCAGTCTTAACTCAGATAAACAGCATTTTCTTTTTCCATTTCAACTGTAACATGTTCCTGCATATTTGTTGAGAGCAACATACCTACATAATCTGCTGTAATAGGAAACATCTTATGCTTCCGATCAACCAGCACGGCAACCTGAATTTTTTTAGGAGTATATTGCATAAACGGTTTCATTGCATACAACAGCGTGCGACCGGTATGTGCAACATCATCAACAAGTATTATGGTTTTGTTATCATATACCACATTCGTAAGCGAACAGGTAATTTCCCCTGAAGCAGGATTTCTCTTGTTCAGAACAACTTCTCCAAAAGTGACTTTGATTGTGGAAACTTTCTTCAGGTATTTTACCAACTGTTCTGCAAAACGATAACCATTTCCACGAATCCCTATAATGATAATTTCGCCCTCATCGTTATCTTCTTCCAGTATCTCATAACTGATACGCTCTATTTTCTTTTGAATATCTGATTCAGAAAGAAGCAGTGTTTTTTTATCATCCATAACTAAAATATAACAAGCTTTTTTGTGGCAACCGTTTTTCCATCGGCAATCATTTTGCAAAAGTAGATTCCTCCGGGTAATGATTGTCCGGTAAAAATAATATTTCCCTGATTACTCTCTTTTGACCATGAGATAACCTCCCTGCCCAATGCATCTGTTACAGTAATGGTTATGGAACGAGAAGCCGGAATTGCTTGATAACTGATAATTGTGTAATCACTGAAAGGGTTAGGATAATTAGAAAGAGAATTGTTTAATAATAGAATTTTAGTTGATGTATTGTAATCACAACTTCCATCATCAATCACAGCAAGTGAATCATAATTTACAGCATCTTTGTCTTTACATCCATAATAGTTCATGGCTGCAAACGCATCAACTTTACCATAGCCCCAGCGTGTATTAGGGATGGTATCTGATGTGAAAGTGTCTTGTTTAGCAGTATTCAACAGCACATCTTTTATTTCCTGCCATGAAGCATCCGGTCGTTTTTGCAGATAGAGCGCAACAATTCCTGCTACTACGGGTGAAGCCATAGAGGTGCCGCCATCCAAAATATGTTTTCCACCCACTCCAACCTTTCCCGGACTGTTACTGATAAATGCAGGCATCAGCGAAAGCAAACCTGAACCGAAAGTGAAATTTCCGGGAGCAGAAATATCAGGTTTTATTTTTCTGTTTCGTGTAGGACCGATACTGCTGGAAGAAGCAATTTCACCTGCAATAGTGTCAATCGCAGGAGGTGTAATATATGTTTCCGGTGTTTGTAAATCATTGTTTACATCCAACCATTTTGCCTTGTTATTATAGTTGGCTACTGCAATTGTTTTCTCAGAACAGGTGAAACTGCTAACAATATTTTGTGTTTTATCAGGACGAACATAGCGGACAATATCAGGGAAAGTACCTGCCGAAGGAAGATTTGCTTTTATTATGTTAGATGTTCCTGTATAATTCGGATGACTCCATATATCAAAATAACCACTACCGAAAGTGATAAACCTCCAGTTATAAGTGGTGGAATCAGTGAATACGCTGATTCCAAGATGATATAATGAGTCTGACTTTTCAGCAAGGATTTCAACAGCGCCTAACACAGTATTCCCGCTCCAAAGAGTATCTGTAACAGTATCTATGCCTGTATTAAAATTAAAATCGTTGAGAATGTTGTAGTACGGAGTTCTTCCTCTGAACTTATAAGGAGCAGGAACTTTATCTGCACCAATGGCAAATTGCAGACTATCTATATCCGATTGGTTTGCCCATACTTCAAAATATACTCTGCCTATTGACGGTTCATATTTAAACCATGTAAACAGCGAATCTTTCTGAACCGGATAACCCAAGTGTAACAGAATATTACCGGCATTTCCTGCTGCACAAACAAATGCCCGACCGTTTTGTTTTGAGATTAAAGTGCCTATCAATTTTGCAGGAAGATCCGTTCCGTCATGTGAGCCGGAATAACTGCCCAGACTCGCGTTAATTACGCAGGGCTTTCCAAGTTCTGCCGCTTTAGCATAAATGTAATCAGTGGCATCAACGACTTTACTCAAAAAATTTTTTGACATATCTACTGCGACAAATATTATGTCTGCATTGGTCGCTACTCCATAATAATTATTTACTGCCAGCCCGTTACCGGCAGCGCATCCTGTTACAATTGAGCCATGTCCGTAGTATGCTGTCGTAGGAATATAAGAACATCCTGCATCAATTGCTGCAGAATCCCATTCCTGTCCATATCCATAAGAAGTGCCGGTTCCACCAGTGCTGTCAGTCTGTGACCATAAATATTTTATGCGCGTATGCCCCTGCGAATCCATGAAATCCGGATGAGTCAAATCAATTCCATCGTCAATCACTCCGATTACTACACCACTGCCATCGTAGCTTTGGGTAAGAGGATAGCTGCCGTTCTTTACAGAATAAATATTCGCATTGGTATCAGTTTCACTGTCGAGAACAGTACCACTGCCGTGCATGGCTTCCACTCTTTTTACTGAAGAGTTCTGTAACAGTAAAGAAATTTTGTTGAGTGGAATTCTTGTTGCATAAATATTTCCATAAGAAAATTTCATTCTGCCTCCGCAGGTTTCAATTGCGGAAACAACAGCAGGAGAATCTCCTTCCACTAAAATATCAGTTAACTCAGATGAATGAGGGTTTTGAGAAATGTATTGGGCTAATCCGATATTCATTGTTGCCTTTTTAGGCAGCGTTATATTCTGTGACTGTGCATAAAAGTCTAATGACAGAAATAAGTAAAAAAATAAACAGGAGTATATGCTGATTTTCATAAAGCTAAATTAAATACTTATTGAAACTGAATTCGCTTTCATTAAACTTCTTACTAACAATTTTTACCTATTGCGTTTTATTGATTGTGCATTCGCCTCTGAATAATAATTGATAAGAAAACAAAAGGAATGGAACACGGTAATTTAATAATGCTCGTAAATGATTCTCTACAGTATAGAAAGAAATCAAAAGCATATACCATATAAAACAAACAACCCTTGCCGGTTTTCCGACAAGGGTTGTTGTTACACTTAACAGAAGTTTTACTCTGTAACAGAGCTACACTTATTGGGGAATTAGTAATCCATTCCTCCGCCCATTCCTCCGGGCATTGCAGGCATTGCCTTTTCTTCCTTCGGCTTGTCAACGATTACGCACTCAGTAGTGAGTAACATGGAAGCGATAGAAGCGGCATTTTCCAATGCAACACGGGAAACCTTAGTGGGGTCAATAACACCGGCAGAAAGAAGTTTCTCATATTCATGAGTGCGGGCATTGTAGCCAAAATCACCTTTACCTTCTTTTACCTTCTGTACCACTATGCTGCCTTCTACTCCTGCATTAGCAGAAATCTGACGAAGTGGTTCCTCAATAGCGCGTTTAATGATATTGATACCTGTAAGTTCATCGTCGTTAGCGCTTTTCAGTTTTTCGAGTGATTCAATAGCACGAACATAAGCTACACCACCACCTGGAACGATTCCTTCTTCAACAGCGGCACGAGTTGCGTGCAATGCATCATCCACTCTGTCTTTCTTTTCTTTCATTTCTACTTCAGTTGTAGCGCCGACATAAAGAACTGCTACACCACCACTCAGTTTAGCAAGACGCTCCTGTAATTTCTCTTTATCATAATCAGAAGTAGTAGTTTCAATCTGGGCTTTAATCTGATTAACACGCGCAGTGATATCAGCTTTCTTGCCTGCTCCGTTTACAATGGTGCAGTTGTCTTTATCTATCACTATTTTCTCTGCTTTACCAAGATAAGAAACAGTTGCGTTCTCTAATTTGTAGCCACGATCCTCGCTGATAACAGTGCCACCTGTCAGGATAGCAATATCTTCCAGCATTTCTTTTCTGCGATCACCGAAACCGGGAGCTTTTACAGCAGCTATTTTGAGTGTGCCGCGGATTTTATTTACTACAAGAGTAGCCAGCGCTTCACCTTCGAGATCTTCTGCAATAATCAGCAGTTGGTTTCCACCCTGAGCAACTTTCTCCAGAATCGGAAGAAGGTCTTTCATAGCAGAAATCTTTTTGTCATAAATTAAAATATAAGGGCGTTCCAGTTCTGCTTCCATATTGTCAGGGTTAGTAACAAAGTAAGGAGACAGGTAACCACGGTCAAACTGCATACCTTCCACAACCTCAACAGTAGTGTCAGTGCCTTTTGCCTCTTCAACTGTGATAACACCCTCTTTCTTAACCTTCGCCATTGCTTCAGCAATAAGTTTTCCTATTTCACTGTCATTGTTGGCAGAGATAGAAGCAACTTGTTCAATCTTCTTATTGTCTGTTCCAACCTGAGTGCTCTGACCTTTAAGGTGTTCTACTACAGAACTAACCGCTTTGTCAATACCGCGCTTTATATCCATAGGATTTGCACCGGCAGCCACATTCTTTAATCCGGCAGAAATAATTGCCTGAGCAAGAACAGTTGCAGTGGTGGTTCCATCGCCTGCTACATCAGATGTTTTGGAAGCTACTTCCTTAACCATCTGTGCCCCCATATTCTCAATAGGGTCTTCGAGTTCAATTTCTTTTGCTACTGTAACACCATCTTTGGTAATAGTAGGCGCTCCGTATTTCTTTTCCAGTACTACATTCCGTCCTTTAGGACCGAGAGTTACTTTTACTGCATCCGCTAAAGAATCCACCCCTTTCTTGAGACGGTCGCGGGCATCAGTATTAAAATTGATTAATTTAGCCATGTTTGTTTGATTTTAAATTTGATTGTTTTAGAAATTTAAGAATGATTTTAGTCTTTTAGCTTACTTATGTATCAGTTGTTTTAGCAACTTTAAAACAGCAAACTACATTTTAGATGATTGCGAAAATGTCTGATTCGCGCATCATCAGGTATTCTTCACCATCAATAGAGATTTCTGTACCTGCATATTTGCCATACAGAACCTTGTCGCCGGGTTTCACTGTCATAGGTTCATCTTTTTTACCTATTCCAACAGCTACTATTTCACCACGCTGTGGTTTCTCTTTTGCAGTATCAGGAATAATAATTCCACCTTTAGTGGTTTCTTCTGCGGCTGCAGGTCTTACGATAACCCTGTCAGCAATTGGTTTTAAATTCACTTTTGCCATAATTTTAAAATTTGGTTGTTTATTTATTTAAGAAAAAATTTTTCAGACACATACCTCTTAGCAGTTACTATGCCACCGAAAAATGGGCGCAAATTTGACATTAATTGATGAAAAAAATGTCACTTAATTTTAAAAAAGCGTCGAAATGCTGACATAATGCACTTAGCTTTTATAAAAGGGCTAAAACCCAATATCAATATCTCTTCTGTTTGTAAACCAAAATATAATTTGAATAAATACAAATATTTTTACCCCCTCAAAGTAATTCCACATTAAAGTATTTTATTTTACGGAAACGGGTATTACATATCTTAATGAGTTAGGGATTTCTAAATGGTTATTAAACAGATTCTACAGGTTAAAAAGTGAACATAGCTATTCTTAAATATAATGCGGGTAATGTACAATCGGTGATTTATGCATTGCAGCGGCTTGGTGTAACACCTGTGCTGACAGATGATGCAGAATCTTTATTGAAAGCCGATAAAGTAATTTTTCCCGGAGTGGGTGAAGCAAGCACCACCATGAAATATCTGAAAGAGAGAAAAATAGATGAAGTGATAAAGCAAATCAGGCAGCCGCTTCTCGGAATCTGTTTGGGAATGCAGTTGCTCTGCAAACATTCAGAAGAAAACAATACAGCATGTATAGGAGTGTTTGATGTGAATGTGAAATTGTTTCCTCCCAAAGGAAAAGTACCTCATATCGGCTGGAATAATTTGCTGAATACCAAAGGAAAATTGTTTGAAGGAGTTACTGATAATGCGGATGTTTATTTCGTTCATAGTTTCTATGCAGAGCCGAATAAATATTCTGTTGCAGATTGCGATTATCTTGTTCCGTTTTCTGCTGCAATCCAAAAAGACAACTTCTATGCTGTTCAGTTTCATGCTGAAAAGAGTGGTGCAACAGGAGAAAGAATATTGAGAAGCTTTTTAGAGTTATGAATTTTAAATGTTGAATTATAAATGTCGGTCAAAGAGAATCCTGTCTTAAATAAATCTTTTCAATTTGCTTTGAAGATTATTGGATTGTACAAGCACTTGACGAATAAACATGAATATGTTCTTTCAAAACAAGTATTAAGGTCGGGAACTTCTATCGGTGCAAATGTGGAAGAAGGTGTTGCAGGAATTTCTAAAAAAGATTTCATTTCAAAAATGAGTATTGCGTGTAAGGAAGCAAGAGAAACTAAATATTGGCTGAGATTAATTCACGAAAGTAAAATCAATGAAGACATTGAAATAGCTCCCTTAATTAAGGAGGCAGACGAATTAGTAAGAATCTTAACTGCAATTATTAAAACATCTCAAACGAACCATTCATAATTCAACATTTATAATTTAGAATGGTGTTGTTGCATGAATCAAAAATAGGGGAATAAGTTTTATTACCGTTTGA
>CAYRJA010000026.1:0-27137 GCA_964424455.1 uncultured Bifidobacteriaceae bacterium
TTTTTTCTTTTATACTTACCTGCCTTTACTTGTAGTTTTCATGCAACAATACCGTTCTGAAATAAAATTATGGGTGTCAGAATTTATACTGAATTCGAAAAGTCCAGATGTTGTCCGGTAAATCTTTAGTGTAACCATTCAATCCGGTTGTTTCGTTGGTCACTATATCGTACCACGCCATCATTTTCACATTTGCATCCCAGTTGTAAATCAATCCTAAGCCCAAATCGGTGTACTTAATATCCGCCTGAGTAAACAGGTTGGCATCGGTTAATTGCCTGCCGCTGACATTTGTATTCGGATCCCACCAATCATATTTTATCATTGCCTGAAAAGAAGTTGTAGCAATATCCTGTAACAGTTCTACATAAAATCCCTGCACTTGTCTGTTGTATAACAAGGCCGGAATAGATTTTCCATTTGCAAGTGTTACAGTAGGCGCAGCAGCGGCGCTGATTAAAGTGGGATTGACGGCAATCCCTGCCGGCTCTGCTCCGGTTCCCGGTTGTTTCCCTGCGAAATATTCAAAGCGAATGGTTGTGTTGCCGAGCGGTTCTTTCACACTCAGTTGTCCGTCTATTCCATAATACCGGCGAATGGCAATACTGTTTTTCGCACCTTTAATAATCTTAGGAACAAAACTTTTAGATCCATCAGTCATTGTTGCAGTGTGATAAGATGTATCATTCCCTTGTTTCCAACCTCCGTCGTAATATGAAATACCGAAACCATAAGAAATTTTCTGCTGCTGAGTGGTGGCGTTCCAGTGAAGATTACCTATAAAATCTTTTTTGTTGTCGAAATCATCTACCCTGCCTCCGGTTCCATTAAACAATCCCCCTTCAATTTTCAAAGGATTCAGTTTCGATGTTTTAGGCATTATAAAAGTAAGCATCACTCCTAAATCTCTTTCACCTGGAAATAAAATCTGAACAGTTCTTGGTCTTTCCGGCGCTCCAATCATACTTGAGGATGTGGGCACATTCCATCCGAATGGGCGACTGAATATACCTGCTGTAACAGAAAATGCTTTCAGCCATTGTTCTGTAAATCTTCCATAGGCATCTTTCATCAGCACTCCGTTTTGTGTAACATCAATGTTGGCAACAATCTGAGTCTTGTCGTTATCATACATGGTTTTAAACTCCGCACGACGAACTTTAAAACGATTATCAACCCCGGGTGCAAAATCACCACCTGCAAAAGTCTTCACGCCTGTCGAATCAGCTATCTGATATTGCGATTGCACAAATCCGCTGATTCTTATTTTCTTCAATGTGTTTACCACTTTATTAATATCATTCATCTGTACTTTTAAAGAATCAACCGGAGTCGAGGTCTGTGCTTTAACAATACTCCCCGACAGAATCAGAATAAGCAATAAGAAAAATTTTATCTGGTGCATAATAATTGCTTTCTATTGTAAAATATTTGGATAACACTGTGGTTGTCTGAACGAAGTATCAAGGTTGTACTAAGGTGGATTGATTTTATCCGGTTTAAGAATGCACAAAGATATACTTCCACTTCTCAAAGTATCCGTAGAAAATGTAAGTACCGGCAAAAAAATTAAGAGTCGTAATGAGGAGTCGTATATGCAACAAAGAAGATTCCCCTGTATATAAACAGTTACTGAACTATTTATCAATTTTACAGGTATGAGGTTTAGATGTTAACTTGCAGAAGGGTTATCACACCAAATGCTTTTTTATTCTTCAATCATGTGGACAGAAAAAAATAATTCATTACAAAAGGTTTTTGAATTCAAAGATTTCAGTGAGGCATTTGCCTTTATGACTCATGTGGCTTTGATTGCCGAGAAGATGGATCATCATCCTTATTGGGTTAATGTTTGGAACAGGGTTGAAATAACTCTGAGTACCCACGATAAAGGAAACACTGTAACAGACAAAGACCGAAAACTGGCAAATGCAATTGATGAGCTTCTGAAATAAGTGTATTTCTTTGTGCGTTTTTGTAAATCTAAAATTGGAATAACAAATAATCCTTTCAGTCTCAAACTATTGTTCTGTTCAGCGTGATGGAAAAAACACTGCCTTTCCCAATTTCGCTTTGCAGGGAAATTTCTCCGCCTTGTGCTTCGATAAATTCTTTGCTGATGGCAAGCCCAAGACCGGTGCCGGTTTTGCTACTTCCGGGTATTTGAAAATAACGGTCGAATAAATGCGGCAGGTATTTCATATCAATTCCTTTTCCAAAGTCCTGCACACTTAAAATAATTTTATCAGTTGTTTCTTTAACAGTCAGCAGTATGTTGGCGTTTTCGTAAGAGTAATGAATGGCATTTGATAAAAGATTGGTAACAACCCAGGCAGTTTTATCGGGGTCGGCATTTACGGCTGAGATGTTTTCAGGACAACTTGTTTCAATCTTAATTTGTTTTTGTTCGGCTTGCACTTTAACGGCTTCTGTTGCGTATCGGATAATATCTTTTGTTGATGTTGATTGCAGATGCAGTTGAATTTTTCCACTTTCTACCTGTGTCATGTTCAGCAATTCGCCTGTAATTTTCAAAAGCCGTTCACTATCTTCCTTCACACTTTGAATAAGCTGTTTCTGCTCGGCATTTACTTTTCCAATCTTGTTATTCTCCAAAAGTTCTAAACTCATCATGATAGATGAGATAGGTGTTTTGAGTTCGTGCGAAACGGTGGCAATGAAATTGGTTTTGGCAAAATCCAATTCTTTGAACGGTGTAATGTTTTGCAGGATGATGACATCGCCAATGTGCTTGGATTGTTTTTCAGCAGTTGGGATAATGGAGATGGGAATGATTTCTTTTTCAAAGAAACTCTCTTTGTTGTCGGCAAAAATTTTGAGTGGCTGTTGTTGTTTGTTTCCACTTTCAATTGGTTTAAAGACATCCTGAATAAGTGAACGGATTAAATCGTTATGCACGGCAACATCCTGTGCTTTTTTTCCTTTTGCATCTTCAGACTTTAATCCCGAAACTTTCAGCGCTTCATCATTTATTGAGATGATTGTTTTGTTCTCATCTAAAATAATTATGGGGTGGTGCATGTTGTTGATGAGGGTTTCAATGCGTTCTTTCTCCATCATCAATTTTGCTAGATTGCTACGATTATACTCCTCTAATTTTTCAGCCATCACATTAAAGGATTGTGCTAACTCACCAAACTCATTATGACTTTCAAAATGCACCCGTTCCGAATAATTTTCCGCTGCAATTTCCTTTACACTTTGCGTAAGTTCTTTTATCGGGTTGGCAATGTTTGAAGGGAGATTAACCAATAAAGTAAAGGCAAGTAAAAAACAGAATGTTCCAACAAGAGCTAAAATAACAGTAGCCGTTTTCGTGCTTTCCTTTGCAATTTCGCTTTTGCGTTCAATGGCTTGCATGTTTACCAGCATAATGTCGGCAAGGTCTTTTCGCAGGTTTATGTATAATGAACTGTCAGCATAATTTGTTTTTAGTTTCTCGAAATCAGCGGAAAGATTTTGTGTTGCCTGTGCTTCTCCTGTTTCGGTAATGTTGCCTTGTTGCAATTTCAAATTTTCTTCAAAGTTCGTCTTTGCACTGTCAGAAACTTTCAGATTATCCAATGCGATGAGCATAGCACGACTGTATTCAATACTCTTGTAGTTGTCGGCAAGAATGTTTTGTGTTTCTTTTGAAATCTGATTGGTGTAAAATACGCCTACACCACCCAATACAATTATCATCAGGAAAAGGAAGCCAACTGCCAGTGTGATTTTTACTTTAATTTTCATGTCAATAAGTTTTAAACCATTAAGAAGTTAAGAACCATTAAGCATAAAACTTAATTTACTTAATGCCTTAATGGTTTTATTTTTTCGTTCAATTCATTCAACTTAATATAACAATATCAATATCCGATTGTGTCAAATTCTTCAATAGTTCTCTTAAAATATTTGTAGCCAATATCACTTTCAGCAAGCTGAGTTTGGGTTTGCCTATGCTGATAGTTGTGATGCCGTGTTTATTTGCCTGTTCAATAATTGCAGCAGGAATACTTTTATGCTGCATCTGAATTACTTGCCCACCCAATTCTGTTGCCAATTTGAAATTATTGATAAGATGCCGCTGCTTGTCTAATGCAATTTTTTCTGTGGCTTCTTGCGGAGTTTGCACATACAACACAAACCATTTAGCATTGTAGTAACTGGCTAACCTTGCCGTTTTACGAATTACATGTTTTGCCGCTTGTTCATTGCTGCTGATGCAAGCCATAAATTTTTCGTGCCGTAACACAACATTCTTTGGCACTTCAATATCAACCTTGCGTTCAACCTGCGAGGCAACTTCTTTCAATGCTAATTCACGCAACTGTAAAATGTGTTCGGGTTTAAAGAAGTTGTTTAATGCTGCTTGAATTTTTTCTGCCTGATAAATTTTCCCTTCTTTTAATCGAGTAATTAATTCATCGGATGTGAGGTCAATGTTTACCACTTCATCTGCCAATGCCAATACTTTGTCAGGTATGCGTTCAGCCACTTCTACTCCGGTAATGGCTTTTACATCATTGTTCAAACTTTCGATGTGCTGAATGTTTACGGCACTTATTACATTGATGCCTGCATCTAAAATTTCCAACACATCCTGCCAACGCTTCTCGTTTTTGCTGCCTTGGATATTAGTGTGTGCCAATTCATCAACAATCACCACTTCAGGTCGCAAACTGATTACTGCCTGCACATCTAATTCTACTAACTCTTTTCCTTTATAAAAAATTGTTCGTCTTGGAATGATAGGAAGTCCTTCTAACAAAGCATGTGTTTCTGCACGGTTATGCGTTTCAATGTAGCCAATCTTTACATCAATACCATTTCTCAGCAGCGAATGTGCTTCCTGCAACATGCGGAAAGTTTTACCTACACCGGCACTCATACCGATGTAGATTTTGAATTTTCCCCGCCTCGATTTTTTAATGAGGTTTAAAAATTCTTCTGCCGATTTTTTGGTTTCTTCCATTAGAACGAAAAAGCTAATGCCGTTGTCAAAAAATAATTGTTCTTGTTCGGTTTATCATTCAGCATAAATACTTTATCCTTACTTGTAAATCCTCTTCCTTCAATACGCCATAAAACATTTTTGTGAATTTGATAATCCACATTCAATGAATAGCCAAAGGTCTGAAAATTGTTTGGTGTCCCGGTAGCAATAATTACTCCGTTGGCATCGCTGAAATATTCTCCTCTTGCTGCAATGAAGAATTTTTCAGTAGGGCTTGCTTTTAGAATAAGTACGGGAGTAAACCAGGTATTGTAAGTGCTGCTGCCCTTGCTTTTTTGTTCGGCACCAATGTCGAAACCTGCGGTGATACCAAATTTTTCATGCACCTGAAAAATTCCGTATAGGTTATGAAAGTAACGCATCTGTCTTATGCTATCGGGTTTATCGCTGCCAATAAACGAACTGCTGTTAAGCGTAACTTTTGAGCTGGGTTTGTAGGTAATTTGATGACCGAAAGCGGGTATGTTATTACCATCCACTCTTTGTATGCGTTGCCAACCGTTTAATACCAATGCACTTAAAAACCATTTGCCGTTTGGATTGGTGTAAGAAATTTTTGCACCGGTTTCAAAGTAAGGTGAGTTGTCGGCAAACAAACTTCGAGTAAGGGTCCAGTTATCTTTCCCTACGGCACTTTCAAAACCGATGTGTGATGAAAATATTCCGGCATCAATCCACAAGTCATGTTTCTTTGAAATTTTAAAACCTCCATTTGCTTCATAGATATTTTTTAGAACAAAAGGCTCGGCAGCGTAATTCGCATTCATATAAGTTCCAACGGCAAGAGAAAGATTTGCCCTCACTTTATCGGTTAAGAATGCAGCTTTGATATAGCCGAGATTTACATTGATTTCGTTATGCCTGTTGTGCGAATAAGTAAACGCAGGACGGGTATGATTTTCGGGATTGCCAAAATCATAAGTGTAATAGGTTTCCAAGTAACCGGAAATAGAAAACGCATCAGAAATTTGTCCGAATGGCTTTGATGGTTTTTTGCTCAAACTGTCAAGCACCTCTTTCTTTACCTGATTGATGATTGCCTGATGGTCGGTTTCTGATAATGTAGTTTGTGCGTTTGCTAAATTGAAAGTTGACAATTGAAAGTTGATTGCTACAAATGCAATTATAATTTTATATTGATGTTTCATTTTAATTTTTCAATTACTTGAACCATTAAGGCATTAAGAGAATTAAGAAGAAAAATCTTAATGCTCCTTAACTCCTTAATGGTTTTATTATTTACTTTATTTTATCCAATTCGATATTGAGTTTTAAAACATTGATCCGTTCGGGACCAAACATTCCAAGCAATGGCTTTTCTGTGTTGGATGAAATAAGTTTCTGAATGTTGTTTTCGCTGATGCCTCTGATTTTTGCAATGCGTTTTACCTGCACATTTGCTGCTTGCACAGAAATGTGTGGGTCTAATCCGCTGCCGCTTGCAGTAACTAAATCAACAGGGATTTCAGATTTTTTCACCTCGGGATTATGAACTAAGAAAGTATCAATCCTTGCCTGAACGGTTGCTAAATATTCTTCGTTAGAAGGAGCTTTGTTGCTTCCTCCCGAACCGGCAGCGTTGTAATCAACTGCTGATGGACGAGACCAGAAATATTTATCATCATTGAAAGTTTGTCCAATGTTGCTGTAATATTTTTTGCCGTTGTGTGTTAAGATTTCGCCTTTGCCGTTGTTCGGTGCAAGTTGTGCAATGCCATAAACTGTTAGTGTGTATGCAACACAAAACAACAGGATGCAAAGCATGGTAAGTTTTATTGCGGGAAATATGTTCGATTTCATTTTTTTAATTTTTGATTGTTGTTATTTGATTATTCGTTTTTGTTTAGAAGAAAACGGAAACTGCCATGTCAATTAATTTTATCCCGATAAACGGAACGATGATGCCACCCAAACCATAGATGAAAAGGTTTCTTCTCAACAATGCACTTGCACCAATTGGTTTGTATGCCACGCCTTTTAATGCCAATGGAATAAGCATTGGTATGATGATGGCATTAAAAATTACTGCTGAAAGAATGGCACTTTCAGGTGAGTGCAAATTCATAATGTTCAATCCTTGCAATGCAGGGATAGATGCAATAAACAATGCAGGAATAATGGCAAAATATTTTGCCACATCGTTGGCAATACTGAAAGTAGTAAGCGTTCCTCTGGTCATCAATAATTGTTTTCCGATTTCAACTACTTCAATCAATTTGGTTGGGTCGTTGTCCAAGTCCACCATATTGCCGGCTTCTTTAGCAGCTTGAGTTCCGCTATTCATAGCCACACCAACATCAGCTTGAGCAAGGGCGGGTGCATCGTTTGTGCCATCGCCCATCATGGCAACCAATCTACCTTCGCCTTGTTCTTTGCGGATGTAATTCATTTTATCTTCCGGTTTTGCTTCGGCTATAAAATCATCCACACCTGCTTTTTCAGCTATGAATTTTGCTGTTAAAGGATTGTCGCCTGTTACCATTACGGTTTTTATACCCATTTTGCGTAAACGCTCGAAACGCTCTTGAATACCGGGTTTGATGATGTCTTGCAATTCAATCACACCAATCACTTTTTCATTTTCAGAAACCACAAGAGGAGTGCCTCCATTGCTTGAAATGGTTTTTACTTTTTCGGCAATCTCTGTTGGAAAAATATTTCCTTCTTTTTCCACCAAGTTTTTGATGGCATCACTTGCACCTTTGCGAATACGGGTAGTGCCATACTCAATTCCTGAACTTCTGGTTTCGGCAGTAAATTTTATGTAGCGAGGATTATCAATCTTTATAGTTGATGGATTAATTCCTGACAATTCGATAATTGATTTTCCTTCCGGTGTTTCATCAGCCAATGAACTTAATACAGCAGCATTCACCAATTGTTCTTGCCCAATTCCGTTGGCAGCATAAAAATTGGTTGCCTTTCTGTTTCCTATAGTAATTGTTCCGGTTTTGTCCAATAGCAACACATCAATATCTCCGGCTGTTTCTACAGCTTTTCCACTTTTGGTAATTACATTGGCTCGCAATGCTCTGTCCATTCCTGCAATGCCGATAGCAGATAATAATCCACCAATGGTTGTTGGAATTAAACAAACAAACAATGAAATGAATGCTGCGATAGTTATCGGAGTATTTGCATAATCGGCAAATGGTTTTAGAGTAACCGTAACGATGATGAACACTAAAGTGAAACCTGCCAACAAAATGGTCAATGCGATTTCATTGGGAGTTTTTTGACGGCTTGCACCTTCTACCAATGCAATCATTTTATCTAAAAAACTTTCACCGGGTTGTGTGGTAACAACTACTTTAATTTTATCGCTCAACACTTTTGTTCCGCCAGTAACAGAAGATTTGTCGCCACCAGCTTCACGAATTACAGGGGCACTTTCTCCGGTGATTGCACTCTCATCTATAGTTGCCAATCCTTCTATAATTTCTCCATCAGTAGGAATAATATCTCCGGCAACACAGATAAACACATCGTCTTTTTTTAATTGAGAAGAAGAAATTGTGTGTCCGTTTTCTAATTTGGCAGGAGTTTCTTCTCTTGTTTTACGCAAGCTGTCTGCTTGTGCTTTTCCTCTTGCTTCTGCAATGGCTTCGGCAAAATTTGCAAACAGTAAAGTGAGAAACAACACTACAAAAACCGTGAAGTTGTAAGCAAAACTGCCTTGACCTGTTGCACCTGATAAAGTCCACAGCGAAACAAAAAGCATAACCAATGTTCCAACCCACACGGTAAACATTACCGGATTGCGGAACATGATTTTTGGATTGAGTTTTACGAATGAATGTTTGAAAGCTTCGTTCATTAACTCGGCTTGAAACAAGGATGTATTTTTATTTTTTGACATGATTTCTGAGTTTTAATAGATTGAGAAATATTCAGCAATAGGCCCTAATGCCAACGAAGGGAAGAATGATAAAGCTGCAATAATTGCTATCACCGCAAAAATCATGATACCAAAAGTTGCATTGTCGGTTTTTAATGTTCCTGCACTTTCAGGAATATATTTTTTCTGAGCAAGCAATCCAGCAATTGCAACAGGACCAATGATTGGAAGAAAACGACCGAGCATTAAAACGATACCCGTTGAAATATTCCAGAATGGAGTGTTATCTCCTAAGCCCTCAAAACCGCTTCCGTTATTGGCTGCCGAAGAAGTGTATTCATACAACATCTGACTAAATCCGTGAAAGCCCGGGTTGCTGGTAGCAACAGAACCTACTGTTGGGAAGGCTGCTGCGATTGCAGTGCCAACCAAAATGATGAATGGATGTAACAATGCAATGAGCATGGCGATTTTCATTTCCCTTGCTTCTATTTTTTTACCGAACAATTCAGGAGTTCTTCCTACCATTAGTCCGCTGATGAACACAGCGAGAACGATAAAAATTAAGATGTTGAGAATGCCCACGCCACAACCACCATAAAAGGCATTTATCATCATGGCAAGCAGTTCATTCATGCCCGACAAAGGCATAGTGCTATCGTGCATGGAGTTGATGCTTCCGGTAGAGATAACCGTAGTTACAATGCTCCAAAAACCGGAAGCTGCTGCACCAATCCGCACTTCTTTTCCTTCGGTAGCTCCTTGTGAAATATCAATACCCATTTTTTCAATGGCAGGGTTGCCGTTCATTTCCATAACAATGTTTGGTGTGGCTAAGAGCCAAAAACCAATCGTCATCACACCAAAAATCATCCAACCAAATTTTTTCCTGCGTATGAAAAATCCAAAAGCAAAAACCATAGCCATAGGAATAATAAACTGTGCAAACATTTCAACCATTGTGGTTAAGTAAGTTGGATTTTCCAACGGATGCGCACTGTTTGCACCAAAGAAACCACCGCCATTTGTGCCCACATGTTTTATGGGAACAAAAGCCGCAACGGGTCCTGTAGAAACTTGCACCGTATCGTCTTGCAAATTGGTGATGGTGTCTTTGCCGTTAAAAGTCATGGGTGTTCCTTCAAACAATAAAACAACTGCAACCACTAATGAAATAGGCAATAATATTCTTGTGCATGATTTCATAAAGAAATCGTAGAAGTTTCCTAATTGCGTTGTTGTTTTTTCTCTGAATGCTTTAAATAGAATTGCTGCGGCTGCCATGCCAATACCTGCAGTTACAAACTGCAAAAACATCAACCAAATTTGTCCGAGATAACTGATACCGGTTTCGCCAGAGTAGTGTTGCAAATTGCAATTCACTAAAAACGAAATGGTGGTATTAAACGCCAAATCAGCCGACTGGCTTGGATTTCCATCGGGGTTAAGCGGCAGCCAACTCATGTTCATCAGTATTGCCATACTTAACAAAAACCAAAGGAGATTGATGGTGAGTAAGGCAACTAAATGTTCCTTCCAGGTCATTTCCTTTTCTGCGTTGATGCCTGATAGTTTGTAGAACAATCGTTCTAACGGATTAAAGATGGGATCGAGTAATGTCCTCTCGTCACCATAAACTTTTGCAATGTATTTACCGAGTGGAATTGCCAGTAAAAAGGTAACTCCGAACATTGCTATTATGCCAAGTGTTTCTGTATTCATTTTTTCTTTTTTAGAACTTGATTAGGATATTGATTTTGTAATAAACAATCACGAGCATTGCTAAAGCGAACAACATGGAGATGATAAACACAACCACCCGTTTCACTTTTTCTTTGTTCACGGTTTAGAATTTTTCCGGTTTCAGCAATACATAAACGATATAAGCAAAAACCCCAATTGCGATGATGAATAGTGCTGTCAT
Organism: uncultured Bifidobacteriaceae bacterium; assembly: GCA_964424455.1. GTDB lineage: Bacteria > Bacteroidota > Bacteroidia > Chitinophagales > UBA10324 > CAYRJA01. Next base: position 10,780 of record CAYRJA010000026.1, read on the forward strand.
GTGATTTATATTTTTTCGAACCAGCTAATTGTTTTGTAAAAGGCGGCAAATAGCAATACGCCTGTTGCTATTAAAATTATTGCCATCATAATCCTGAAGTGTTTACTTGTTTATAATATTCGTTTTGTAATTTTTGAGAGAAGAATGCCCTTATACTGCAATGGCGTAACTCCATGAAAGAAGACAAGGAATACACATATACATTTGAAATTGCATTTTGAATTTCTTTGCTTCCGTTGGTAAACATGTTTTCAGCCACCTGCATACAGTGCTTTGCTCTACGCACATTGCCGGTCATTAAACATTTCTTGGTTATATCAGCAAAGCGTTGTGCTTGCTGATAGATAGTTTGTTTTTCTTTTGATTTCATTTGAATTGAGTATTTGTATGCCACACTTATTCAAATTGAGTTCCATGAAAGAGAAAAACCGTGCAAATTCTTGATAGTAACGGGTTGGAGAGGAAAGGGCTGATTTGCCAAAAAGAAAAACCGTTGCATTTTGCAACGGTCAGGTATAGCGTTTCGCTATACTTTATCCGAGGTTGTAATCTTCCAATTTACGGTAAAGGGTGGTGGTGGCAATATTAAGCAACCGTGCCGCTTCGGTTTTGTTTCCGTTAGTGTAGTTTAATACTTTTTGGATGTGGAGTTTTTCGGCACTGGCTAAATCAAACGCAGAAAGTTGTTTTCCGTTTTTTGAGATAGAAGAATGTTGCAACTCTACAGGTAAATCACCTATAGTAAGTTCATCGGTATTAGAGAGAATGACACTACGCTCTATTACATTTCTAAGTTCACGGATGTTTCCCAGCCACTGATGTTGTTTAAGTGCTTCCACAAATTCAGGTGAAAGTGTTTTTGGTTTCTTGGTGGTTTTGGCAGAAAAAGCAGTCATAAAATGTTTTGCCAATACTTCAATGTCTATCACCCGCTCACGCAATGGTGGCAAACTGATTTGAAAAACAGAAAGACGGTAAAAAAGGTCTTGTCGAAAATTTCCGGCTTCAATTTCTTTTTGCAAGTTTCGGTGGGTGGCGGCAATAATGCGAATATTGGTTTTGCTTGGTTTACTTTCTCCTACTTTAATAAACTCGCCTGTTTCAATTACACGAAGCAATTTTGCCTGTAACTCCAAACTCATTTCTCCTATTTCATCTAAGAAAATCGTTCCGGTGTTGGCTTCTTCAAACAAACCTTTCTTGTCTTTTGTAGCACCAGTAAATGCTCCAGTTTTATGCCCAAACATTTCGCTTTCCAACAATTCTTTACTGAAGGCAGAGCAGTTGATGGCAACAAAAGGTTTGTTGCTTCTGTTGCTTGCTGTGTGAATGGCTTGTGCAAAAACTTCTTTACCCGTGCCGGTTTCTCCAAGAAGCAAAACAGTAGTGTCTGTGTCGGCAACTTTTTGTGCTAATCCTATGGCAGTAAGAATAGGTTTTGATTTGCCGATGATATTTTCAAATGAGTATTTATCGCCAATACGTTTTTGTAATTGTTGAACTTGTTTGGCAAGGTTCACTTTGTCCAACGCCCGATACAAAAGTGGAATTATTTTGTTGTTGTCGTCTCCTTTGGTGATGTAATCAAACGCACCGTTTTTAATGGCTTGCACACCGTCAGGTATATTGCCGTAGGCAGTCAGCAGTATAATTTCAATGTGCTGAAACTTGTCCTTAATTTTTTTGGAGAGTTCAACACCGTTGCCATCAGGCAGTTTTACATCGCAAAGAGCAATGTCAATATCATGTTGCTCTAATTTCTTTAAAGCAGTTTTACAATCACCTGCCTGGATAACTTCAAAACCTTCCAAACTGATAATGCGTGAAAGCAGTGTTCGGAGTTTTTCTTCATCGTCTATAATTAGTATGCGGCTCAAAATGCTTTAATAATTGTTCTCCGACAAAGGTAGAATTTTAGAGCAGTGAATTTGCTACAAAGCGGAAAAAAGCGTTGGCGATTGCACTCTTTTGGCTTTGCCTTTGGGCAGGCTTGTGCGTTTGCAGGCAAAGAAACTTATCCTTGTTGGCAAGCTCAGAATGAATAATACATTTTTATTCATTCAACATCTTCCAAATCGTATCCTTCATTTTGTCTAACCCTTCTTTTTTCCATGCAGAAATAAAAACATGAGGAATGGTTTTGGGCAGTTCTTTCTTTAGCAGCTTTTTTAGTTCATCGTCTGCCAGGTCGCTCTTTGTTACAACAAGCAACCTCGGTTTCGTAAGTAGTTCAGGATTATATTGCTTCAGTTCATTAAGCAGAATTTTGTATTCCTTTTTTATATCGTCGCTATCTGCCGGCACCACAAACAGCAGCATAGAATTGCGCTCTATATGGCGAAGGAAACGATGACCTAATCCTTTTCCTTCATGTGCTCCTTCTATAATGCCGGGTAAATCTGCCATTACAAACGACTTGTGATCTTTATAAGCAACAATACCGAGATTAGGCACCAAAGTGGTAAACGGATAATTGGCAATTTCAGGTTTGGCTGCGCTCACCACCGATAACAAGGTTGATTTTCCCGCATTGGGAAATCCTACTAATCCCACATCAGCTAATAACTTCAGCTCTAAGATCTTCCATCCTTCTTCAAATGGCTCTCCGGGCTGCGCATATTGCGGAACCTGATTTGTGGGTGATTTAAAATGCCAGTTACCTAATCCGCCACGACCGCCTTTTGATAAAATTTCTTCCTGTCCGTGTTCTGTTATTTCAAACTGAATCTTACCGGTGGCTTCATCGCGTGCCACTGTACCCAGCGGAACTTCCAGAATAATATCTTTCCCGTTTTTCCCATGTTGCTGTTTTCCTTTTCCGTTTTCACCGTGTGGTGCATCAATATGCTTGCGATACTTCAGGTGTAACAGCGTCCAGAGTTGTTTGTTTCCGCGGAGAATAATATGCGATCCTCGTCCGCCGTCACCACCGTCGGGTCCGCCTTTCGCAGTGATTTTGTCGCGCAGAAAATGGACAGAGCCGGCGCCGCCTTTTCCGCTGCGGCAATGAATCTTTACATAGTCAACAAAATTTGAACCTTCCATATTTAATTATTGGCGTTTAGCAACAGTTATAATTACTACTGCTTTAACATTCAACATTGGGGCTAAATGTAGAAAAGAAAACAGTGCAGATTAAATTTTATGCTTCCCTCCCGAAAGAAGCGGAAGATATGTTACTACATTTACGCCTTCTATGAAAAGGATAGCCATTTTTGCTTCCGGCAGCGGAACAAATGCTCAGGCAATTATTGAATACCTAAAAAAGAATACTGTCGCAGAGGTTTCGCTGATTGTTTGTAACAACCCGAAAGCTTATGTAATTGAAAGGGCTGCTTCATTTAATATTCCTGTTCATATCATTAATCGGAAAGAATTTTATGAAACAGATATTTTAGTGAATATCTTGAAGCAAAGAAATATTAATCTTGTTGTTCTTGCCGGATTTCTTTGGCTGATTCCTGAAAATTTGCTGAAAGCTTTTCCAAACAAGATTATAAATATTCATCCTGCTTTGCTTCCGAAACATGGCGGCAAAGGGATGTATGGCGATAAAGTTCATCAGTCGGTAAAAACTGCCGGAGATACAGAAACCGGAATCACCATTCATTACCTGAATGAAAAATATGATGAAGGCAAAATTATCTTTCAGGAAAAAGTGCCTGTTACAGTAAATGACACGCCATCAACCATTGCGGAAAAGGTTCACAAACTGGAACATCAGTTTTATCCTAAAATAGTTGCAGAAATCTTATCTGAAAATTAAGAAGGACTGATAATCTTTCTCTGATTCATTCATAACCTCTATAAAATATTCTCCCTTTTCTAATTCACTGCAATTGATTTCCTGATGCAGAACACCGGCTTGTATTTTACCTTGCTGAATTATCTGTCCGCTGATGTTTCTTATAGTATAGCATCGTTCTGCATTGCTGAAATCTGAAAACATGATTCCAAAAGCAGCGTCGCACGGATTGGGATAAAGAAAAAAAGGGGGGCGTTTCGGCTTAGGGTTTATACCAGTCTGAAGTTCAATTTTTGCATGATAAATATTACCTCCGGTAGAGCCGACTTTCTCATCGCTGATATAAATCTCTGAATCGTTCTTAAAAACAATTCCTTCCTTCTGTGTAACAGGAGTAATAGAGAATTTTTGGGGAACCACCGAAAAGAAATTATGTCCGGTGAAGTTTCTAAAAATCCAAACTGAAAAATAAGTTAAAAGCGCAACGGAACTTCCGTCATCGCTAATGTCTGCGGCTGTTACAAGTTCATTGGTGTAGAAACTGTCTATCAATTCTGCAACATAATTTCCTGCTTCATCCGGAAGCCGGTACAATTTTGTATAGCCGGAATTATTAGCAGTAGAACGATTCTTGGTAAAAAGGTATAGCGAGTCACCGGTATGAAAGAATCCTTCCACATCATAATTCAGATTTCCATTTCCAGGAGGAAAAGCGATTTGATCCGAATAAGAAAATGAAATAACGGAGGCGGTGGTAGCATTTCCTGTAATGGAAGATGGTTTCGGAATTTTATAAATCTTTAAATCCTTTCGGCTGTTGTTGTTGTTTCCGAAATCTCCTATATAAATATTTGTGTCCGCATCGCTGGCAATGTCTTCCCAGTCAACATTTGTTGCATTTGTAATTGTAATGGAATCAACTGTAACACCTGAAAAATTGACTTTGTAAATCCTGTTCTTGCCGCCGCTGTCATTATGTGTCCAGACGCTTGAAGTGTCCGTAATTTCCAGTCCCGAGGATTCATTAATAGTTGTTGGTAAAGAAGCAATTTTAACTAATGGTAGTGTTTGTGCCTGTGCTAAAACATAACCTAAAATCAGTATGACAGTTAATAATCCTTTTATTATAAACTCTTTCATCCAGTAAATATAAAAGAGTCGCAAAATATTTTTTCATTGTGCTTCCAATCATTACATTTGCATCACTTTATCAAGAAAGATGGAGGGAATAGGCCCGTTGAAATCTTGGCAACCCATCCCGGTGGGTGCCACTTCCTAACCAAGTAACATCAGTGAACGGTATAGATAAGGAGTCCGTAACAAGACACCCGAAAAAATAATCTGATAAGGTCGCGATAGCTGAAAACTTTCGTGCATTATTAACTATTAAAACAATTGTTGTGGATATAAAAGAAATTCTTTCCAAACGAATAATGATTCTTGACGGCGCCATGGGTACTATGATTCAGCGCTACAATCTTAAAGAAGAAGATTACCGTGGTGACAGGTTTAAAAATCATCCTTCTTCTCTAAAAGGATGCAACGATTTACTGTGTATTACTCAGCCGCAGATAATCACCGAAATTCACAATGCATATTTTGAAGCCGGTGCAGATATCGTTGAAACAAATTCATTCAATGCTACTTCCGTTTCAATGGCAGATTATCAACTTGAAAATATAGTGTATGAGTTGAATGTGGCTGCCGCTAAAGTGGCGCGCAAAGCAGCAGATAGCTTCACTGCTAAAACTCCCGGCAAGCCGAGATTCGTAGCCGGCGCTTTAGGTCCCACTAACAAAACAACTTCTCTTAGCCCTGATGTAAATGATCCGGGCTTTCGTGCCATTACTTACGATGAATTAGTTGCTGCATATACTGAGCAGCTTCGCGGACTGATTGACGGCGGAGTTGATTTGATATTAGTAGAAACCATCTTTGATACCCTTAACGCAAAAGCTGCGCTCTATGCCATCCGTGAATATTTTGATGTGATTGGAAAAGAGCTTCCAATAATGATTAGCGGAACTATTACAGATGCCAGCGGTCGCACATTGTCCGGACAAACTACAGAAGCATTTTACAATTCTGTAGCACATTCAGAGCCGCTAAGTGTTGGTTTAAACTGTGCACTTGGTGCAGACATGATTCGTCCCTACTTACAGGATTTATCAAATATCTCTGCCTGTTTTGTAAGCTGCTATCCAAATGCGGGCTTACCAAATGAAATGGGAGAATATGATGAATCCCCTGAAACTATGGCTGCCACTATTCGTGAGTTTGGTGAAGCCGGGTTTCTGAATATCGTGGGTGGGTGCTGCGGCACTACGCCCGAACATATCCGTGCAATAGCAAACGCAGTGAAAGATTTCAAACCACGGCAAGTGCCTGTATTGTCAGAGTAAGAATTATTAAATCAACAACAGAGCTTATAATACTTATTCCCTAAGTCTTAATAATAGAAGATGACTACTAAAATAAAACCCTACTTACGGTTAAGCGGTCTCGAATCGCTTACTGTAACACCTGAATCTAATTTCTTGAATATCGGTGAGCGCACCAACATCACCGGATCTAAAGAATTTTCACGGCTGATATTGGGTGGCAATTATGATGCTGCCCTTTCTGTTGCCCGTCAGCAGGTAGAGAATGGAGCGCAGGTAATTGACATCAACATGGATGAGGGAATGTTAGATGGCGAAAAGGCAATGGTGAAATTTCTTAATCTGATAGCTGCTGAACCGGACATTTCTAAAGTTCCTGTGATGATTGACTCATCCAGGTGGTCAATTATTGAAGCCGGACTAAAATGTCTGCAAGGAAAAGGAATTGTAAATTCCATTTCACTGAAAGAGGGTGAAGAGGTTTTCTTAGAACATGCGAAAAAGGTTAAGCGTTATGGCGCTGCGGTGGTAGTGATGGCTTTTGATGAAACAGGTCAGGCAGATACTTATGAAAGAAAAAAGGAAGTTTGCAAACGCAGCTATGATTTGCTGACTGAGAAAGTAAAGTTCCCGCCACAGGATATTATTTTCGATCCAAACATCCTTACAGTCGCTACCGGAATTGAAGAGCATAACAACTATGCTGTTGATTTTATCCGTGCCACAAAATGGATTAAAGAAAATCTCCCTCATGCAAAAGTAAGCGGTGGTGTAAGTAACATTTCATTTTCATTTCGCGGAAACAATGTGGTGAGGGAAGCTATGCACTCTGCATTTCTGTATCACGCCATCAAGGCAGGTTTGGATATGGGCATCGTGAATGCAGGAATGATTACTGTATATGATGAAATTCCAAAGGACTTATTGGAAGTAGTTGAAGATGTATTGTTCAACCGTCGTGCTGATGCTACTGAGCGGTTGGTAGAGTTTGCCGAGAAAGTAAAGTCAAAAGGAAAAGTTATAGAGAAAGATGAAGCATGGAGAGATGCGTCGGTAGAAGAACGGCTAAAACATGCTTTGGTAAAAGGTATCGTAGAATACATTGAAAAAGATACAGAAGAAGCACGGTTGAAATTTGATAAGCCGCTTTCTGTCATTGAAGGTCCGCTGATGGATGGAATGAACGTAGTGGGTGATTTATTCGGAAGTGGAAAAATGTTTCTGCCTCAGGTGGTGAAAAGTGCAAGAGTGATGAAAAAGGCAGTAGCGTATCTTCTTCCTTTCATGCAAAACGACCCTTCTAAAGAAGGAGGCGGTCGCAAAAGTGCAGGAAAAATTCTCACCGCCACAGTAAAGGGCGATGTTCACGATATTGGAAAGAATATAGTTGGTGTGGTGCTCGGCTGTAACAACTATGAGATAGTGGACTTAGGTGTAATGGTTCCGGCAGAAAAAATATTAGCCACTGCAAAAGAAATTAATGCCGATGCCATTGGGGTCAGCGGGCTTATCACTCCTTCTCTGGATGAAATGATTCATGTAGCGAAAGAAATGGAGCGGCAGCATTTCACTATTCCTCTGCTTATAGGCGGCGCTACCACTTCCCGTATTCATGCGGCAGTCAAAATTGCTCCTCATTATTCCGGTGATACCGTTCACGTTTTGGATGCTTCTCGAAGTGTTCCTATAGTAGGCAGTTTATTAGGGAAAGACACTCATAAAGAATTTTCTGAGAAAATAAGAAAGGAATATGCCACGCTGCGTGAAGATCACCTGAGTAGGAAACAGAAGAAAAATTATGTTACTATTCAACATGCACGTGAACATAAAATAAATATTGACTGGAATAATTACACCCCAACAGCTCCTTCATTTTTCGGAACAAAAGTGTTTGAAGATTTTCCTCTCGAAGAGATTCGTAACCATATTGACTGGACTCCCTTCTTCAATGTATGGGAACTGTACGGAAAATATCCCGCAATACTGAAAGATGAAAAGGTAGGAACTGAAGCAACCAAAGTATTTGCAGATGCCACTAAATTGTTAGATGAGATTATCAGTAAGAAATTATTAAAGGCAAGAGCCGTTATTGGTTTTTATCCTGCTAATACATTCAACGATGATGATGTTGAGATAACTGATACCAATGGAAAGAAAATAAATTTTCATTTTCTTCGCCAACAAAATGAAAAAGCTCTATCTCAATCTTATTATTCTCTCGCCGATTTTATTGCTCCGAAAGAGTCGGGTAAACAGGATTATCTCGGCGGATTTGCAGTATCAACAGGATTTGGTATAGAAGCCCTTCTGGAAAAGTACAAGAAAGACCACGACGATTATAATTTAATAATGATTAAAGGGCTTGCTGACAGACTTGCTGAAGGACTTGCTGAAACAATGCATGAATTAGTCAGGAAAGAGTATTGGGGTTATGCAAAAAATGAAAATCTGACTAACGAACAGATTATTCATGAAGAATACAAAGGTATTCGTCCCGCACCCGGCTATCCTGCCTGCCCTGACCATACCGAAAAAAGGACTTTGTTTGATTTATTACAGGTTGAGAAAAATACGGGAATACAACTGACGGAAAGTTTTGCCATGTATCCGGCTTCATCCGTCAGCGGATTCTATATTGCACATCCTGAATCCAAATACTTCGGAGTCGGTAAAATAGCAAAAGACCAGATAGAAAATTATGCAAAGCGAAAAGGTGTTACAGTAGAGTTTGCTGAAAATTGGCTGATACAAAACCTGTCATACAAGTTTTAATCCTCTACTGCTTTGTAATTTTCTTGTTAATGATTTCATTCCCTTTTTGAACGCAAACAAAGTAAACGCCTGCCGGTAATTCGGAAATATCAAACTCTTTTTTAAACTCATTACTCTCCGAATCATAGACATTATCAATAATCTTTTTGCCAAAGATATCTGTTACAGTAATTTCTATTTTTTTCGAATTTACCCTTGCTGTATTAATCAGGAACTTTCCATTATTCGGATTAGGGTATAATTGAATATCCTCTGATGGATCAGACACTGTAACATTATTCCCTTCTATTCTCGGTGGTTGTTGTAATGTTGTGAATGACTGAAATACAGAATAATTGGAATGGTCGTTTTCGCTTCCGTTATTACAAGTAGACCTTATCTGCCATATATAGGTAGTGGATGCTTTAAGGTTATTAATGATAAGCTCTGTTTTCATATTACGTACCCGGTATGGCTGCCATTCATCCAAAGTTCCTGCTTCCTTTACCCTGATACGGTAACCGGTAGCTTCACCTCCGCTCCATTTCAATACAGCAGAGTTGGATAATATATTTTCTGCTGTTAATGATACAGGAGCAAAGCAGTTAGACAGCGTTGTATAAGACATCAGTGCAGAATAATCAGATGAATCACTGAAATCGCTTTTGCAATAACTCATTATCTGACATTCGTATGATACACCGGGCAGCAGGTTGTTAATAGAGAAGGTTGAATCCTCCATTTGTGCCGTAAAATATTTCCATTTTATTGTACCAACCTGTCTTTGACGGATTTTGTAACTATATGAACAGGGTGTCTTACCCCAGCTTATTGTTGCTGAAGAAGATTTAATACCTGTTACTGCCTCTTTAGTAATCGCTTCGCATGAAAGGGATAAAATCGTGAAATCTTTTGTTTGTGTGCATCCCGCACTAGAGGTTACCGTTACAGCATAATTACCCTGGATCAGATTTAGGTTATCTTCTTCACTGGTTCCATTTGACCAAATATAGGTAAAAGGTGACTGCCCTGTTACAGTTATATTTATACTTCCGTTCGCATCTCCGGAACAAGAAGGAAGATTATAGCTCTCTGTAATTAAAGGCAATGGATTTACGCTTACTGTTATTGATTTCGTTTTTGAGCAACCGTTTAAGGTTCCTGTAACAGCATAAGTAGTGGTGGCAGATGGTGTTGCTGTAACCGAGGATCCTATCGAACTACTTAATGATGAAAAGGGCTGCCATAAATATGTTGATGCACCGCCCACAGTTAGTGTTGCCGAGCTTCCGTCACAAACGGATGTATTAGGCGAAACAGATATATTCGGCAGCGGTTTAACCGTGACTGAAATTGTCTGAGTGTTTTGACATCCTCCCTGATCGCCTGTTACAGTATAAGTAACATTTGCGGAGGGAGCCGCATTAACCGATGTTCCGGTTGAAGAACTTAATCCAGTTGAAGGCATCCATACATAAGTGGATGCGCCGGAAGCTGTAAGCGCCGTTGAAGCCCCGTCACAGATTGAGGTACTACCGGATAAAACAATTACCGGTTTTTCAGTAACTGATACAGATACGGTCTGGCTCTTTGAACAGCCATTAGATGTTCCTGTTACAGTATAAGTAATGGATTGAGTAGGTGTTGAAACAACTGATGTTCCGTTGGTTGCATTCAAATCTGTTGCAGGTGCCCATGAATAAGTTGAAGCACCGGAAGCAGTAAGCGTCGTACTGCCACCGGTACAAACAGAAGTATTGGAGGAAACCATTACTGTTGGGAGTGCTGTTACTGAAACTGTAACAGTTTGGCTTTTTGAGCAATTACCAGAAGTACCTGTTACAGTGTAAGTTACCTGCGAAGCTGGTGAAGCCGTTACCGATGAACCCGTACTTGCACTTAATCCGGTTGACGGAGACCATGTATAAGCGCTTCCTCCGCTTGCGGTAAGTACTGCACTACCCCCTGCACAAATTGATGTGTTGGATGAAGCGGTTATGTTAGGTAATGATGTTACAAAAACAAAGACTGTCTGACTGTTTGTACAACCATTGGATGTACCTGTTACGCTGTATGCCAGATTTGCTGACGGTGAAGCAATTACCGTTGCCCCCGTTGAAGTATTTAATGAAATATTAGGTGACCATGTGTAAGCAGTTGCACCGGATGCAGTCATAGTGGTATTAGAGCCATTGCAAATAGTGGTATTACCGGAAGTGGAAATATTGGGTAATGACTTTACTGTTACAGACTGTGTAGTTGACACTCCGCTATAGGTGTAAGTGATAGCAAATGTCCCTGCTCCTACAATAACAGGAGAAAATTTTCCGTCTGAAACACCCATACCACTGTAAACTCCTCCCGCGGGACTGCCTCCTGTCAATGTGAAATCCGGTGTATTAGCACAAACGGCATTAAATGGTGAAAGCGTAACTGTAACACTACCATTCTTTGTAATAATCCATGTTTTGGTATATACAGGCATTGCAACTTTACTTCTATAGGTAGAATCGGTAGCTGTCAGAACAAGCGAATGTGTGCCATCTGTCAATGTACTTCCATTTACCTGATAACTATTTACATTAGAAGCAACTACTGAATTATCCAACTTCCATGTTCTCAGAACAGAGTTTGAACTTGGGGTTAAAAAGGATGCTGAAAATGTTTGGACTTGCCCATTTCCAAGTGTAACAGGTCCACTTGGCTGGTAACTGTCAATCAAACTAATAGAATTATTGATACAGTAAACTAATGTCTGATTACACACATTGCAGAAGGGCGTGCCCAGCATATTCATCTTACAATTACAAGCGGGCCTGTACCATCCTGTATTACAATAATTTGCTCCTTGATACAATCCAATGTTTAATGACGGGTAACTTCCGCAATTGGTAGAATTAGGTGTTGGAATAGGAATACTTTGGGTAAACCAATCCTTCCATTTCACTAAATCCGGATTTGTTTCCTTTGTTACATTCGGACGTTCTGATCCGCCACAATAGGCACCGCCGTATTCATCTCCCAAATCAGCAAAGGAGTGACCTAACTCATGAATCATTATTTCTGCACTGCTGGGATTTGTGCTGCAAATGGAATAAGTACCGCCTGAACCACCGTAGTATGGTGTATTCACAACAATTAGTCCTTTATCATACAGTGGAAAATTCTGCTGAAGGATACTATTGATAGCAGAAGTATTAGTACAATAGAGAAGACGATGTGTGCTTCCGTAATCAAAGGTTGCCGACAACGCAGTGTTCGGAGATGAAACAGGCACTTGTGGATTAGCTGTATTGCAATCAGATGCCGTGTTCGGATGTTTTGCACCACTATCAGTAGAAACTACATGAATAGCATAAACATTAAAAAAAGAACTATATTCCTTAAACGGAGTAGTAGCAAACATTTTTTCAATAATTGTATTTACATCCTTTATATATTGAGTTTGTTGCGAAGCAGTATATCCATCTCCCAAAAAGACAAGGTTAATTCTGTTTGCAGGATTACCATTATTTACTAATGTATCAACAGTTAATGTTTGCGAATAAGAGATTCCTGTGAACAGAAATAGTGTAAGAAAAATCTGTGTAAGCTTCTTAATTGCCATTATTTACCCGGAGTTAACTTTGATGAAATAGAAAAGACCTGTTCAATCCCGTCATCAGTTTTAATGATCGCTGAAACGCAATCCGATGAATAAGGTAGCCGAACCATAAAATCTGCTTCAGTTTTTTCAATGGTTACTCGTCCGATTGTTCCATTTTCACCGGGATATTCTAATTCTTCTTTAAGCGGATTAACAATTTCTGTTTGAGATGTAACTTTACCGGAATTGCTTTTTAGTGTAATTTGATATTTATTTGTCTCACCGGTATGCGTGAATAGATTTATTGGTTTAAGAGTTCCTTTTACTACTTTATGACTTACTAAGCGAATTTCTCCATTAGGGTTTGAATTCGTTTTTGTGATATGAAAATTCAGAAAGACGAATTGAGCATCTGTCTTATTTTCTGATGTTGTAACCTGCTGTGAGTGTACTTGTTCTACAATTCCAAGTAATAATACAAAACAAAAAACTATTAATTTATTAATAATTTGCATAATCGTATAATTAGCTACCTAAAAATCAGTACCCGTAACGACTATGTTTATTTAATGTTTCAAATATATTACAAATATCTATAATAATTATTGTCATAAATGTGCAAAGCTGAATATAATTAGTATTTAGCTTTATAAAAGAAGAAGCCCCCTCCGATAAATCGAAGAGGGCTTCCTTTTTTAACTTGGTTAGTTTAGAATTTATTTCATCCTAACTATATTCTTGGTGTAAACACCTTGTTCAGTTACTAAGCGAACAGTGTACATTCCACTTGGAAGATTAGCTGTCTGGAACTGGAAGTTATACTGTTGGTCAGATACGATTTCACCTCTGTAAATTTCGGCTACTTTCACTCCGATTACATTATAGACTTCAAGTGTTCCTTGCGTATCTACTGAAGATATAAACTCAATATTCACTTGTGTATTGAACGGATTCGGGTATGCATTCAAATTGAACCCGTCAGTGATATTGATATCTGTAATTGTTTCATCTTCCAGGCGCGATGCATTGCAAACTACGGTAAAACATTTCACTGTGTAGCAACCTTTACAATCTGTTATGGTTACACAATATTGTCCACCACACAAATCTGTAAGGTTCTTAGTACATTTTCCATTTGACCATTTGTACTGGTATCCGCCTGAGCCACCGGTTACTGATATAATAGTAATCTTACCATTGCATCCATAGCTATTATAGCAGGTTCTGTTTTTGCTGCAATTAGCTACTGTAGCATTTACTACTATTTCTGTTGGTTCTTTAACAACTGCTGTTGCTGTTGCTGAACAACCTACTTTGTCAGTTACTGTTACCTTGTAGGTGCCTCCGCTTACTCCAATCAGGTTTTTAGTGGTTGCTCCGTTTGACCATTTGTACTGATAGGGAGATGTTCCATATCGTACAGTTAAAGTAACCTCACCATTTTTAGCGCCATAGCATGATACGCTCTTGACACATGCACTTACCTTCAAATAACAAACAATCGGGTGGCAAGTAACATATACACAACCTGTTTTAACACAGCCCTTGTTGTCTGTTACGGTCACACAATACTGACCTCCGCACAAGCCGCTGATTGACTGAGTTGTTTTACCATTTGACCATTTGTATTTGTATGGAGAAGTTCCATTTGAAGCTGTAACTGAAGCTGTTCCATTGCAACCGTTTCCACAATTTCCGCTGGATGTGCAGTCAGTATGGTTTAAGTCAATTTCAAGGTTGCAAACAGGAGTGCATTTAATCACTATACAGTCAGATATAGAACATCCGTACGAATCTGTAACTGTTACACAGTAGGTTCCACCGCACAAGCCACTGATTGACTTGGTTGATGCGCCTGTTGACCAGTGATAGGTATAAGTACCATTTCCTCCGGTTGCATTAGCTGTAGCAGTTCCGTTGCAATTGTTCTGACAATTATTGCTGCTGTTACACTCTGTTCCTGTTACATTCATCTGAATGTTGCAAACAGGGATACATTTAACCACTACACAGTCTGATTTAGTACATCCGTACGAATCTGTAACCGTTACACAGTAGGTTCCACCGCATAAGCCGCTGATTGACGCATCTGTACTTCCATTTGACCACTGGTAAGTAAATGAACCCTCTGTAGAAACTGAAACTGAAGCTGTTCCATTACAATTAGTCTGACAATCCGTACTTGTGGTATTATCAGTTGATGAAACTGTCATATCTATAGCCGGGCTGTCATGGATTATAAAATTATCTGTAGTAGAGCACTCTCCTTCTGTCACTGTTACAGAATAGGTTCCTGCGCAAAGTCCGCTAATATCCTCTGTGGTTGCTCCATTTGACCATGTGTAGGTCTGTGTGCCCTTGAATCCTGATACTGTAATATTAATTGAGCCCACACAGCGTCCGCATTTAGTGTCTATGGTCTCTCCTGAGATACTTACTTCACATTCATCACCACCACCCTGACACTCAACAACTGCATTAATAGAGGAGGTACAACCGAAGAAGTCCGTAACCGTTACAGAATAGGTTCCTGCGCAAAGTCCGCTAATATCCTCTGTTGTGGCTCCGTTTGACCAATTGTACGCATAAGGAGCTGTGCCATCCGTAACGGTAAGATCAACTGAACCGATACAATCTCCCGGAACATTACAATTGCCTGCATTTACAACCGACGTTGAAAGTACAATCGGATTATCTGACTGAATCGGCATAAAGATGGAAGCTGTACATCCATTAGCATCTGTAACGGTAAGGAAGTAAGGTCCATCACATAATCCTGTTGCATCTTTAGTGGTCTGTCCATTTGACCACAGGTAAGTGTATGGTTCTGCTCCTCCATATACATCTACAAAGATTTTACCTTCACACAATCCTGCACAATGATTGTTTTCACAATAGCAGTTAGGTATAATAATCAATCCTGGAGGACCAACTATTTCAATACAAGCTTCTGCAGTACATCCATAGTAATCTGTTACAGTTACACAATAGGTGCCGGAACACAAATTACTAATAGTTGCATCTGTTTCGCCATTACTCCACAGATAAGTGTAAGGTCCGATACCTCCCTGGTTTCCGTATTTGTCAGGAACTGATGGAGAAACGGATACTGTAGCTGTTCCATCACATGCCCCTGCACAAGATTCATCCGTTTTGCTCATTGATATTTGCATTGCTCCGAGCGTATGAATCGGCATAAAGGCTGTTGCTGAACAACCATTCTGATCTGTTACAGTTAATGAATAAGTACCATCACACAATCCTGATGCATCTTCAATAGTTTGTCCGTCTGACCACAAGAAAGTATATGGAGGTGTTCCGCCTGATACCTGAGTGGGGATTGCGCCTATACACTGTCCTGCGCAATGATTATGAACACACTGCTGAATAATCACTATTGCAGGAGGTTCTGCAACCACTATACAACCGCTTGCTGTACAACCCTGCTGGTCAGTTACAGTTACACAGTATGTTCCTGCACAAAGTTCATCTATGCTGCTGCTGGTTGATCCGCTTGCATCATTCCACTTATAAGTATAAGGTGCTGTACCTCCTGATACTTCTACTGAAGCAGTACCATCACAATAGCCCTTACAGCTTACATCCTTTTTAGATAAATTCAAACTAATCTGTGCCGGTTTGCCAATCTCTACACATACGCTCTTGGTACATCCGTGTGCATCTGTTACAGTTACGCAGTAGGTTCCTGCACAAAGTCCGCTGATGCTGTTTCCGGTCGATCCGTTTGCATCATTCCACTTGTAAGTGTAAGGAGCAGTTCCGCCGCTTGCGGCTACTGTTGCAGTGCCATCACAAGTCTCATAACAACTCTGGTTCGTGCCTCTGCCTTCTGCCTTTAATGGCTCCGGCTGATTAATCTCTATACATGTGCTAA
>CAYRJA010000026.1:27237-32076 GCA_964424455.1 uncultured Bifidobacteriaceae bacterium
ATACGCTCTTGGTACATCCGTGTGCATCTGTTACAGTTACGCAGTAGGTTCCTGCGCAAAGTCCGCTGATGCTGCTGCCAGTTGAGCCCTGTTGATCGTTCCATTTATAAGTGTAAGGAGCAGTACCACCGCTTGCTGATACTGTTGCAGTACCATCACAAGTCTCATAGCAACTCTGATCCTTTTTTGATTTATTTAAAACTAACTCTTCCGGCTGCGTCAGAATTCTGCAACTTACACACACACAACCATTTTGATCTGTTACAGTTACACAATAAGTTCCTGCGCTCAATCCTGAAATACTTTGAGTCGTCTGACCATTTACGCTCCATTTATATGTATAAGGAGCTGTACCGCCTGAAGCTGTTACATTAGCTACTCCATTTTTATCGCCATAGCACAATAACTGAGGACAATCAGCGTAACAAACCAACTGTTGAGGTTTTGTAACAACTAAACATTCGCTTGCTGTACATCCGTTTTTGTCAGTTACTGTTACACAATATGTTCCTGCGCAAAGTCCGCTAATGCTACTGCCGGTTGATCCCTGCTGGTTATTCCACTTATAGGTATAGGGTGAAGTGCCGCCACTTACTGAAACACTTGCTTTTCCATCGCATTTGTCAAAACAACTCTGATTCTTAACTGTTTTCTCAATTGTTAATGGGTGAAGCGTTCCGCCTATTACAACACAATCTTCTGTCTTACAACCGTTCTTGTCGGTTACTGTTACACAATAAGTACCGGGGCAAAGATTGCTTATATTATTGCTGTTTGCTGAAGTGTGACCCCAATGATAAGTGTAAGGAGCAGTTCCGCCTGATACATTTGCTGTAGCATTTCCATCACATGCCTGATAGCAACTTGCATCGCTTCCTGTTAGATTTAATGCTAAAAGCTCGGGCTCTATAATTACTTTACAATCTGATGCTGTACATCCGTTTTTGTCAGTTACTGTTACACAGTATGTTCCTGCGCAAAGTCCGCTGATACTGCTGCCGGTTGATCCACCTGCATCATTCCACTTGTAAGTATAAGGAGTAGTACCGCCACTTACTGATACTGTAGTACTTCCATCACAATATTTATAACATGAAACATTCTTTGAATTGAAAGCAGTAAAAACAATAGCATCCGGTTGTTTCACTTCAATACAAACGCTGCTACCGCAGCCATTTTGATCTGTTACACTCACACAATAAGTTCCGGCACACAATCCTGTAATCACGTTTGATGTGCCTGCATGACCTGTCCAGCTATAAGTATAAGGAGCAGTTCCACCGCTAACGGCAACTGCTGCAGAGCCGTCACAGGATTGATAACATCTCAGATCTGTGCTTCTTGGTATAAGCACTAATGGATCCGGCTGATTGATAACCACGCAATCAAATGCTGTACAACCGTTATAATCTGTTACTGTCACACAATATGTTCCCACACAAAGATTACTAATAGAACTTGTAGTAGCTCCCCCTGGACTCCATATATAATTAAAAGGAGCAGTTCCGCCACTTACAGATGCAGAAGCTACTCCATCACATGAGCCATAACAAGAATTATCCGTTTTATTAACGGATAAAGAAACAGAAGGACTTGATGCTATTTGCCCATAAAAGACAGATTTGCATCCCTTATCGGTTGTAACTGTAACAGCATAAGTTCCGGCACACAACCCTGTCATATCCTGAGTCGTTCCTCCATTATGCGACCAGTTATAAGTCCATCCTGTTGTAGAAGTTCCCGGAGGATAAAATTCAAGGTCAATGACTCCGTTACAAACATCCTTACAAACATTGTTGCAACTCATGTAACCAATAGTCTGATATCCCTGAGGGACTGTAACCTGAGTAGAAGCAACCAATCCTGTTGCATCTGTTACAGTAACAGAAAAACTACCTGCTTTCACATTATTCAGGTTCTTTACTGTCCTTCCATTTGACCACAAGTAAGTGTACGGAGAAGTCCCGCCGCTCACTGTAAGCTGAATTGAGCCATTTGCACCTCCATAACAGGTCGGTGCGACAGCCGTTGCGCCTAATACAAACGGTGGGGCTGTAACTGCCGAACTGTTTAGTTTAGCGCTTTCACTGTTGACATAGTCAATTGCAAAGCCGTTGGAAACTGAGAAACTAATCATCAGACAACAACAAAGCAGCGTGATAATCGAAGTAGATTTGATTTTCATAATCTGTAAGTTTTGAATCATTGGTTGAGTTAATTTATTTTCTATTTCTAAAATTGAGAGAGCAAATATAGAATCGGTCAAAAGCGCAGTATAAGCTATTCGATGAAATGCCATAATTATTCGCCATGTTTTTTATTTTATCGGATATTCATTTTGATTTAGATGTGGAGTGAAAAGGGGTTTTTGTTCTATTTCTGTCTAAATGGTATTGGTTATTAATATTTCGTACTTATAGAACTACAATCTAAATGTCTGCTTTAGTATCAATACAAAGAAACCAAGAGTGCTTCTCCAAATTCGTTTACTTCTGAAAGACATTATGAATCTGCTTAATAAGAAGTGATTTCCTTCATCTTCTCTATAAGTCGTTTCTTGGCAAGAAAATTATTTTCAAGCTGGATAGAGAATGGTACAGGAGTATCAAGCGATGCTACACGCATAACAGGCGCATCAAGATATTGGAAGCAGTTTTCAGAAATAAATGCAGCAACCTCCCCCCCAATTCCACCGGTTAGACAATCTTCGTGCAGTATTAATACTTTTCCAGTTTTCTTAACTGTTGTTGTAATTGCTTCTTTATCAAAAGGAAGCAGTGTTCGCAAATCCAATATATCAGCCGAGAACTCAGGAATTTGTTCTTTAAGGTTTGAAACGGTGTCCATAGCCCAGTGGACACCCGCCCCATAAGTGATAACAGATAAATCACTTCCTTCCTGTAACAGTTTTGCTTTCCCGATTTCTATTGTGTAATATTCTTCGGGCACATTGCCTGTTACAGAGCGATATAGTGCTTTGTGCTCAAAAAATAATATTGGATTGGGGTCTTCAAATGATGCAGTCAATAATCCTTTTGCATCATAAGGATTACTTGGATAAACTACTTTTAGACCTGGCGTATGAACAAACCATGCTTCATTACTCTGAGAGTGAAAAGGTCCCGCACCTACGCCTGCACCTGTAGGCATACGTACTACTACATCTGCTTTTTGCCCCCAGCGATAGTGTGACTTCGCCAGATTATTGATGATTTGATTAAACCCCATTGTAACAAAATCTGCAAACTGCATTTCTACCATACTCTTAAATCCCTTAATAGATAATCCTAACGCTGCACCCAAAATTGCAGATTCACACAATGGCGTGTTGCGTACTCTATCTTTTCCAAACGCATGGATAAATCCTTCTGTTATTTTAAATACTCCGCCATATTCGGCAATATCCTGTCCCATCAGAATCAGATTTGGAAATTTCTGCATACTCTGTTTCAGTCCTTCTGAAATTGCATCCACCATACGAATATTTTTGATTTTTCCTTGCGGATTAGTCTGTTTCGGCAGATAAGGAGCATAGACATCTGAAAGTTCTTTTTCAGTATCAGGAATGATTTCCGGTTCATCAAATACAAGCGTTATCGCTTCCTCAATTTCCTTTATAAAATTATCCTGTATTGTAGTTTTTGCTTCGGGCGATATAATATTTTGTTCCAGCAAATAACTCTCGAAGTTTATTACCGGATCTTTCTTTATCCATTCTTCAAACAGTTCTTTAGGAACGTATTTTACACCGCTTGCTTCTTCATGTCCACGCATACGAAAAGTCATACATTCAACAAGCATTGGCATTTGTTCTTTGATACAGTATTCACGTGCTGCTTTAATGTTGGCATAGACTTCAAGAACATTATTTCCGTCAATTGTAACAGATTTCATTCCGTATCCTATTCCCCGATCAGCCAACTGTTTTGCTGCATATTGCTCATTCACCGGAGTAGAAAGTCCATAGGCATTATTCTCAATCAAAAAGATCACAGGTAGTCTCCAGACAGAAGCGACATTTAATGCTTCGTGAAAATCTCCTTCT
Organism: uncultured Bifidobacteriaceae bacterium; assembly: GCA_964424455.1. Taxonomy (GTDB): domain Bacteria; phylum Bacteroidota; class Bacteroidia; order Chitinophagales; family UBA10324; genus CAYRJA01. The sequence goes on from CAYRJA010000026.1 coordinate 31,283, forward strand.
GATGTGCCGCCATCTCCGGTAAATGCAAGAGAGATTTTATTTTCTTTTTTCAGTTTATGTGCAAGTACAACCCCGTTTGCAACCGTAAGTTGAGGACCCAAATGTGAAATCATACCGACGATATGATGAGTGTTGCTTCCGAAATGAAAGCTGCGTTCCCTGCCTTTTGAAAATCCACTTGCTTTCCCCTGCCACTGTGCAAACAACTGTGACAGTTTCATTTTTCTTGTCGTGAAAACTCCTAAGTTTCTGTGTAACGGAAAAATATATTCATCTTCATCAAGAGCAAGTGTGGCGCCTACTGCTATTGCTTCCTGTCCGATGCCTGAAAACCATTTGGTTATTTTCCCCTGACGCAACAGATTCAGCATTTTCTCTTCAATTATTCGCGGCTTAACAAGCTCTTTGTAAAACTGAATGAGTTTTTCATTAGAAAAATTCTTTCTTTCATATTTCATACGGTAAAAGTAATCAGTTGAAATGATATGGTCCGGCAGGTGTAATAAGTTTAAAAAAGCTATCTCTATTACTTTAATAAAAAACCTTATTAGATATTTGGCTAAATAGAAAAGCGCGAACAATTTTGTTGTTCATCTTAACACTTTATAAGTTAGTATTGAAAATTTGCTGATAAATACTGACTTCAGCCCTCTGCAAGATAAAATTAATTACTTCTTGCATTACATATAGTAATAATGAAATAAAGAAAGAAACAATTAGCTAATCCAAAGAAAGATTAGCTCTAAAAAGGAGGTATTCCAGCCGCACCTTCCGATACGGCTACCTTGTTACGA
>CAYRJA010000027.1:0-25189 GCA_964424455.1 uncultured Bifidobacteriaceae bacterium
CCTGAGTAAATATAATATGATGAACAGGCAATGTCAAGTAAATTATTGTTTTGTTGTGGACATGGGCGGGGTTGTGATTTCTTTTGCTTAGGTGGGGTAGCACGATTCTCACGAATCATTCATATTGTATTCTGTTACACTCTGGTATGATTTCACCATGTGTGTTACAGCCCTTTTGCTATTACTATTCAGATCAAATATTATACAGTTGAGCAATATGGACTCGTTCCAGCAGGAGTCTGCAAAAGGTAAGACCCTCTGGAATGGAAACGTTTGCATTAACAAGGTATTTATTGTAGCACTGTTTGATTAAGTTTTCATTATTATTTTCAGATACATTTTATCAGCGCAAGTGAGAAACACTTTTGCCATCAGGGAAAGTCTCTGTGACAATTAACGGAGTTTGTCTGACTGTTGCCAAACTGAAAAAAAGAAAGTTCACAGTTGCAATCATTCCTTACACTTTCGACAATACTAATTTTTCTGCTTTGAAGAAAGGAGATATGGTTAATATTGAATTTGATATTCTGGGAAAATATATCCGGAGAATGGTAAAAGGATAGAGCGTTTTCAGTGTAACAGTAATCGTACTCCACCGAGCATCAAGATAATTTGAATTGATTTCCCTATTTTTGCCCCGTTGAAAAAAGTAATGGTGTCATTGTTTTTGGTTGTTTTTCTGTTTGCAAATACAGAAATGCACCAGCTATTGAAATTGCCTGTACTTGTTCATCACTTCATTGAACACCGTCATCAAAATCAGGAAGAATCGTTGATTCATTTTCTGTTGGAGCATTACAACGACAGATCTTCTCATTGTAACGATAATCACAATGATCATAATAATCTGCCTTTTAAAACCCACGACTGTGCCACTGTTCACAGCACAGTTATTCTCAATACTATCTCTTCGTTTGTCATAGAAGAGCCAATTCGTATTTCACGGCAAGTTGCTATTCTGAAGGATAAATTATTTGTGTCTTCAACTTTTCTTTTCAATATCTGGCAGCCGCCAAAAATCAGCTAATCGTTTATAAGAGTTCTGCTAATGCGGAGCAATAGAACACTTGCGATGCCAATACATTGCAAGCAGTTGTTTATTACATTAACTAATTAATTTATTTATGATAGAAAAGATTATCCGGTTCTCTGTAACACAAAAACTGATTACAGGAATGTTGCTCGTAATATTTATCGGTGTCGGGATTTATTCCCTGACGACTCTTTCTGTTGACGCAATGCCCGATATTACAAACAACCAGGTTCAGGTGATTACTTCCTGCCCCAACCTTGCTACACAGGAAGTGGAGCAGTTCATCACTTACCCGATAGAGATGCAGATGAAAACAATACCTGATGTGGTAGAGTTACGAAGTGTTTCACGCAGTGGTTTGTCTGTGATTACCATTGTGTTTAAAGACAAAGTAAAAATTAATATCGCCAGACAGGCGGTTTCGGAGAAACTGAAAATTGCGGAAGCGGATCTGCCAAAAAATTTTGGCACCCCTGAAATCATTCCACCTACTACAGGACTTGGAGAAATTTACCAATACACTATTGCGCCAAAAAATGGATATGAGGATAAATATTCTATAATGGATTTGCGCACCATTCAGGACTGGATTGTACGCAGGCAGCTAATCGGAGTGCCGGGTATAGTGGATGTAAGCAGTTTCGGCGGTTATCTCAAGCAATATGAAGTGGCGGTTGATCCGGCAAAAACGGTGAGTATGAATATCTCATTGATGGATGTTTTCAATGCACTCTCCAAAAACAATCAGAATACCGGGGGCAGTTACATTGACAAAGGTCCCAATATTTATTTTATCCGCGGCGAGGGACTTGTAGAAAATCTGCATGACATTGAAAACATAGTTGTAAAAAATGTAAATGGCATTCCCATAAAAATCCGTGATATAGGAAAAGTACAATATGGTTATGCACCGCGATATGGAGCCATGACGCGGAACGGACAAGGTGAAACAGTTGGAGGAATTGTGCTGATGCTCAAAGGCGCTAATTCGGTGAAGGTAATTCATGCACTGAAGGAAAAAATGGAGACCATTGAGAAATCATTACCTGAAGGACTAACAATTGATGTGTTTGTTGACAGAACAAAACTGATTGACAAAACAATCAGCACTGTAGGTAAAAACCTGACTGAAGGAGCGCTCATAGTAATTCTCGTTTTGGTTTTGTTGCTTGGAAATCTTCGTGCAGGTTTAATAGTTGCTTCAGTAATTCCGCTCTCCATGTTGTTTGCAATAATGATGATGAATATTTTCGGAGTGAGTGCTAATCTTATGAGTATGGGAGCTATTGATTTTGGTTTGATAGTGGATGGAGCAGTAATTATTGTAGAAAGCTTGTTACATATATTCACCAAGGATTACCGCAATACAGTTCTGTCTCAGCAACAGATGAATAAAGAGGTAATAGGAGAATCCTCCAAAATCATGAGCAGTGCAGTTTTTGGACAAATCATTATTCTTATAGTCTATGTTCCGATTTTTACGCTGACAGGCATTGAAGGGAAAATGTTTTTACCTATGGCGCAGACTGTTTCTTTTGCCATTATTGGAGCGCTGATTCTGTCACTGACTTATGTGCCGTTAATGAGTAGTTTATTTCTCAGTAAGAAAATTACACATAAAGAAAGCATCAGTGACAGATTTATTAATCGGATGAACAGATTTTATACTCCCTTACTCGCCCGGTTGCTAAAACATAGATTAAAGGTGATAACCGTATCCATTGTGTTTTTTATCGGGTCCGTTTTTCTTTTTTATTCACTTGGTGGTGAATTTATTCCTAAGTTAGATGAGGGAGATTTTGCAACCAATTATACTATCCGTCAGGGCAGCAATCTTAAACAAACCATAGAAACAGGAACGCAACTGGAAAAAATCTTACTGGAGAATTTTCCGGAAGTAAAAGTAGCAGTTTCAAAAATAGGTACAAGCGAGGTGCCCACTGATCCGATGCCTGTTGAAAGCGCTGATTTGATTATTGTATTGAAGGACAAGAAAGAATGGACTACGGCACGCAGTTCTGAAGAACTGGCAGAAAAAATGAAAGAGAAAATGAGTGTAGTTCCGGGTATGAATCTTTCTTTTGAGCAGCCGATTCAAATGCGGTTTAATGAACTGATTGCCGGAGTAAAATCCAACATCGCCATAAAAATTTTCGGAGAGAATTTAGATGTGCTGTTTGAAAACGGAAATAAAACAGCCAGACTGATTGCCGGAGTGGAAGGTGTTACAGATATAAAGGTGGAACAGGTAGTGGGCATGCCTCAGTTGATAGTTCATTACGACCGCGAACGGATTGCACAGTACGGATTAAGCATAGAAGAGGCAAATACCATTCTCAATACAGCGCTGGCAGGCGGGAAAACGGGAGTGGTATATGAAGGAGAGAGGAAGTTTGATATGGTAGTCCGGCTGGCAAACTACCGCGATGCAGACGAAGAAAAAGTCAAAGACATTTTTGTTCCGCTGCCAAACGGCACACAGATTCCTTTGTCGCAACTGGCAGACATCTCTTTCAAATCTGCACCGTCACAAATCAGCCGTGATGATGCAGAACGAAGAATTGTGGTGGAAGCAAATGTCCATGGACGGGATATTCAAAGTGTGGTAGAAGACATCCAGAAAAAATTAGATGCCGAACTGAAACTGCCACCCGGTTACTACATTACTTATGGCGGAACCTTTCAGAATTTGCAGGAAGCAAAAGAGCGGTTGCAGGTTGCTGTTCCTGTTGCACTGTTACTGATTTTCTTTTTATTATTTATTTCCTTCCGAAGTGTTACAGAAAGCTTAATCATCTTTTCAGCCATACCGCTGGCGGCTATCGGCGGTGTATTGGCGCTTTGGATTCGTAATATGAATTTCAGCATCAGCGCAGGAATTGGCTTTATTGCCCTTTTCGGGGTAGCCGTGCTGAACGGAATTGTGCTTATTGCCTACTTTAATCACTTACGCGATAAAGGAGAAGAAGATGTAACACAACGTATTCTCAAAGGAACTGCTGCACGGTTAAGACCTGTTCTGGCAACAGCAGCCGTTGCTTCGATGGGATTTCTTCCGATGGCGCTTTCTACTTCTGCCGGAAGCGAAGTACAGAAACCATTAGCTACCGTAGTAATTGGTGGATTAGTTTCATCTACACTTCTTACTTTAGTGGTATTACCTGTTTTGTATTCACTCTTTATCAGTAAGAAAAAGAAATCAATCAGTGGTTTACCATTAGGGATAGGACTTGTTTTAATTTTTTCACTTTCTGCAAAATCACAGGTTGCAAACCATCACGAGTTACCACTTTCGCTTGACAGCGCCATTGCTGTGTCATTGCGCAATCATCCTTTAATACAGTCAGGGCAATACGGGATTCAGCAACAGCAGAAGATGAAGAAAACAAATTTTACACTGGATCCGCTTGTGCTGAATTATCAGGGAGGGCAAATCAACAGCGGTGTAAATGATTACAATTTTTCTGCTGTAACAGGAATTCCATTTCCCGCTACAACCATTTCACAGGCAAATCTTCAGCAACAGAAAATAGCATTAGCTCAGTCGCAATTGAATATTACCAAAGCAGAACTGGTCAGGAATGTTTCACTGGCATACTATAAAATAGTATATGCGCAGCAGAAACTTCAGTTGCTGTTACAATTAGACAGTATATATTCAAACTTTGAATCCTATACCGGCATAAAATATAAGGTTGGAGAAACCAACCAGTTGGAAAAACTTTCAGCACAGGCAAAAAAAAAGGAAATACACCTGATGATGAAAGATGCGGAGTCAGATTACCTTATTGCTCAGAGCAATTTACAGCAGTGGACAGGAGATGCATTTACTCTTACAGCAGATGAAAAATATTTTATTCTTGCGCCGCCGGATATTCCTGATACCTCTCAACTCAACTTCAATCCTTATCTCCAATTTCAAAAGCAACAATATAATACTTCGATTGCTCAATGGAAATTTGAAAAGAACAAGTATGCACCCTCTGTGCAATTCGGTTACTTCATGCAGAGCATAGACAGAACAGATCCATTTTACGGGTATAATATTGGGTTGAGTATTCCTATTTTCAGAACTGGACAACAGGGCAGAATACAATTTGCTTCATTGCAAACAAAAATGGAAGAAAAGAATCTGGATGCATTGCAGCGCACACTCCATGCAGAATATACATCAGCTATTGAAGAGTATAAAAAACAAAATACAGGGTTGAATTACTACACTTCTGAAGGATTACCATTGGCAGAAAAGATACTATCAGTAGCTGCTAAATCATACAGCAGCGGCGATATCGGATATGTGGAATACATCCAGAATATTTCACAGGTATATAAAATAAAAACCGATTACCTGCAAACCGTTTTTAACCTTAATCAGTCAATCATCAATATCAATTACTTAATCAGCAAATAATAAAATTCAGAAAATAAAAGCTATGACAAAATATAAATTCCACTACATCATGTTTGCGTTAGCAATTCTTGCTTCCTGCACATCTCATTCACACAAGGAGGATGCTACTGTTACAGATGAGCACAAAGAAACAGCAGTAACAGTTGTATTAAGCGATGCACAACAGAAAGCCATCGGTATTCAACTGGGAGAGATTCAAAACCGTAATCTGAAGAATAGCTTAAAAGTAAACGGGCGGCTTACGCTGCCTCCACAAAATCAGGCGAACGTCAGTTTGCCGGTTGGAGGAATTATAAAAACAATTACTGTTACAGAAGGAGCATTTGTACGCAAGGGTGAAATACTGGCAACTGTGGAGAATTCTGAGTTTATACAACTACAACAGGATTTCCTGCAAAGCAAATCGCAATTAGATTTTCTGAATGCAGAATATGAGAGGCAAAAAGAACTGCAAAAAGAAAACATCAATGCAGCAAAGACTTTTCAACTGGCAGAAGCAAATTACAAATCTCAACTCACCGTTTACAAATCACTGATTCAAAAACTGAAGTTGTATAACTGCAATGCAGAAAGTCTCACACCCGAATCTATTTCCAACACCTTTACTGTTACAGCGCCTATTGAAGGAAACATTCACACCATTTCCATCAACATCGGAACTTTTGCAGAACCTAACAGGCAACTGTTCGACATTGTTGATAACCGTTACCTTCATATTGACCTGACTATATTTGAAAAAGATATTTCTAAACTGCACGAAGGACAGCAACTCACCTTTACCGATGCCAATGATCCTTCACACCTTCATAATGCCACTATTTTCAGTATCAATAAAGCGTTTGAAAACGGACAGCAGGCGGTTATTGCTCATGCAAAAATTGAAAAAGTCAGTGAAACACTTTTACCCGGAATGTATATAGAAGCACGTATTGATATTGATAACAGCACAGTGCCTTCTTTGCCGGACGGCGCAATCGTCAGTAACGGTAACGACCACTATATTTTTGTTCAGCACAATGAAAATACTTTCAGACGGGTACAGGTACGCACCGGAACTGCTGACCGGAATTTTACCGAAGTAATTCCGTTAGAGGAATTGATGCCGAATCAGAAAATAGTGCTTGAGGGCGCTTATTATTTATTAAGTGAACTTACGAAAGGAGAAGGTGAGCATCATCATTAAAGTACTGAGTTTACTAAATAGTGTAGAACAAAATAGATACTGAAATAAAAGATCAAGCACATATAAAGTACGGGAAATCTGTTTAGATGCTGTAAATTAGGTGGAAAACGATTAGGTTTTCTTTCTCTGATTCAGTATCTTCAATCTTTATAATTAATTAAAGTTGTATTTGCAGATTGAATGATTAAACCGCGAAATACTAATACCGAAGTGAATGAAAGTATCCATCCGTTTTTTTGATAACCGTGAGATGCGTGCTGTTTGGGATAGGGAAAATGCCAAATGGTGGTTTTCTGTATTGGATGTTGTAGGTGTTTTGAACGAAGAAAACGATTACAATAAAGTTCGTAATTATTGGAAATACCTTAAAGCTAAATTAAAGAAAGAAAATAGCGAAGTGGTTAGTGCCACTACCCAGTTCATATTCTTAGCTCCGGATGGTAAGAAGCGTTTAGCTGAGATGCTCGACAGTGAAGGAGTAACTGCACTTGCCAAAAATTTTCCCAACAACAGAGCAATGAAATTTTTGGATTGGTTTCTTTACAGCGATACAAGTATTGACGGGCAAAGCAAGAAAAAAGCCTACACACTTTTCGAAAGCAATTTGATTAACGGGTTTGAGGTGGGTACAACTAAGAGTTTGCAACAAATACATGCTTATCTGTTCGGTGGCTTATATGATTTTGCAGGGCAAATTAGTCAGAAAAATATTTCAAAAGGAGGTTTTCAATTTGCCGTCCCACGCTTCTTGAACAATACTTTGAAAGAAATAGAATCAATGCCTGAAACAACATCTGATGAAATTGTAAATAAGTATGTAAAAATGAATATTGCCCATCCGTTTTTGGAGGGTAATGGCAGAAGCGCCAGAATATGGTTAGACTTGATACTTAAAAGGCGAATGAAAAAATGTGTGGACTGGAGTAAAATAGGCAAGCGGGATTATATGAATGCAATGATGCTAAGTTCCACAAAAAGCAGTGTATTAAAATTGCTTTTGAAAAATGCTTTAACCAACAAAATCAATGACCGTGAAATGTATATGAAGGGTATTGATTATTCATACTACTACGAAGAAAATTAAATGTGGAAAAATTATTTTGATATGTACCATACGACACCGTAAAATGATTTGATCCGCTACATTTTTGCCCCCTCCCAAAAATCAACCATCATATGAAACATGAAATTGAATCACAATGGATGGGAAAAATGCAGTTCAATGCATTAGTCAACAACCATACTATTATCATGGATGCGCCTGAACGGGTGGGCGGTGAAGATCAGGGACCTATTCCCAAACCCTTTGTGCTGACAGCGCTTTCGGGCTGTACCGGAATGGATGTGATTGCACTGCTTCGCAAACAAGGGAAACAATTGGATGAATTAAATCTGAAAGTATCCGGCGAAATCAGCAAGCAAGCGCCGATTGAATATGTGTCTGCCAATATTGTTTACGAAATAAAAGGAAAACCGGAAGACCGTCAGTATGCATTTGATGCCATAATGACTTCTCAGGATAAAATCTGCGGCGTAAGTAGTATGTTGAAAAAGATTATGCCTGTTACCTGGCAGATTGTTTACAACGGAGAAGAAATTTTTAATAATCGCTCCGATGTGGTGAACCAAACCAACTGATAATTATGTTAGTAAAATTCAAATACCCATTGATTGGAATAATTATAGGCGCTGTTGCCGGCTATGCGTACTACTACTTTGTAGGATGTGCGAGCGGTACTTGCCCGATTACTTCAAAACCTTTGAACAGTACTATGTACGGTGCAATAATGGGGGCGTTGATTTTTACAGGATTTCAAACCAATAATTTAGATAAACAGACAGACAAGAAAAATGAAAAACAAGAAAACGATAATTGATGTGCGTACTCCCGCAGAGTTTATGGGAGGCAATGTTGCCGGCAGTATCAACATCCCGTTGAATGAAGTAAAGCAACGCATAGAAGAAATCAAGCAAATGCAACAACCGCTTATCCTTTGCTGTGCCAGCGGTAACCGCAGCGGACAGGCAGTATCCTATCTTCAGAGCATAGGAATTGAATGTGAGAACGGCGGCTGCTGGATAGATGTGAATTTTATGGTGAATGAAAACGAATCTTAAGAATGATACAACTGATTAAAAATATTTTTGGTATCGGTACGCCGGTGGATTATAAAGAAATGATGAAAAGCGGAGCGCAGATAATTGATGTTCGCACAAAGGATGAATACCGTGGCGGTCATATCAAGAACTCTGTGAATATTCCATTGCAGAATCTCAGCAATAATCTTTCAAAAATAAAAAAGGATAAACCGGTAATTACCTGTTGTGCATCAGGAATGCGCAGCAGTTCGGCAAGAAGAATTCTTAAAGCTCATGGTTTTTCCGAAGTGCATAACGGCGGCGGTTGGATGAGTTTGCAAAATAAAATCAGATAATCATGACTGTAACAGCTAAACTAAAACAACGGATTTTCTCACAATGGACTTTCAGCAGAGTGATTTTTGCTGTAACAGGAATATTTATAGTGATACAATCTGTTATTGAACAGCAGTGGGCAGGGCTGATACTGGGCGCTTATTTTGCTTCAATGGGTATCTTTGCTTTCGGATGTGCAGGCGGCAGTTGTTACAGCAGCAGTTGCAGTACACAAACTCCCGTCAGACAAAAAACAGAAGGCAGGGATATAGAGTTTGAAGAAATAAAAACGAAGTAAGGTGGCTACATTTTCAGAACTTATTAATTCAGATAAGCCGGTGCTGGTGGACTTTTTTGCAGAGTGGTGCGGTCCGTGCAAAATGATGAAGCCGATATTAGAAGATCTGAAACACAAAGTAGGAGATAAGGCAACCATCATTAAGGTAGATGTGGACAAAAGTCAGCAGGCGGCTGCGGCTTATCAGATTCAGGGCGTACCGACATTGATACTTTTTAAGAATGGGAAAATCTTGTGGAGGCAATCAGGTGTTGTACCTGCAGATCATTTAGAACAAATAATAAATCAAAACCAATAGACAATGACAAAATATTTTATTTCACTGTTTCTTTCTTCCGCTTTGTTGTTCATCAGTTGCAGCAGCGGTCAATCTCAAACTGCAAAGACCGATCTTTCGGCTACTGAATTTGCTGAGAAAATAAAAGATCTTCCGTCAGCGCCGTTGGTGGATGTACGTACACCGGAAGAATTTTCAAAAGGTCATTTGCAAAATGCAAAGAACATCAACTGGAACGACAGCAATTTTCAATCGGAAATATCAACATTAGATAAATCAAAACCTGTTTTGGTTTACTGCCTCAGTGGAGGAAGAAGCGCTTCTGCTGCCGCCAAAATGCGTGCAGATGGCTTTCAGGAAGTATATGAACTGCAGGGTGGTATAATGGCATGGAGGGCATCTAACCTGCCGGAAACAACTGTTACAGCAAGCAACAATCAGTCAGGCATGAGTATGCAGCAATTTGCTTCACTGACTAATTCAGATAAAATGGTGCTGGTAGATTTTTATGCCGACTGGTGTGCTCCATGCAAAAAGATGAAGCCGTATTTAGATGAGATTTCTAATACTATGTCAGATAAAGTAACAGTTCTTCGTATCAATGCGGATGATAATCCGCAACTTTGTAAAGAACTCAAAGTAGATGGGTTGCCTGTTTTACAACTATATAAAGCAGGGAAAATGACATGGAATAACTTAGGGTTTATCAGCAAGGAAGATGTGTTGAAGGTGTTACAGTAAGGAAGATGAATTTATTCTGTCAACCGGAGGTATAATCAACATAACTATTGCTGCTCAATCTGTTTATTAACAGGTCAAATTAATAAAGGAAGAACTCCAAAGTTCTGTTATTCCTTTTAACCTTGATTATCAGAAACCCTGAACAGTTTAGTAACTTTGCTTAATAAATTTTCAAACCATGACTACAGTAACAGCAGAATCAAAGATAAAAAATGAGATTGTTAAAGATCATGCTTTTCTCAAAGAATTATTTATAGAAGCTACCAGCGCTGGCGCATGTACCGGTACACAGTGGATAAATACAACAGGAAAAATTCATGAATCCTATTCTCCGGTTGACGGAAAGTTAATCGGTAAAGTAAAACAGGCATCGAAGGATGACTATGAGATAGTAATTCAGCAGGCAGAAAAAGCATTCAAAGAGTGGCGGCTGATTCCGGCTCCCAAGCGTGGAGAAATTGTGCGTCAGATAGGCGACGAGCTTCGTAAGTACAAGCATCCGCTCGGTCAGTTGGTATCTTACGAAATGGGAAAGAGTTTGCAGGAAGGAATGGGAGAGGTGCAGGAGATGATAGACATCTGTGACTTTTCAGTTGGACTATCGCGGCAGTTGTATGGACTGACCATGCAAAGTGAACGATCCAATCACAGAATGTACGAGCAGTGGCATCCGCTCGGAATTGTTGGAGTGGTTTCCGCTTTTAATTTTCCGGTTGCTGTCTGGAGTTGGAATGCAATGATTGCATTAGTATGTGGCGATGTGGTGGTTTGGAAACCATCTTCAAAAACTCCGCTTTGCGCAATAGCCGTTCACCACATTGTCGGTAAAGTGTTACAGAAGAACAAAATGCCTGAAGGTGTATTGAGTTTAGTAGTCGGTTCAGGACTTGAAGTAGGAGATATTATGTTGAGTGATAAACGCATTCCGCTTATCTCTGCTACCGGCTCTACCCGTGTAGGTATGCGCGTTGCCAAATTCACTGCTGAAAGACTGGCAAAGAGTATTCTGGAACTGGGAGGAAACAATGCGATAATCATTTCTGATAAGGCAGATCTGAATATTACTATTCCGGCGGTTGTGTTTGGCGCAGTAGGTACAGCCGGTCAGCGTTGTACAACTACCCGAAGGTTGATTATCCATGAAAAGGTTTACAATGCAGTAAAAGAAAAACTGGTACAGGTATATTCTCAGCTTCGCATTGGCGACCCGCTTGATGCAAACAATCATGTTGGTCCGCTGATTGATACGGATGCAGTAAAAATGTTTTCACAGGCAATTGTAACAGCAAAAGAACAGGGAGGAAAAGTGCTGACAGGAGGAGAAGTGAAAACAGGAAAAGGTTTTGAAACCGGATGTTATGTTCAGCCGTGTATAATAGAGGTGGAAGGAAATCTGCCGATAGTGAAGCATGAAACTTTTGCTCCGATTCTTTACCTGATGAAGTACAAAACCATTGAAGAAGCGATTGACTTGCAGAATGATGTTCCGCAGGGATTATCGTCAGCCATCTTCACTGAAGATTTAAGAGAGGCAGAAAGATTCTTATCACTGACCGGTTCTGATTGTGGTATTGCTAATGTGAATATCGGTACCAGCGGTGCAGAAATAGGCGGCGCTTTCGGTGGCGAAAAAGAAACCGGCGGTGGTCGTGAGTCAGGCAGTGATAGTTGGAAATATTATATGCGCCGTCAGACCAACACGATTAATTACGGTAAAGATCTTCCGCTGGCGCAGGGAATTAAATTTGATATTTAATAGGACTTAGCTTACAGGAAGTATTTATAAAAAGAGAAACATCTGTATTCACAGATGCTTCTCTTTTTTATTTCAACCAGAGTTATTCCTTAATTATTCGCTGAACAAATTCCCCTTCTTCTGAAATTACGCTCAGCAGGTAAGTTCCCTGAGCAAGATTTGACAAATCAAGAGTCGCTGACAGTTCATTACTGAATATTGCTGAGAGAACGGTTTGTCCCAAAATATTCTGAACTGTAACAGTTGCATTCAGTAAACTGCCTTTAATAATTAAATTATCACTGACCGGATTTGGATAAATTCTGAATCCGGCGCTATTACTTAAATCTCTGATTGAAGTTGGAGCGCTGACTGTAACATCTTTACAGATAGTAAAAGAGCAATTGGAGCCATTCTTCACACTCAGACAAACATGGAAAATACCATTTGCCGTATAATCATGAACAGGATTTACTTCATTACTATGAGCGCTGCCGTCATCAAAATTCCAATCATAAGCAGTTACATCTCCCGAAGTTCCGGCGGAGTTGAAAGTTACTTTCCTTCCTGATAGCGTAAAATCGAAATTTGCTTCCGGTGCAGGTGTTACAATAATTTTTTTGGCAAGAGAAGTATCTGTGCAGGTTCCATTCGTTGCTATAACCCGGAAATAAGAAGTCTGAGCGATTGAACCGATATAAGACGGAGAAACAGCAGAAGGTATATCCGTAAAGTTATTTACTGTAATAGAGGATTGCCATTGAACATTTCCGGTGTAACCTGTTGTGGAGATGCTTACCGGAGTTCCGCTGCAGAGAGTATCGCCTCCTGAAGAGCTGATGATTCCGGCATTGGCAGGAGCATTTATAGTTATGGTTATTTCGGAAGAAAAAACTATTGTGGGCTGAGCACACGCAGCAGTACTTGTCATTGTAACAGCAATAATATCGTTATTCTGAAGTGAATTGTCAGAATAGTATTTCGAATCGGAGCCGACATTGTTTCCGTTTTTCGTCCATTCATAAGAAGGGGCGCCGCCATAAACCGGATTGGCTGTGAAAGTAAGCGGAGTGCCCGAACAAATATTGGTTTGCGGAACGGTAATACTTACAGACGGAGTTACTTTCGGAAGTACAGTAAAAGGATTGGGCGCAGAATAGACTGTAACCGGTGAAGCGCAAGGCGCATTAGAAGTTACTGCAACGGTCACATCATCACCGTTTACTATGTTATTGTCAATATAGGTATCGGAATTCCCACCAACAGTTACTCCATTCTTTTTCCATACATAAGTAGGATTACTTCCACCGTTTATGATATCGAAAACATTAAAGGAAACAACAGATCCGGCGCAAATTGGTGAAGCCGCAGATCCAAGCGAGAAGGAGGGCTGCACAACCGGATTGACCACAAGTGTTGCAGCAGTGGAAGTTGGAGTGCCGCCACAGCTTCCTGTTACAGTGCATTTATATTGATAATTGCTCATGCCGGCTGTTGCTCCGCTGATATTGAGTGTTGCAGTAGTAGCAGAGGAATAAACACCACCGTTATTGACAATATTCCAGGAAACGCCATTATTAGTACTCACCTGCCATTGATAAGAACCAACCTCTCCGGAGGTAGTAACAGAAAAACTTGTGTTTTCTCCTGCACAAATAGTTTTAGAAGAAGGATTGTTTTGGATGGTTACAGATGCACAAGCTGTTGTAGAAAGGCAAGCTGTTGCCGTTCCTCCGCTCTGTTGTAAACTTACATTGTCAATGCCGGCACTAAATACCTGCGAATCATTGTACCCGCAGTTTGGCTCAAGGTAAAACAGAATACCTGTTAAGTTGGATGAAGTGGATAAATCAAATGTTACACTTACATTCACACAGGTTCTTGCCGCATCAAATTTCAGCCAGGTGCCATTTCCGTCTTTTGAACTGACTTCCACTCCGCCGATTGTAACAGAAGAAGCAGCTTTGTAACCGCCGTCCACCCACATGTAAAACCGGATAGCATCGCTGCTGCTTGGTGAAGCTTTAATGTGTGAAGCGATATAAGAATTGGATAAATCAAAATTAATAATCACTGAACTGTTGCCGGTACAATTCCATTGAGGAGTTCGTAAGAAACAACCGAAGTAGCTATTCCACGAACCGGTAAATCCGACATATCCTTCTGTACAGCCACCGGTAGAAAAATATTTTAGTCCGCCTGTTGTGCAGGTGGAAGGAGACCAGAACTTATTAGTGGGTGCAGCGCTGGTTGTGTTAAAATTAGTCGCTGTAGTAAAAGGTTCTACTGCTACTATAGTGCCGCCGGTAGCCACCCGTACATCACCGTCTTTGTTTTTTGCTTTGGCATAAAAACAATAATTAGTGGAAGCAGTCAGACCTGTTACAGTTGTTGTGCTCCAAACACTCATTGTTTGATAAACTTCTGTTACACCCAGCGAACCATTTGCCTGAACATATTGGCTGGTGGTTGTACAGTAGATGGAGTAAGTGGTATATGCCGGATTCGGATCGGGAGATTCTGCTATCAATGTAACAGTGAGTGAGTTGTTGGAAGCATTGGCTAACAGCGGTAAAGAAGGATTATCGCAAGCCGTATAAATGGGATACTGAGAACAGTTCTTCCATGCGCTTTGCCCGCTGCCGGTAACTGTTCTTACTCTATAATAAAAAGGCATATTGCCGATAGCGCCGGTATTATGATTATAGGTAGTGGCGTTGCTGCCCGATGACAGATTGTTCCAGATGGTTCCATCTGTTGAATATTGTAAGTCGTAAGAAGTGGCACCTGTTACAGATGACCAGGATATATTCAGGTAATGTGAAGCGCCATTTGCCGGTGAACCGATTGCTGCGGTGCAAGTGGCAGGCGGAGTCTGAGCATAAGAAATGAAGCTAAAGAAGGAAACAATGAAAGCAAAGAAACCTGCTCTCATCAGTAGAGTGTAGAATGTGTTTTTCATATATTAAAATTGGAGGTTAAAGATAAGTATATCAGAGCGTTTTGAGTTTATAAAAAATTAGATTTGGATTTAAACACATTTCATTTCAAATGCAGCGAAAAAATTCATCGTTAAACATTAAGATGGTTTATTCGTCAGCAGAATAAAGATGGTTTTGTTGCATCCTGCATTTTTTCATTTAGTGCCATACAATTATTCCTGTTAATTTTGTTCTTCTTATTAAACGATATACAACACAGATGTGTTTGTTTAGTCAATATGATAGAAACATTTGCAGATAAAGTAATAGAGTTCAACCGTTGCCTTCACTATTCAGGAAAGTTGCCGAAAGGTTTTAAAGTGCTGAATCCTTATTTAGATAATCCTGAAACAATGGAAGTGATGAGTCTTTTTTATAAAAAGTATTACAACGATTCAGCAAAGCGGAAATTTATTATCGGAATTAATCCGAGCCGGAACGGTGCCGGTGTTACAGGTGTTCCGTTTACAGACACCAAGCGATTGTATAGCGCTTGTGGGATAAAGATGCAGTCAGCGCACACTCATGAAGTTTCTTCTGTTTTTGTTTATGATATGATAGAAGAATACGGCGGCGCTAAATCTTTCTATAAACACTTTTATATCAATTCGCCTTTTCCGTTGGCTATCGTCCGTTATGCAAAAGGCGGCAAGTGGCTGAACGCAAACTATTATGACGATCCGAATCTTTTTGAAAAGGTGAAAGAGTTTATGATTGAATCATTAAAAAAACATATCAGTATGGGATTGGATACTTCTGAAGTATTTATTCTTGGAAAGAAAAATGCTGAGTTTATAAAAAAGCTGAATGATGAAGCGAATCTGTTCAGTAAGCTGACTGCATTAGAGCATCCGCGTTTTATTCAACAGTATAAGTCAAAGGAGAAGCAAAGGTATATTGACCAATACTTGCTTGCATTAGGAAATAAAATACTTAAAGATTTGTAAACTAATTTTTAGAAGAAATGTATTATTAGTTAGGTGTTTCACATTTAAAATGAATGTTATGAAAATAAAAATGAAAAGAATTTATGTGGAAGCCGAGCCTCAGGATGGATACAGATTATTGGTTGACCGGCTCTGGCCTCGTGGCATTTCCAAAGAAATGGCAGCAATTGATGAGTGGGATAAAGACATTGCACCATCGGCAGAATTACGAAAGTGGTTTAGTCATATTCCTGAGCGATTCACAGAATTTTCAAAACGATATAAGGAAGAACTGAAAGACAAAACAGATGATTTGAAAAGAATTAAGTCTCTTTCCAATAAGCAAACTGTTACACTTCTTTATGGTGCAAAAGACATTCATAATCAGGCAACTGTTCTGTTAGAGGTACTTGCCAGAATGAAGTAACAGATGTTGGCTATCTTTAGTAGTTATATTCTTATTTTTTGATTTGTATAGTTTGTTTAATTTTTGTTAATAATCATCCATGAGTTATTCCAAAGCAAAGTCAGTAAAAGAAATTTCAGTTAACGGCAAGAAGTATAAATACTGCTCTTTAAAGAATTTGAATTCCAATATTGAGCATCTCCCGTTTAGTATCCGTATCCTTTTAGAAAACGCACTTCGTAATTACGATGGTTTCAGTGTTACAGATGAACATGTAGAGACATTGTTAAAATGGACTCCGGCAGCAGTAGATAAAGATATTCCGTTTAAGCCGGCAAGAATTCTGATGCAGGATTTTACAGGCGTACCTGCTGTAGTGGACATGGCTTCGCTGCGTGCGGAGTTTGTACGACACGGTAAAGACGGACAAAAAATTAATCCTGCCATTCCGGTTGATTTGGTGATTGACCACTCTGTACAAGTTGATTTCTACGGAACAGATTATTCATTTGATAAAAATGTAGAATTAGAGTTTGAAAGAAATCAGGAGCGATACGAGCTGTTAAAGTGGGCACAAAAAGGACTTAATAATTTTACGGTAGTGCCTCCGGGAATGGGAATATGTCATCAGGTAAATCTGGAATATTTGTCTAAGGGAGTTATTGCAAGAGACGGATGGTTGCTTCCCGATACATTAGTAGGAACCGATTCGCATACACCTATGGTAAACGGTATAGGTGTTATTGCATGGGGTGTTGGCGGTATTGAAGCGGAAGCGGCTATGCTCGGTCAGCCGATTTTCTTTACTTGTCCTGAAGTAGTGGGTTTAAAACTTACAGGAAAAATACCGGAACAATGCACCGCCACTGATTTGGTTCTTTCCATCACTCGTTTGTTGCGTGATAAAGGAGTGGTAGGAAAATTTGTAGAAGTATTTGGCGATGGATTGAACAACCTTACTGTAACAGACCGTGCCACTATCGGAAATATGTCGCCTGAGTTTGGCTGCACAGTTACTTATTTTCCCACTGATGAACGTACGCTGGAATATATGCACGCTACTAACCGCAGCGAAGAGCAAATAAAAATAGTAGAAACATACTGTAAAGAGAATTTACTATGGCGTACAGGAAAAGAGGACATTAAATATTCTTCAATAGTAGAATTGGATTTAGCCACATTAGAGCCTACTGTTTCCGGTCCTAAACGTCCACAGGATAAAATTTTTGTAAAAGATCTTGCAAAGAAGTTTACTGAAATTTTAAAAAACGAACACAACCGCAGCTATCAACCACATTCAAAGAGAAAAGAATATATCTGGCTTACAGAAGGGGGATCCGGCACTGAATTTACTATGGGTAAAATGCCGGTGCATGGTGAAGTTCGATCTGAAGTAATTGCCGATGATGTACACCACTCTGTACGCATCAAACAAAAGAATAAAGAGTTTATAGTGAGCGATGGAAGTATTGCTATTGCCGCTATTACGAGTTGTACAAATACTTCTAATCCTGCGGTTATGATAGGAGCAGGGCTGCTGGCAAGAAATGCAGTGGAGAGAGGATTGCGCACGAAGTCATGGGTGAAAACTTCATTAGCTCCGGGTTCACAGGTAGTTACAAAATACTTGCATCGTTCCGGCTTATCTGCTGATTTAGATGCTTTGCGTTTTCATACTGTTGGATATGGTTGCACTTCATGTATCGGTAACTCCGGTCCGCTGCCTCCGGCTATTGCTATGGCAGTAGATAAGGGCGAGTTAGTGGTTGCAGCTGTACTTTCAGGCAACAGGAACTTTGAAGCGCGGGTGCATCCTCAGGTAAAAATGAATTTCCTGATGTCGCCGATGCTGGTAGTAGCTTATGCACTGGCAGGAAGAGTGGATATAGATTTAATTCACGATCCTATTGATTTTGACCCGAACGGAGAACCGGTTTATCTGAAAGATGTTTGGCCTTCACGCGAAGAAATACAGAAGACGATTAATGAGTGCATGAAGCAAGATGACTTTAAGGAAGTATATGATGTAATTTTTGACGGCAGTGCCGACTGGCAGAATTTAAAAGTAAACCTCGATCAGAATTATGAGTGGAACAAAAATTCAACCTACATTAAAGAAGCTCCGTTTTTTGAAGACCTGAAACCAACTCCTGATTCTGTTACAGATATTAAAGGTGCAAGAGTACTGTTATATTTAGGGGACTCTGTTACAACAGATCATATTTCACCGGCAGGTTCATTTAAAGAAGATTCGGCTGCAGGGGCATATCTGAAAGCTAATGGAATAGAAAAGAAATATTTCAACTCCTATGGTTCACGCAGAGGTAATCATGAAGTAATGATGCGCGGTACTTTTGCCAATGTCCGTATCAAAAATAAAATTGCGGATAAAGAAGGCGGCTATAGCCGGTACTTTCCAACCAATGAAGTGAAAACGGTTTATGATACTGCAATGCAGTACATTAAAGATAAAACACCGTTGATTGTGCTGGCAGGTAAAGAATATGGTTCAGGATCTTCACGCGATTGGGCGGCAAAGGGCACCTATCTCTTAGGAATTAAAGCAGTGATTGCCGAAAGTTTTGAGCGCATACACCGCAGCAATCTGGTAGGAATGGGTGTAGCGCCTTTAGTTTTTACAAATGGCGCCAATACACAGTCTTTAGGATTAGATGGCACAGAAACTTTCAGCATCAGTGGATTAGCCGGAGACTTAAAGCCGCATAAACAGTTAGATGTAAAAGCAGTTCATCCTTCAGGCAAAGAAACCAACTTCAAAGTAGAAGCAAGATTAGATTCTGCCATTGAAATTGAGTATTACAGGAATCAGGGTATCTTACAGTATGTGCTGAGAGAGTATCTGAAAAGTAATTAAGGTAAAATGCTTTAGGTAGAAAATCTTCATTCTTAACAGGATGAAGATTTTTTACTTTATAGTGTTACAGTAAGCTAAGTCTGTAAGTGAATTGCAGAGGAATCAATCATCCTTTTGCTTATGAAGTAATTTTTTCAGTATTACCAACAATGACAATTTAATTTTAACTTCACCGACTAAGCAGTTGTATAGTTTGCTATTATACTGCGTACATTCAGTTCTGTTACAGAAATGAATGTAAACAATCAAATAAAATAAATAATGAAACACAGAATCACTCTACTGCTGACCGCAATTTTATTTGCTGCTGCAAACACTTATGCTGTTACAGATACACTGCGCAACTATGCTGTTTCCGGTTCAATAGGCGTGGGTCCGAACTATTACTTCAGCGCTGTCACTTTCCCCAAGCAGTACCAAAGATTTCTTCCGCCTGCTCCCGGCTACATTAAAACAATTATTCTTACACTGGGTGGAAATGCATTCAGCGGTACTGTAACGCTTCGCCTGTTTGGACATGAAGGCGGAACTGATTTTCCTCAGATTCAGAAAGACCTTGTTGCACCTTTAACATTTACCAAAACTGTAACAGGAGTGCAAAAGGTGGCAGTAGATTTACCTAATCCTCTCTGGATGGATACTCACCAGTTTTTTGTAATGGCAACCGATTTTACTTCATCAGCCATCCGGCTTTTATCAGACAAGGTGAATCATCCTGCCACCTGTTCTTCTCCCTCCGGCGGTAATTACTATGTAACTTATCTTTCAGGATCTTCAGGTAATTATTATAGTGAAAATGCTCTTGCGATAGATGTGGTAATGGATTATCCGGACGGAACTACTTCACCTCAATATTTAAAAAATATTACAAACGCTGCAGGTATTGCTACTAACTTAGGAAACAGCAGTGTTGCATGGTCAGATATTAATAATGATAACTATCCTGATTTATTAGTGAGTGGTAAGTTGTATAAAAACAGGAAGGACGGTACTTTTACTGATATTACAGCCAGCGCAGGAATTACTTCTTCTTTCTATGCCACCACTTTTATTGACATGAATAATGACGGAAAAGATGATATACTTTTTTTATATGCCGATACTGCCGGTAATGTTCTTTACATCAATAACGGAGATGAAACTTTTACTAAGACACCTCTGCATTTAGCCACTCAGGGATTTCCGGCAGGCATACAGGCAATTGCTGTTGCAGATTACAATAATGACGGCTATCCGGATCTCTTTGTAGGTCAGCTATGGAAAACCACTGTGTTACAGGATGCTGCTAATACAAACTATGAAGAATATTTTCCTCATCATCTCTATTTGAATGATAAAAACCTTGGCTTTATTGATACTACTTCATTGATAAAACCCATGTTTATTAATCAGTATGGTTTAGTATCTCCACCGGATTCTACATCGGCACACGGAAAAATAATAGGAACAAATCGTGCTGTTCGCGGGGCGCAATGGGTTGATTACAATAATGACGGGCACATGGATTTGTACATCGCCAATTACCGGTTGCAACCTGACGAACTGTGGGAGAATAACGGAGATGGAACATTTACTGAAGTAGCGTACGATAAAGGAATAGATGTTAATAATTTTGGCGGCTCAGGACACGGAACCGGCTGCGACTGGGGTGATTACAATAACGATGGATACATGGATTTACTGTTGCCTCAATTAGCTCATCCTGCTTTTACCGTTGCTTATGATCATCGTCCCACAACTATTTATAAAAATAATGGTGATGGTAGTTTTACTGACCTTAACCCCGGAGTGAATGCAGGAGATATAGGTATTGAGTTTGAAGAAACACACGCAGGTGGAACATGGGGAGACCTGAACAACGATGGCTTGCTTGATTTTGCAATCTGTAGTTTTTATGGCTGTCGTTATTCCAGTATCTATATTCAAAAATCAGATCATACTTTCCAACAGCAATCTTTCAGCTACGGAATAAATAATGTAGTTTCTGATGCAGATGTTATACTTGTAGATTATGATAATGACGGAAAATTGGATTATGCAGGAGGAGTTAATGAAGGGAAATTTGCTTTGTTCAAAAATCAAATACCATTCTGGGGAAACTTTGTTGAACTGAATTTAGTGAGCACATCCGGAAATAAAAAGGCAATAGGAGCGAAGGTGGAAGTATATACAAATGACGGCAAAAGACACATGCAATACCAAATGCCTTATCATGGAGCTAAAATGTCGAAAGGGAATACTATACACTTTGGATTAGGCGGTTATCCTTCTCAAGTGGATTCAGTAGTGGTAAGATGGCCTAATGGTACTTTGCAAACCGAGAAATTTACAGGAGTAGCAATTAATCATTTCAATACGCTTACGGAAGGAGGGCAAGTTGTAATAGGAATAAGGGAAAATGAAAATCATCAGCCGGCTGTTACAGTTTATCCTAATCCGTTCAGCTCATACACTACTTTAGAAATCAGTGGAAATATCCCGTTGGCAGAATCCGGTAACTATCAGGTGTTACAGTTATCGGTTTTTGATTTAGTAGGACAGAAGGTGCAGCAACTGAATATCACCAACCAAAAATCTACTATTCAGAAAGACAATCTTCCTACAGGAATTTACTTCTACAAGTTAACCCGTGGAAATGAAACTTTAGGAGTGGGTAAGTTAGTGATTCAGTAATCTGACCAACTTGTAATCAACTCTGTGGCGGCTTAGGGTTTAGCGGGCGCATGGTTATTTCATTAATCAGCATATTGTCAGGTGTTTTCAGAATATGAATAATCGTGCCGGCAATATCTTCAGGTTGAAGCATATTATGATGTTTTTCTATTCCTGATGTTTTCAGAAAATCAGTTTCTATTGAGCCGGGATTTACACAGGTTACTTTAATGTTGTCTCTGCGCACTTCCTGATAAAGCGCCTGACTGAATCCGTTTAAGCCGTACTTGGTTGCACAGTAGGCAGTTCCTTCGGCACGGGTAGTAGTTCCCATGATGGAGCCAATGTTTATGATATGAGAACCGCTACTTTTCTTTCGCATAAGTTTTACCACTTCTGAAGTAATGTGATACACACCGTTCAGATTAGTATTAATCATTGCATACCACAACTCAGAAGGCATTTCATCAATTCTTGCGAAAGCGCCTACACCGGCATTGTTTACTAAAATATCGGGTTGATTTTTTTCTGAAAAGGTTTTCTTCACCCATTCAACTACTTCAATGTGCTGTGTAATATCAAGTGTTACAGGAACAAATTGTTTTCCTAATTCTTTATGCAAAGCATTTAGTGAGTCTGTGCTTCGTGCTATTCCGTAAACGGTCTTAGCTTGTTGCCGTACCAATGCTCTTGATATAGCAGCACCTAATCCCTTACCGCCGCCGGTAACGATGGCAACTTTCGACTTTAAATCCATATTCTATTCTGTTATTTCCTTTTGCCGGGAGTGTAACTACCTGCCGGAGTTCTAAACGAAACGGCTAACCTGTTCCATCCGTTGATGGCTACTATGGTCATGGTCAGTGCGATAAGTTCTTTCTCATCAAAATGTTTCCTCACTTCCTGATAGAGTGATTCAGGTACATCGTTTCCGGAAATTAAAGTAAGCGCCTCTGTCCAGGCGAGTGCAGCCCGTTCTTTCTCTGTGTAAAAAGAAACTTCTCTCCAAGCCGACAATACATACAGGCGTTGCTCTGTTTCGCCTGCAGCACGCGCGTCTTTGGTGTGCATATCCATACAGTAAGCACATCCGTTGATTTGCGAAGCGCGGTATTTTACTAATTCAAAAATGACAGGATCTAATCCCGAATGATGTACATACTTTTCTATTTCCATCAGTCCTTTAATTGCATCGGGTGCAACCTTTGAATAATCTATTCTTTGCTTTTCCATTTTATTGAAGTGTTAAATTTTATTTAGTCTTTTCTGTGTATCTCTCCATTTCTTCCATTGCCATATTTGCATGAGCGTAAGTGGCTCCTGCGCGCATTTCAGCAGCTACCCATATTGCTTCCATAATTTCTTCTTTGGTAGCTCCTTTGCGAAGCGCCAAAGGAGTATGTGCATGAATGCAGTAAGGGCATTGAGTTACATGTGCCACCGCTACTGCAATAAGTTGTTTTGTTTTTTCATCCAATGCACCCGGTTGAAATACCGTTTTGCTGAAATTGCGCCATGCTTCAATGTTCTTGGGAGCGAGTGAGGCTTTCTTGTCTAATATTTCTCTTGTAGTTTTGGTGAACATTTCATTGTTGTCCATGATTTTTGATTTATAGGTTTAAAAATTATTAAATTCAGAAGTAATACTGAACTGTAACATCACTACTATCTTCAACAAAGAGTATAGTGAAAAGTTTTTATGCTGAAACATTTTTCTTACTGTGATTTATTATGATACCTGCTGTTTAAGATTTGCTTGTTTGTCGCTTATCAACTCACTCAGATATTCAGATGAAACCATGTTTCGGATTATTTCAGTTGTATCATTCTGTTTCAATAGCTTTTCAGCAACATCTTTCATGTGATAAATTGTGCTTTTTAAAAATCCGGATGCTAAACTTATTCTGTCCACTCCAATACTTTTTATGCTATCAACATCAGGAATACCATCAACAAAAGTTATGTTCAGCGGTAACCCGGTTTCATGTTTTATTGTTTTTATATGTTCTTTATTTTTCAGCAGGATAGGGTAGAGTCCATCGGCTCCCGCTTCTTTATATGCCTTTCCTCTTTTAATTGCTTCTTCTAATTTTTCACCATCGCTAAGATTGTTGCCCTTAATGTAAACATCAATTCTTGCATTGATAAAAATCCGTGAACCGGCACCTGTTACAGTTTTTCTTATAAGAGAAATTTTTTCTGATTGTTCAGAAATTGAAATCATTTTTGACTCACCGTGTTTACTATCTTCATAGTTAATTCCGGATATTCCTGTATCCGTCAGTTTCAGAATATTTTCTTTTAACTCTGAATTGTTTCGGGCATAAGCAGTTTCTATATCAGCAGACATCGGAATATTTACAGTGGCAGTTATCCTTTTTAGTATATGCAGTAAATCTGTAAACGGAAGTTTTTCACCATCTCTGTATCCGTTACTCAGCGACATAGCCGAACTGGAAGTGGCAACAGCCGGATAGCCCAGCTTCTCTAACAATGCAGCGCCCAGCGGATCCCAGATATTAGGTAGCAGTAATACTTTTTCAGCGGTGTGTAAGTGATGAAAAATGTTCTGCCTTTCTGTAACAGAAATATTATTCAATTTTAAATTTTTGTGAAGTTAATAAAAATAGATAAAAGGCAGAGTTGCCTGCGAGAAGGTTTCTGATATTGATAGTGCTGTTACAGTTGAAAAGTCTGAAGAAGTCAGGAATATTCATTCACAGAATGTAACAGAGAAAGGAAACCTCTTTCTATAGCTAAAAAATATATTTAATTCCCGCGAGTGCGGAGGTATAATGGAACTTAAAATTGGCGGATGCCGGATCCGGAGGGTAGCGTTGTTTCCTCTCCGACTGCAACAAACCATAAATTTCAAAATTATCAGATAGATACAGAGAAGGGAGTATCGAAACCTTTGAAATGGTCAGGTCAACAGAATTGTTCACCAGAAAACCATTGTATTCATTCACAAACAAAGAATTTCCATTGTAATAATTAAACTGAACAGAAAAACGGGAAGAGAAACGATAAGAAAGAAGAGCAGAATATGATAAACTTGTTTTCAGATTTAGTGAATCCTGATTGGCAATAAGGGAAGCGCCAAGTACAAAGTGATTATTGAATGAGGGATAAAAATTAACACCAAAAGTCTCCTGCGTGTGTGCAGCGCCATACAGGTTGCTCCATGAACTACTGAACAGTACATCAAGAATTGGAAATGATTTCTTCACGGTGAGTGAAGCAACGGCTTGAGTGG